>JAAEMK010000557.1 GCA_024225635.1 Desulfobacteraceae bacterium | reverse complement strand
GGCTTAAAGGACCCTGCATTTTTTGGTACAAGGAAAATGCTGAAAAAATGATCATGTTACGATCATACTATAAATCAGGGCGTTGGAATTGTCTGAAACTAATGGCAAATTCACATATTTCATCGTTAGCTGCGTAACCGGAAAAATGGGAATGCGCCCGACGACAATTATCTTGTCCGGTTGATGATGTGATATGAATCCAAGCGATTATTCTGATTGGCGAAGCATTCGTCTCTGTCCGGAAGAATGTCTCACCTGGGCGGCCTATGGGCTATCGCTGATCTCGATGATCCAGCTTTTGGTTACGCCCGCAGTCATATCATTGCCCGAAGTTGAATCTCCACTGATCAGAATACGGACGGAGATCGCTTCCTCATAGGCCATTGTGTGGGAAGCGACCGCCATTGGCAGACCATCAGAGTCAACCAGAGAGAGCGAAGGAGCAAACGCCCCAACCGTTTTTTTAACCGAAAGGCTTATCAAATCACCGGACTACTCTACAATTTGAGACTGAAAAATAAATCTGTCCCCTTTTTCCGAATAAGCCTCCTTCAATGTAAAAGTTGGCTTACTATGCCACGGCCTGGCAGGTCTGAAAAGATGCGGTTAATTGATCGCTTACTTTCTTTCAAACGGACGGGTTTGCCGGCTTTGCCGGGCAAACAAAAAAGCCCCCACCACCGAGGTGATGAGGGCCATTTAGTTACAAAGATACTGATTTATCGTATTTTGTATTTTTTGCGTTTAAGCAAAAGTTAGAGTATCAGATGCCTCAGTAAAAGTGGATGTAGAAAGATCCAATGTTCCTGTTAGTTTAACCGCAATATCCGTGGCAGCGAATGTTGCATCATCCGTATTATCCTCAACAATATATGTATCGGATCCATAATTAAACCATTTGACAGTAGAATTGGTAGCACCGGAAGTACCAGCAGCTGCCAAGTCTAATGCTGCGGCAAGATTTGCTGCACCGCTTACATCAAGTTTTGCTGCAGTAAAAACACCGGTTCCGTTGAAAGCAGCAAATTTAACTATATCACCTTTTGTAAAGTCAGTAATTGCAGGTAATAGAGCTGTTGAAGATGTACCACCTAATGCAACGCTTATATCAAAAGTATCCGCACCTGCGTTACCGGTCATTGTCGCGCCATTAACACTTGATGTAATTGTGTCTGCAGCACTACCACCAATAAGAATATCACCCAAACCACTTCCTGCAGCGAATGCAGTGCCATTACCCTTGATTGTTAAAGCACCAGTCATTGCAGAAGCATCGAATTTTGAACCTGTCGATGTTGCAGCCGTTGCATTAGTGATTGTTAAACCAGCAGCACCAGTAAGAGTATAAACACTATTGTCTGCATTAGCTAGCGTGGTAATAACATTGGTCACACCAGTAGCTCCATTAGAACTGAGTGCTACAGCTGTTTGCCCAATTGTCAGGGCAGTCGATGTTATAGCTGCACTTGTTGATGAGCCAATATTAACAGCAAGATCACTTACTCCAACTGAGCTACTATAGGTTTGCGCGGTTGAAGATGCATTCAGTGCTACCGTAGCACCAGTTGCCATGTTAGAAATGACGTCAGTCAGTGCTGCTGTATCAACAGCAAATGACTTTACTGAGGTCAAAGAACTACCATCAAGGGTAATGTCGGCATTTAAACCCAACACTTCAAAGTTAGTTACAGCATTGATCGCGCTTAACTCAGCAGCAGTTAAAGCTGTATCAGTGATACCCAACTTATCCGAAGAACCGGCACCGCCGTCAAGCTGAGCACCACTAGTCAGCGACGCCAGAGCGTTGTCGGCAAATTTAATAGCATCAGTGCCGGAACCACCTTTGAATACAAATGCGGCATTGGTTGCAGCGGCAAGCGCAATGTTAGTTCCGCCTGTTGTTGCAGAAGCATCGATTGTCAAAAGCTTTGTCGCAGAGGCGCCTGAGATTACATTGGTGGCCACAGTTAACATCTGATCGCCTGTAACAACAAGTTTGTCAGTAGTTGCTGCCAGGGTTAATGTCGGAACTGCATTTGCTGCGCCAGTCGAAGCAAGATTCTGTGTTGTTGCTAATGCGCCTGTTATTGTTAAAGCAGTATCTGTTCCGGTCGAACTTCCCTGGAAGCCATTCAGCGTAAGATTCAAGGTTGTATCAGTTGCAGAGGCAGCCCATGTCTCCGTGCCTGCAGCAGTAGAGCCATTCGACGATCCAGTAGCTAAACTTAAAGATTGACCGGCTGTTGTAGTAATAGTAGCTGTACCAAGTAATGAAGCATCTTCTATTACAATATTCTCAATTCCCGTTGCAGCTTTAGTCAAAGAAGTGAAGACCTGAGCCGCATCGGCTACAGTCGCTATGGAAAGCGTCTCTACATTAGTAACAACACCTGTAGCAGAAGTACCGGCAGTAAAAGCTCCATATATATTATAGGTGTCGGTTCCAGCTCCTCCATTAATCTGATCTGAACCTTGTACGGTAACTGTAGTGCCTAGATCTCCGATAATCGTATCGTTACCAGTGGTACCCGGAACGTTATCAGTCGTAGTAGTAAGAGTGTAAGTCGTACCGGTACCCGTGCCACTTGTCGGATCAGTAATAATACCTGTAGAAGTTGCAACCTCTTTAAAACTTGAATCCAACAATGAAGTTTTGTAACCTTCCAAACCTTCAGATGATCCATCATTCACAATAGTTTGAACAACAGTTTGTGCTTCTGTTGTACCTGCAGCAAAAGTAATTGTCTGTGAAGCAGGTGAAAAATCAGCTGCAGTTGCGGCTGTAGCCACACCACCGACTGTGTCACCCAATGTGCTCAAGGTAAAGGTATAGGCCTTATCCGTAATGCTATCAGGCGTAATGGTATAGGTAATGGTCTGTCCCTCTTCAGTAGCTGCACCAGCAACAGCATCGGAAGTCAGCGTAAAGGTCGGTGCAACAGAATCAGCAAAGGCAACATCCGCTGTTGCAGTACCAAGAACCGTACCTGTACTCGGTGCGGACAGGGTCAGGGTCATGCCCTCGCCTGTTTCTGCTGTGGTATCAAAGGTTACAGGAACAGTAACTGTCTTGCTGACTTCGCCGGGAGCAAAGGTCAGGGTGGCATCGGCAACCGTAGTTGTGTCCGTACCAAGGACTGCTCCGCCGGTACCTGCAAGGGCGTAGGCAACTGTAGTAGCAGTTCCCTGGGCAGCGCTCAGGGAAACAGTAAAGGTTGCGGTTCCGCCCTCGGTTACGGTAGCTTCGGATGCAGCTACGCTGAAGGTGGGAGTAGCGGGAGTGCTGCTGTCTGGGACAACAACCGTTCCGCCTTCGGCAGCAGGCTCGCCTGCGGCCGGTACGGTTGTCAGAAGAGTACCTGTGACAAAGTCGTCATAGGTCTGGGATGTGGCGGTATCACCAGCGGTGATGTTGGCGCCGACCTCATAACCGAAGCTGCTTGCGCCGAGAATCTGAACCTTGGCGCCGTTGCTCAGGGTCAGCTCGACGGCGTCGTTGGTAACTGAGCTGGATGTAATCTCGAGCCCGTCAACCAGCTGAATTTTGTTGGCGCCTTCGGTGTCAGAGATAACGAAGGTAGCGTCTGCAGCGACGGTTGTGGTGGACAGGATGTAGGTATCATTACCTGCTAGACCCAGGTATGTCTGGTCGTTTTCTGTTGGGATAATAAAGTCATTACCTTGGGTAAAGGAAATAGCCATTCTTTGATTCTCCTTAAATAGTTATACAATTGTTTTATCAAAAGCTTGTTTTAAAAGCTTCCGATCTTAATGCCTTTTTTCTGCATTTTTCAACTGTCCCGAAGACCGGCTCCGGGACAGTCAGGTTTCAATCTCTATGCAATAGAAAAGTCAACAGTTGAAAGATCCGCATCCTGGATACCGGAAAGGGTGATTATTCCGGATTCACCTTCAGTATTAGGATCAAATGCTATGATGGTATTGTCGGCAAACGGGTTTTCCGCAATACTTACGCCGGCAAAAGTCACGAAGTTAGCAGCGGTCATGGTACCGCCTTCAACATCATCGAACACCAGACGATCTTCGGCAACATTGAAGCCTTCAATGGTCACCGTGCCGTCTGCCTGGACAGCCCGGCCGCTTGTGGAATCCAGCTGATACGTGAATACATCAACGACGCCGTCTGTTGCGGTGTAGCTTCCGCCGTTGGCCATATCAACAGCATTTTCAGTAGTGGCGCTTACATTAAAAGTTACGTCGCGAGTTACACTATGCCCATGACCGTCGTTTACAGTAAAGGTAAGGACTTCCTGACCTGTAAAGCCTGCAGCCGAGGTATAGGAAATGAGGTCATCGGTGGTGTCAGCCGGAGTGCCGTTATCATTAACAACAGCCGTTCCGCCGGCGCTAGTTGAGACGGCAGAAATTTCAAGAGCATCACCGTCATCATCAGTTATATGGCTCAGGACATCCAATGTTGTGGCGGTTCCGATCATGGCGGAAGCAGTGGTGGGAAGTGAAGCAGCAACTGTAGGTGCAACGTTGGCATCATCATTCTGGTCGAAAGAAGCGCCGAGATCCAGTTTGGTGATCAGCTTGGCATCGGAGAATTCACCCGCACCGTTGGCGCCAATAGTTGATGTTACCTGGAAGACCTTGTATTCTCCCTGGTTCTGGTCGTTCTCAACCATGAAGACATTGTACTGGGTGCTGTCAACCAGAGTATCACCATAGTAAACAACGTCGGAACTGGTATCGCCAATGTTGCCGTAGGCGTTATCGGTGCCGGTTTCATTCTTAATGGCTTCGAGGAAATTGTCTTCTGTCAGGTTATCCCAGGTTTCGCCGGCGGCTTTGTCTTCCTGGAAGTCATTCAAGACAATAACCTCATTGGCATTGGCGTCTTCCGTGGTGCCGGTACCGACGACAGTGATATCCGGAGTAGCGACAATCACGCTCTCGGATACATCGCTGCCGCTGGATGAAAAGCGGCTGGTCAGATAGGAACTGAAGTCAAGGGTATCCTCGGAGGTGGAGTTGTCATCATCATCAAAGTTGACAACGGTAACCTTACCCAGGCCAAAGTTTTCGAAGACGAGGGTCTCCTGGCTTGTCTCACCGGTACCCATGACAACGACATCCTGGCCGTTGCCTGCGTTGATAATATTGTCACTGTCAAAAGCACTGGAGCTACCATTGGCTACCAACTCTGCGATGTTAGCCTTATCTGCGAAGAAATCAGCGGCATCTTCCAGAACTTTCTGATCCAGAACGGCAGTTGAATCGTTCATCAGAACCTTATAATCGTTTTTCAGCTGATCCTGTTCCGCTGTGGTAAGATCGGCCAACGTAATTTCCTGAATATTGAAGCTCAGGTCATCCGTATCGAACGCACCATCGATCTTTGAAGTGATGACAATGGTATCTTCGGGACCGTCTGTCGCGACAAGAAGCTTATTGAGCACCAGATCATCATTAATGGCCGCTTTAATCGCCTGGTTGACTTCAGCCTGGGTTCCCGTCGCGTCAACTGAAATAATCACTTCCTCGGACTCATAACCAACAACGTCTTCAACGGCGTCAGGCTGGGTCATACCCGCCTCATTTACCTGGTTGGCAGCTGCGAAGGTAACGGTAAGCTTGGCACCCTGCAGCATGCGGGGTGCAACGGCGCCGAGGCCGTCGAGGCCGTCGAGATCGGCAATATCGCTATTGGCAGCGTTAACGACCCACTGGGCTTTGATCTCGCCAGTATTGTCGGAATAAACGGTATCATCGCCGGAACCGGCGTCGATCTTCACTGTCCCCGCACCGGGAGTATTGATGGTATCATTACCGGCGCCGCCCTTGATTTCGATATTGGCGTTATCGACGTGGTTGGCATACCAGTTATCATTGACATTCGCAGTGCTATCGTTAATCTTGAAGGTGATCGTATCGTTACCGGAACCGCCATCGATTTTAAGGTCGAAGTCCTCGCGGGTTGTGGTGCCTGCCGCAGCTTCGTTGGCATCAGTGATCTCGAGATTCAGGTTGTCATTACCCTCGCCAAGCGTGTAGTTAAAGCTAATGTTGTCATCAGCCTGGTTCTCCTGATCATCAACAAGATTCATATACTTGGCGACAACGTCGTCGGTAAGCTTCGCGCCTAGGGTAAGGTTGCCCTTGAACCCGGAAGCATCGAAGGTCTGAACGTCTTTCAAGCCGAAACCTGTTTCCGCAGAATGAGAGTTGCCGATGGTCAGGTCGGCGTATGTTCCGGTCTGAGCATCATCGGTTTTCACATTAACTTCTTTCAGCGTGTTGTTGGTGGAACGGAGACCGGAAAGGGACGTGGGCTTGCCGTCGTTGCCATACACGGTGACGTCAAAAGTGTCAATACCGCTCCCACTGCGATCGGCATTGTAGCTGTTATCATCACTCTCGCCCTTATTCATGGAACCGATAACCAGCTCGCCGCCGTCACCGGCAAGACCGACTTTTTCAAGGTCGACGTTGATGCGCAGTTCCTGGGTGTTATCAGGTGTTGTTTCGGACGCTGACTCCCATCGGTTGGAGTTGGCTACGGCGTTTGCACCTTCCGCGGGATCAAGCTGTGCCTGCTGCTCGAAAACACTGAGGACGTTCAAGGAGCCGTCATCCTGGGAACCCGGGATCACGAAATCAATGGCGCGACCGACACGGCCGTTATCAGAGGTAAAGTTTTTACCCAACTGAACTTCCAATTTCTGCAGCTCTGCATCTTTGGGATTTGCGGCTTTCAAAGCGTCAACGGCGGTGGAAACCGCTGCCAGCAGATCGTTGTAATCAACGACTTCATCGCCAAGACCGGCCACATCTTCCTCAATGTAAGGAGCCAGTTTGTAAACCGTACCGTTCAGGGTAAAGTCAAGACGCTCGATGATAACACCGTCCAAAGGCCTGGATGAATCCACATCGTATGCATCCTCGTTCATGAGCTCGTAGGATACGTACTTATTGCTGAAAACCTGCCTGGGGTTCAGGTAATCCTGATCAAAATAGACCTTGAAGTCCGACTCATCCCAATGGCTGTCGTTATTCCCGGAATATTCCATGCCGATGGTCATTTCGGAAAGGTTACGGGCCGTGCCGCTCTCATCCTGGGTGGTGAGGTTCTGGATGGTCAGGTTGGCATCCGAATGCCAGGAAGCCAGTTTATCAACGCCCAGCATGTTCTTGGCGTTGACATAGACTTCTGAGTTCTCGCCTGAGCCCATGTTGGCTTCAAGGGCTTCCAGCTTGACAGTCTCGATGCTGCTGGTCCTGGGCTGGATGGCCATGTTGGTGTCGCCCATGTACAGACCTTCAGTAACCTGTGCTTCAAGGGTATCGTTACCACCCTTACCGTCAAGGACATCGCCGGTGGCGAGGCTGTTGACCTGGGGGCCGCCGTACTGAACAACATCGGCATAAAACATGTCATCGCCGGCATTACCCTCGAACTCCGTGCCTTTGTCCTGGTTTGCAGTAAGATAATGTTTTTCACCGGTGGAAGCGGTTTTTGCGGCATCGACTTCGCCCTTTCCTTCGGCAACGGAATCCGCGGTGTGGTCAACGCCGTCAATAAAGGCCTTGAATGCATCGGTGGTGGTAACCGTGTTAATATTGGTCGCGGTGTAGTCGGAAACATCAACCTTGTTTTTGAACTGATCCTGGGCGTCACCGGCATTATTATCAGCCAGGGCGGCATCGATCAGGGCGACAATAACCTCGCCCTTTGATTTTCCAGCCTCGAGTTCTTCAACCCAATAGGCCATGCCGACGGTATCGTCAGTCTTGCCAAGGGTGTTTTCATAGATCTGGGCAATGAAAGCGGCGTTATCATTGAGGGTGGCGCCGAAATAATCCTTGGCGGCGTCGGTTGCGAGCATTACGTCCGCGGTTGTTGTCATATCAGCCTGATTTGTCTGCCAATAGGTATTACCTGCGCCTTCTGACGCCCTACCGAAAACAGAGACATAGAGCTGTGATACCTGAGTCTGAGTTAAAGCCATTTGAATTTTTCCTCCTTAAGGAATCTTAGTTTAAATTTACACATTGCAAAGTGTTTGCAGTTAATGTTGTCACACCCGTGAACCGGGAGATTCTTTCAAAATGCAAATTACACGAAGCAAAGACCGTGCCAAATATAAAAAAATAACTTCTTGCGATCGTAAAAACAATACGGATGCAACGCACACGAGGGGGGATTGCATATCCCATATGCGCACCGTTCATAACACATTTGCAATGGGAATAACAGGCCTATGTTGGTTTTAGTTTTTTCTTACGGTATCAACGTATCTTTCGACAAACGTTATACCGACAAAGGAAATAGCCAATGATCCCAAGGTTATAGCAAAGACACACACAACACGGTTATTGATGAAAAACCCCGTATAATCCAACCACCAGATCATGAAAAAATGGCTGAGGAACACCCCATAGGAAAGGGCGCCGGCAAGGGCATTGCCCCGCAGTTTCAACGGGAAACGGTCCAGGATGTAAACAAGGGGAATACCGGCCAGCAGGCCGATATAGGTCTCCTTGGTGTAGGCCGGGCTGAACAGGCCTTTTTGAATGGAAACAAGGCCCATGGCTGCGATGGACACCCATAGCACCCAAGGGTAGCAGCGATCAAACAAACCATTGTTATCATACGTATCCCGGGCCAACCTGAGCGAACTTCCCGCGACAAACATGAAAAACACACCCGGAAGCAGACGGTAACCGAAATAGTCGGGATGAATGATGGAAAGATTGGCAAGCATATAGACGGACAGGGAAGCGGCAACGAGCACTATTTTCAACGACTTGCTCAAAAAAACAAGGGGAAGGAGCAGGTAGGCCTGAAGCTCCGCCCCCAGGGACCATGCCGGGGGAATCAAGCACCAGGAAGGAGTTGTCAAGACGGTGCTGTCCAGGACCATGTAAAGGTTCAGGGGCACGATGGAAAAATTTTCAATCAGCCCGGAGGGGGAGAACCGAGGCTCGCCATACCCTGTAATCGACAAAAAAAGCAATGTCAAAACAGCAACATAAAGATACAGGGGGTAAATTCTGAGGATCCGGTCCCGGTAGAATTTAAGGAGCTTGCCCCGGCCGTCGGGAATGACATCCTCCCAGAGATGGACAACCACGTGCCCCGCCAGGATATAAAATATCACCACCGCAATCACGCCGGGGTTAAGACCGAAAAATCTCACATGAACATGGGAGATAAGAACAAAAAAAGCAAGGGCGAACCTCAGGTAGCCGAACATCGATTCCCTTTCCCCTGGCTCTATTTATCCAAATCTGGTTTGATCTGACCAGAGATTGGTTTTCCCTGACCCATGGCATGCTGAAGCTCCGCCAGGGACATCTGGCAATCCAGGAGGGCCTGGCTTTTTCCCGATTCCGCCCTGGCGAGCATGGCCTGGGCGTCCAGCACCTGGGAAGTGGTGCCGATCCTTGCATTGAACCGTTTCCGCTGGCGGATATAGTTCTCCCGGGAGGCGGCCAGGGCTTTTTCAACTGAAACCAGCCTTTTTCTTGTCTCTGCGAGGGAATTAAAGGCCACGGCCACTTCCTCCTCGATCTCCATTTGTACCTGCTGTTTTTCCTTGGAAATCCGGTTCACCTCAAGGAGATGGCGCTTTTTTTCATAATAGGCGCTTCCGCCATCAAACAGGTTCATCTGGACGGAAACTCCGGCACTCCAATAGGTGTTGTGCTGGTCCGGCCTGTATTTCGAATTCTTTTCATAATCTTTATCCGTGTCATAGAGCCCCAGATCAAGGTTCACCCTAGGATAATAGCGTCCCTGGGCGATGGCGGCATCCTTTCTCGCCATATCCTCCTGCAGGTCAAGGAGAAGTATTTCCGGACGGGCGGCAAGGGCCAGGTCCAGGCAGCGGTCAAGATTCTCGCCGGGATCATAGGCCGGCACTTCAAAATCATCGTCAAACTCTACCCCATCCCGGTCATGGAACCCCCCCAGCAGGCTTTTAAGCCTTGCGGAATCTTTGTAGATGGCGGTCTGGGTCTGCCACAGGCTCTGTTTGGATTCCTCCAGGTCCGCCTCCGCCTGGAGAACATATACATAAGGTGCGATCTTTTTCTCGCTGAACGCCCGGGCTGCGGCAAGGTCGGACTCCAGGCGTTTAATCCGCTGGGTGATGGTCGCCACGTCATACCGCTTCTTTAAAAGGTCGAAAAACACGGCCTTGATGCCGCGAACCAGATCAAGGGTCTGCACCCGTAGCTGTGCCTCCTGGTACTGCTTGCTCAGCTTTGCCCGGTCGAACCGGTTCTTGTACTCAAACCCCGCAAAAAGAGCCTGGGTCAGTCGAAGGCTCGCCGTTCTGTTCGTCTGGTCGACATAATCCGTATCTTCCGTACCGGATATATATTCATTGAAAAGTTTACTATGGGAGTAACCCGTGGTGATTGAGGGAAGGAACCGGCCCCGCATGTTCTTGATATCCATGTCCCCCTGACGGACCGTGATATTCCCGCCCTGGAGCCGGGGACTGTGCTCAAGGCCGTATTCAATACTTTTTTCCAGGGAAAAGGTTTCAAGCGCCCCCGATAGCGACGGAAACAACAAAATTGCAAAACAAACCACTATAACATTTTTACTTTTCACATCCATTCTCCATTTCTAATTCGGATTTTAACCATAAACGCGTATAGATATCAGACAACTCCACGGCGCGCAAGCGCTTCCAGGAGTCAAGGCCCTTTTCCCATTGTTTTTCCGAGATATCCACAATATTGGGGACAGATTTAAAATCTGTCCCCGGGGTGATCCGGGACTGGGTGGGGCAGAGCAAATCCCTGTTGATAAAAATTAAATCGATGATGCCCCGGATCACCACCATCCTCGCCACCATCCTCACGGGGAAATCCCTTGTCAGGACCTGATATTCGAACCGAGCCGGAGAAATGTCCCTTGCCAAGGCGAGATCGGCGGTATTCCCGGTTGTCATCACAATATACATGTGGGCGATATACTGGCGCTGGCCTTGGGCAAGGGAGCGGTACCATTCAATAAACGCCTGGATTGGATTTTTCATTGAAAAATCCTTAGATTGGAGGAGATGATATTTTGGAGTCGTTGACCCAGTATCCGCCAATTATGGGTTGACAGCCATGCCTGCTGCCTTGTTCCCATCTTTTCCTTAAGGTTGCTGTCGTTCATCAAATTCTTTATTCCCCGGGCAAGTTCCCGTGGTGAGCCCCCCGGCAGGGTATAAACCACGTCCGAGACATCCTCAAAAATCGCCAGCGGGGTCGTGGCCACCGGCCGCCCAGTGGCAAGCCCCGTGCGAACCGCCGCACTGCTCGACTCCTGGGTGTTCTGATAGGGATAAACGATCACATCCGCCCGGGAGAGCCGTTGATGAATTTCCTCCTCCCCAAGATAGCCGGTCACCATGGTGATGTCGTCCCGAAAGGGACTTTTTTCGATCATGGAGCGGCAAAGGCTGCATTCATTTTCCGATATGCCGCCGGGATACAAGGCAGTGAGCAGCAGCAACTTCGACTCCATGCCCGTTTCCCGCAAAAGTTCAAAGGCGCGGATCAAGTCCCGGGTCCCCTTGTGGGGCAACAGGAATCCAAAGGTGGCGATGAGGCTGGGGGATTGCCCGGACGGGCCGGAAACGACATTACGTCCAGGAACGCCATGGGGAAAAAGTGTGGAATTCCGTACGATGCCGAACCCTTTCAAACGGTTGAGATCGTGAACCGAATGAACGAACACCCGACGGCTCAGTTTCAATGCCCGGTCAATGGAGGCAAGGGATTTCGGTTCATGGGGCGGCTTGACATCAGCTGTGGAATGAAGAAAGAGATAGGTGGCTACACCTTGCTCCCCAAGGGCCGTGATCAGGTTATTCAAGGCATCCAGGTTAAAAAAGCTGAAGTTGAACTGAATAACGATCTCGGTGAGTTTTTGTCCCCGGATGGTTTCAAGGAGGGTCTCCAGGGTATCATCTCCCCCTGCTTCCCAGCATCGGATGACATTGCCGCCATCCGGTTCCAGGGTTCCTGGAATGCGGTTGGCAAGGATACAGAGACTGTCCCGGGGAAATGACCGGGTCAGCATTTCAGAGTAGGAAGCGATGCCGCACGGGGTGTTCCATGTGGTCACCCAGCCCACCCGGGGATTGCACCGGGGAAAACTCCGGTTATCCAGGCCGTCAACGGCCTCAACCATCCTTTGGGCCACCCGGTCCCAGGAGTAATGCCCAAGGATATTCGCCCTTGCAGGCACGGTTTTCCGTTCTATCTCATGGCGGGAAAGTTTGGCCATCAAGGCCATTTTCCGAATCAGGTCATCGAGATCAGGTTCAAACCATACGGAATCCGAAAGCCCCATGTGGGTCCCGGCCCTGGAAAAGGAGCAGCCGATCAGCCAGGCGGTTTCAGGGGTGCAAAAATCGGCCTGGCCGCCCAGGGCGGTAGTCAGGACCGGCAGGTTGAAAACCATGGCTTCGGCCATGGGCAGCCCGAACCCCTCTCCCCTTCCCGGGGCCAGCAGAAGATCACTGTGCCGGTACAGGGTGACGAGCTGGCCCGGCGACAATTCGTCTTCCAATAGTATTATGGTTTTGTTCCGGTAACCCGGCAGAACAAATTCAAACCCGGAACCCATACGCCAACCGGCTTCGAAAAGCTGCTTGCGAACGGTGTTGTGGGGGTTGGGAAAGGTCTTTATGATCAGGGTCGCTTTAAAATCATCATCATAGGCTGCCGGAAAGGCGGAAAGCAGCAGATCAACCCCCTTTCTCGGAAAACTTGAGGAGATATGAAGCAGGGTATACCCCTGGGGAAACGTCAACGGCAGGGGCTCCTCCGCTACATCAAGGAGATGGTCGGCACCGATCCCCACCGTTGCCATGGGTACGGTAACACCGTTATCCTGAAGGGCTTTGGTGACGAATTCGGACATGGTGGTGATCAGGTGAAGATGACGGTTAAACCCGGCGGCCCACCCACCGGGAAAGGCGGACTCTTCCCAGCCGTAGGGTCCCAGCACCCTGCGTTCCCCGTTCATCCGGGTGACCCTTGGGGGATAGAGGTTGCGGATGACCATATCAACCGGGCGCGGGTCCGGGCCGGAGTTCCACAGGTCTTTTATCCGGGGGTGAGCCGCCAGGAACTCTTGATCAGGGGCATAGTCTCCCCCGCCTTCCGTGGCGTAAAGCTCTACATCGGCTTTCATTTTCTTAAAGGCTTCAGCCAATTTCCGGTTTACCAGGGCCAGGCTGTAGCTGCTGTCAAAGGGACCTTCCATCCGGATTGTGCGGGCCTTGCCCGGGAGGGATTTTACGGGTTTTCCGGGGAGTGACACCGGTGGCAGTCCCAGGCTGGAAAGAAAGGCCGACAGTTGATTTTTCAAGGCCTCGGGAGAGAAGCGTTGCAGATTTTTTTGCTGGGATTTAACCAGAGCATGGCGCCATTCAGGCTGCTCCATAAGCTGATGCCAAATATTTGAAACATCCCGGCTGTTTTTATGGGAAAGAAGAAAACCCGAGCCCCCAAGGGTGTTTCCAATGTTGGAACTGTCGTAGGCCACAACCGGAACGTTGGCAAGGGAGGCTTCGATGAGGGGGATGCCGAAGCCTTCATGGTCGCTCAGGCAGACAAACATGTCGGCGGCCCGGTAATACCCCCATAACGCTTCGTCACTTACCTTTCCGGTAAGGATCACCCTGTCCCGGAGTTGGCGCCGCGCGATCAGCTCCCTGAGATAGCATTCGTAGGCCGGGCTGCTGACGCCTCCGATGCAAAACAGCCTGGCGTTCTCTTCCTTCAGCCCGGCAAAGGCGTGGATCAGGTCATGCTGGCATTTATTTTCCATAATTCTGCCCACATAAACAAGGTTAAAGGTGCCTTCGTGCTTCAGGACAATCTCCTGATCCGGAATGACGGTTCCCATTTTTTCCATATCCACCACCAGGGGAATGGTATGGATATTCCCGTATCCCAGTGAGAGGAGTTCCCGGCGGTTGTATTCGGATATGGCGATACTTCCGGCAAAACGCCCGGCCCACTCCGCAAGCTGCCGTCGGGCCAGGCCTGCCTCCCCTTGGAGCTCGGAGCCCCCGGAAAAGTAATGGGGAGGCGTGATATTATGGTAAACCATGGCTTTTAGGTCACGGAGGCTGAACAGCCACGGGGCCTCGGGCTGGGCCAAGGCATGGTGGATAAGGAGAATGCCCTCTCCGCTGTCATCATACCCGGAAGGGGAAAGGACGCTTCCGGCAAGATCCGGGTGAATACGACCGGAATAAATGTTTGAGTCATACCCCAGTTCCAGAAGAAAACGCTGAATCAGAAAAACGCTGTTGCTGACCCCGTCACCAGGTTCGATGGTCGTGGTGTATTGGTGTACGGCCCGTTTCATTATCGGTTTATGCCGGTCTTTCTGCCGGTGATAAGATAATCCTGGGGACCGTAGATCAACCGGTTGAATCTACGGGCAATCTCCGAATCCTCGGCAAGGTGCATCTCCCGGGGAAAGGGATGCCGGGGATGGTGCGACAGGTCCGTAAAGCCGTGGAAGCCGAGAAGATGCTCGGAAAGCTCCCGGGGGATGGGATTCTTGTGGGTGGGATCCCTGTAAAACATGTTGGAGGCCACAATGAGATTTTCCGGGTTGGGGGTCTCGAGAAGCACCATGCCACCGGGTTTAAGCACCCTGAAAATCTCGAAAAACAGAACACTTAATTTTTGAAACGGCAGATGTTCGATCACATGGAATGCGGATATCAGTTCCACGCTTTTGCCGGGCCGCCCTTGGAGCCATTCGATCAGGTCCCCCTGCCGGGCATCCAAATCATGGGCCCGGCATTCAGCCACCATGGCTGAACTTGAATCCACCCCCTTTGCAAGGCAACTGTGCCTGCCGAGGATTTCCAGCCACTCCCCCCGTCCGCATCCAAGGTCCAGGGCATGTATCTGCCGGGTCGGATCCAGAACGGGACCCACGATCTCCATATAGGATTCATACCGCTCGAGGATGGAATCCCGGCTGCCCCGGTAGCACTCCTCCAGGGCCTGATAATAGGTGTCAACGGCATGGCTTGAAACCTGGGAAAGACCGGTGGTAAGGGATTCCTTGTTATTTGACGACTCAACCGCCTGTTTGGCGTCAAAAATAAATTGATCGATGCGGCGCTGGTGGGCCTGGGCTTCCATGTCCATGGAATGGAGAACCTTGGATTCCATCCTTGCCACCTGCCGGGGCAGGCCGGCAAGAAGGTTTTCCTGGGTGGCTATCTCATTCTCCAGCCAGGATTGCCTGTTTGCCATTTCACGCATTTTGCCGTTCTGCTCCAGAAGGGTGGAAGGCATATGACATACTATTTTCAGCCAAGCCCGGATACGCCGGCTGCGGGACCATAGATACAGCTTTCTTCTCTGCCCCCGGGACATGGAAAGCTTTCCTCCCCCCATTTCCCTGGCTTCCCTGGAAAAAAGAAGGTCCGCGATAATTTGTTTCCTTGGTATGCCGCCGGCAAGCCTTGCCAGGATATCTTTCTTCCCCAGGGCATCCGGGATTCTGCCCAGAACCTCCTGGTAGATTGTCTGAACAAACAGATGTTCACTGCGGATATCAAGCAGTTCCTGCAACCCTTTGGCCGGTTTTTCTGGGGGATGAACCCGGCTGGTCTTTTCCTTCAAAGGAACGGCATCCACCATCCGGGTGCAGGCGTCAAACAGCATTTCGCTGCTCTCCTGCCAGGAGATCCATGTGTGGGAGTCCTCGACACAGGGCGCCCCGTTGCCGAATTCGTTTTCCTCCATGTCTCCGATCAGCCGGGCAAGATCCCCGGGGTTGGCAAGATTACAATAACCTATCCTGTCCCCCCCGACTTCCCGGTGTACCGGAATATCGCTGGCAATGACGGGCAGGCCATGGCTCAGGGCTTCGATAATGGGCAGACCGAACCCTTCGGCACAGGACGGAAACAAAAGCGTTTTGGCTTTGGAGTAGCAGTATTTCAGCTCGTTGTCATCGATGTGGTCCCAATGGAAGAGTTTTTTGCCCAACTGGGGATGCTTGTGGATGCGATCCATCAGGGATTCCACTTTCCATCCTGTGCGGCCGATGATGAAAAGGCTGATATCAGCCCCTTGCTTCCACAGGATATCAAAGGCGTCCAACAGGTAGCCGTGGTTCTTTCGAGGCTCCACCGTGGATACGATGATATAGGCAGGTCTTTTTTCCAAAGCGTCTTTCAACTCCGGGCCAATATCCGTATGCTCCAGGGCTCCCTGCTTGAAATCGGCCCCAAGGTAAAAATAATCGAACCGCTTGGGGTCAACCGGAGAGTCCAGTTGATCCGCCATGAACCGCTTCAGATCGTCCCGCACCGTCTTTGAAATCGCCACATATCCGTCAACCTGGTTCAGGGAGTCCATGAACCAGGTTTTAAAAACCTCAGCCAGGTAATCGTCACAAAATTGCGGATGGGTGATGGGAATGAGGTCGTAAATAACGGAAACAACCCGTCCTCCCCGATCCCTGACCTTCTCCACACTGGACCAGATATCCGAATACCAGGTGGAGTCCAGAAGCAGCAGCATATCCCCGGGTTCGACCTGTAAAAACGGATCCAAAGGCGTTGACCGTTTTTTTAAGGCCAGGAATTTGACAGGCCTCAACAACAGTTTATCAATCATAAACCCAAGGCCGAACCGGTCAACCGGTGCAAACAGCATACGTTCCACAAACCGGTTGCGTCCCAGCAGGGAATTGAGGAACACCCGGCCCGTGCGATATACATCGATTAAATATTCGTACGCCGAGGTCTTTGCTCCACCCGGCTCCGTCCCCCCGGTATCATAAAGATCGTCAAGGGTGAGAATGTCAAAGGAGCCATTGGCAATATGAACAGGAAGCACGGTGATGCCGTGGATCTGCTCCAGGGATTCGGCATTTTCCATGAACCGGCGCACCACGCGCTGGATACCGGTATTCAATGACACATGCTTGTATAGATAAGAACAATCGACAAAAAGGGTTTTCATTTACACTCTCACTATCTGGTTGGGGATGGCGCCCCGGCCTGGTCCGGCCGGGGGCACGGAACCCCGTTTGTTTTTTATTTTACAGGCAGAATCGAATAGGAACGGCTGAGGTTAAAGAATTCTTCCGAATAGATGAAACCTTCCAACACCTCTTCCCTGTCCATACCGTTTTTCAGGTTCTCTTCCCACAAGGCATAACCGCCCGAATCAGGCCGGCGATTAAAAAACGCCGTGTACAGAACGTTGAGATAATCCGGATCGCTAAGATTCAGATTGACGCACTCCTGACTAAAGATAAATCCCCGCGCCACGTCCGCCCCGGCGTTAACGCCGGTGTTGAGGCGATCCACCCAATCGTTCAGTCCGGCTGCATCCGCCGTGCGCCCCAGGACCGTTTTATAGAACCGACCCACGAAGTCCCTTATATTATGGAGGGACTGACGACTTTGATACGCCCCGTACACAATGCTGTTTCCGGTATGCTCCAGGGGAGAGTTCCAACGAAAGACCATGGCCTGATCCTTGGCTGACGTATTTCCGCCGCTGATCAGATCCACCTGCAGATCGCCGTCAATATCCTTAACCGCCGGCGACCCTTTAAAAAGCTCAAAGATATACTCCATGTCATGGGGTGAGGTGAGCTGGACACCCCTGCTGTCGAGAACGATCATCTGGGAGCCCTGGGAGAGGATGATTTCAAGCTTGTGGTCCCCGTCCAGGTCCACGGCAATGGTTTTACAAAAAATCGGCTGCCCTGACTTGCCCGGAAAGGTTTGAACCTGGGTGGCGAAAAGCTGATAGCCCTGATGATCCCAGCAATAGAGGTATCCTTCCAGGGTGACTGCCAGAATTTCAAGATCTCCGTCGTTGTCAATATCGGTTACAAGGGGCGCGGCAAATGTCCGGCCCTGGGTCAGCAGCTTGAACTTAGGCTCTCCATTGTGCTCCCAGACGCGGATGTACTCCCCAATGGGCTTTTGCTGTATATAATTCCCGGTTCCGTAAATGATCTCCAGGGTTCCGTCCTGATCCAGGTCTGCCGCCGTGGGACTGCTCCACAGAACCTGCTCCTCGGCTTTCCCCCTGAGGTCCGTATAGCCGGGATTACCCACCGGCTGGTCAAACCCCGGTATATTCTGGGTTCCGTCGGCTGAAATAATATGGAAGATACCTCCGGTGGAGGTCTGGGCATCGGTATTGGCCGAAATATCGGCGGAAATTAAAACTTCAAACAAACCGTCATTGTTCACATCCGCCACACAAGGGGAGGACCAGATTGTATCGGCCAAATGAACCCTCACCTCGGTTCCGCCGGTGGGGCCGTCCAGAATCCACAGGGACTGGTCCCAGCCTCCGTAAATAACTTCCTTGACGTTGTCCTGATCGATATCAAATACCAGGGGGGTGCCGTACACGCCGTCGGGCCTGCCTTCACCGTTATTCAGGTCACCGCCGATGGTGTCCAGGCTCTGGTTAAACCAGATGATTTCGCCATTGTCATCCAGGGCGTAAACGCCCCCCTTATCCCCGGGCTGACCAACGATATTCAGTCCGGTCTCACCAAAACTGTCCCCCCCGACCCCCACAATGATATTCATCCTGCCGTCCCCGGTGATATCGGAAAACACGGGGGCCGTACTCACTGATGTGGTTCTGTAAACGATGCCTGTCTGGGGATCCGGGCCGTCAATGGCAGGGAAGGACTTGGTCCATTTTATCTCACCGGTGTCCTCCAGGCAAATCAACCCGGCTGGCCTGATTTCGTTGAGGTTCCCGTCAAGTCCCTTACTGGTGCCAATAAAAATCTCATCTTTTCCGTCATTGTCAATATCAAACAGAGCGACTGAAACGTCCCTGACAGGCCCGAAATCAAGCACCTTTGACCAGCTGCCCCGGGGCAGTTCGATACTCAGGGTGTAATCGGACCGGGTGGAACCCGGGGAATAAATTTTAAGATAGTAGGTATCGCTGGCGGAAACCTCATAGGCTATGGACTCTTCGTCCACTAAAAAATTGCCGGCCACCACTTGAAGCTTGCTGTTATGGAGCACCATATTGACATCCGTGCCTGACCGGGGGGTCATGACAAGCTGCATCATACCGGGGTTGGCCTGAATACGGTACCAATCCTCGCCGGTTCCCGAAATATGATAAAATCCAGCAGTAATCTCCCGGGCCTGGGAAACACTGTTATTCGGTTCAAAATCAGCTCCGGCAGTACCAAGCCGGCTAAAAAACAGCATGGCAAACAAAACTATCAGGCAACTTTTCTTTTTCATATCAATCCTTATGCACGTTATTAGGGAGCGTCTATGAAAGCGTCCCCGGTTTAATGCCGTTTTTACCGCTTTCCACATGCAAGTCGGGTGTCAGGCGAACCAATCCGGCAAAGACATGGCCATCCCCGGCAACAACCTCAAACACGGCTCCCTTGTCCATCCAATGGTAACACTCTTCAACATGGGCTGAACCGGCATGGGCGGCAACAGTGACTGTATATTTTCCCGGCCCCAGGTTAAACTCCTCAAATAGATAATTTACGATAAGCGTCTCATTCTGTTTGATACGTATCGGTTTTTCAAGATGATAAGAGTTTGTCCCGTAAATATCCTGACCGAACTTATCCCTTATGGAAATCCCCAGGGTCACATTATCAATCAGCTCATGGCCGGTGAGGGTAACGGCGAGTTTTAACGGATGACCGCTGATAAGGATCTCGGATTCATTCTCCTTTTCATCGATCAGGGCGACCCTGTCAATCACCACTTTCCGATTGCCATATCCGGAGGAATCGTCCTCCGCCCCGTAGCTGATCTCTTCACCTTTGGAACGCTTGGCGATAAGAAAATTATAGGCGTTAATGATTGCTTCCGGATCACCGTGTTCAATGACATTGCCCTTATCAAGCAAAATAGCCTGGTCGCACAGCACTTTTACCGCATTCAAATCATGGGAAACAAAAACGATTGAGCCGCCATTTTCCTTGAACTCTTTGATTTTTTGCATGCATTTCTGCTGGAAATAGGCATCCCCGACCGAAAGAGCCTCGTCAACAACGAATGCCTTTGGATCGGCATGGATGGCAACCGAAAAGGCCAGACGCATGACCATGCCTGAAGAATAGGTCTTAATGGGCTCATTGATGAAATTACCGAGTTCGGTGAACTCGATTATTCGATCAAGCCTCTCCTCTATCTCCTGGCGGGAAAGCCCGAGGTAGGTTGCATTGTGAATGATGTTGTCTATTCCGGAAAATTCCGTATTAAAGCCGGTTCCAAGTTCCAGCAGGCCTGTTATCTTTCCGGCAATATGCACTGCGCCGGCATCCGGAAGCAGGATTCCGGTCAAAAGCTTGAGAATGGTGGATTTTCCCGCACCGTTCTCGCCGACAATGCCAAGGGTCTGCCCCTCCCGGACGTCAAAGCTCACACCATTCACGGCCTGAAAATCCTTATGATAACAACGCCTTAAAGCTATTTCTTTTAGCCGGTCGGAAGGTTTCCGGTAAAGCTTGAAAGTTTTGGAAATATTTTGAACAGAGATCATTTTGCCACCCGCTTAAACAGCTCAAGGGTTTTCCCGGCAGTACTGTCCCAGGTAAAAACAGAAGCCTGTTCAAGCCCTTTGGCCACGAGGTTGTCTCTAAAACAGGTGTCATGGACGACGGTTTCAATGGCGTTGGCCAATTCATCACTCCTTGCAGGATCAATTAATACGGCGGCATCACCGGCCACCTCCGGCATACTGGCCGTATTGGAACATATAACAGGGCATCCGCAGGCCATGGCCTCGACAATCGGCAATCCAAACCCCTCGTAGATGCTTGGATAGATCAGGGCTTTGGCCCCTGTATAAATTGCCTGTAAATCACTATCCGGAACATGGCCTGTAAAATAGACCCGGTTTTTAAAACAGGTTTTCCCAATTTTTTCAAGCCACCCCTTCTCACCCCAGCCCTGCCATCCCACAAGCACAAGCGGAATGTCGGTGTCGACCTTTTCCAGGGCGTCAATCAGCAGATCAATATTTTTCCGAGGTTCAAGGGAGCTTACAAAAAGCAGGTATGATTCAGGCAGATTGTATCTGGTCAGGACCTCTTGCAAACAGTCCGAACCGCAGGGAACAAAAATAGGATCGGGAGCAAGGGGAACAGCAGTTACCATCGAAGGGGAGACTTTAAACTCGTCAATGATTTCCTGCCTGACAAACTCGGAAATCGTGAGTATATGCCCGGCATACCTCAATCTGGTTTTAATGAAATACTCAAACATCCATACCCGTTCCCTGGGTTGGGTTTCCCTGTATCTTCGCAAAGAAAGATCATATACGGAAAAGACCGTGGGTACCCGGGTGAACTTTGCCGGGGTAAAGGCCGTCTCATGGTAGATATCAAATAAGGGGCTCTTCTCTTTTTTACACAGCCCGTTAAGCTGATGTTCGTATTTCAACCAGCGGGCGGCCCTTAATCCGAAAACAAGGGGATCAGGAAGCTGCCGGACCGCCTTGATGGTCTGCTGCCTTTGGCGGGATTCCGCCAGGAACGGCATGGAATCAACCGCCCTGTTGCCGGTAAAATAGAACAGATCGGCCTGGTTGGTCCGGGCCATCGATTCATACAGGTTACGCAAATAACGCGCAATTCCTGTCAACAGGCCCCTCATGGGGGTTGCGTTCACTAAAATCTTCACGACTCAATCCCCAACCGGCCCGAAAAAAGCTTCCCGCCCTGGAAAACCCTCGCAGGACAGGAGCCGCCCGAGTCCATGGTAACCGCCCCTTCCGGTGCTTTGGGAACAGGATAAAAATGAAAAATTCCCGCAAGGAAAATAAAATTCAGCAACACCAAAAGGTACACCCTGACGGGGGATACAATTGTTCGCCGGATCAAAAAAAGGCCCGCAAGGAACAGGCCCGTCCAACACATTAGAAACAGAAGCTCCATCATAGGAAATCCCTTATATCCTTTTCCAGATAACGAAACAGCACCAGGGAAAACAGCAGTCCAGCATGGGTGAGAACCGTCAGAAGGACAAGAGCATGAAAAGGAGGATAATCGTTAAACACAAAAATTCTCTGGTAGGACTGGATAATAATATAGATCGGATTGAACTCGATCAGCTTCCGGACAACCCCGGGAAGAATATCGGCAATATAAACGATGGGGGTAAACCAGAACCAGAGTTGCAGAATCACTCCGGTTATTTCACGCACATCCCGAATAAAAACGTTCAACACCGCGGCAAAAAGCCCGAGGCTCATGGCAAGCAGTTGTTGAAGGTAATACAGGAAGGGCAAAAGCATCACCCCCCTGTGAAAATCATGCCCCTGGAATGCCAGAATCATAAAAAAAACCGTCATGGAAATAAGATAGGTGATGGTTTCCGACAGATTGATATGTATGAGCAGGGAAGGAAGTGACGTGTTGACTTTGGTGATTATATGTTTTTTATCTATAAATACCGATACGGAACGGTTTATGGTGCTTGAAAAAGCTGTCCATGGTATGAGTCCCGCGGCAAGGTATATCCCATAGGCGTTCATTTCCGATGTCCCGGGAAGACGCGCGCCCATCATTTTGCCGAAGATAACAATGTAGATAAAAAGATTCACAAGGGGCCATATGATGGCCCACAAGGAACCAAGCACGGAGCCTGCAAAGCGTTCTGCAAAATCGCGCTTGGTTATCTCTATTATAAATGAAAGATTCAGGGTCGGCATAATCGGAGTTCGGTCACTTTGTTTTTATTCATGGAAATTACAGACGTTAAATCCCTCTTGCTTACAAAGTGAGTCGCGCTGAGCCTCTTCCAAATCAAATTGCACCATCTCCTGAACCATCTGTTCAAAAGGTATGCGAGGTTTCCAGCCCAATTCATTATTTGCCTTTGCCGGATTTCCAAGCAGGGTTTCAACTTCGGCAGGACGAAAATAGCGGGGATCGACCCGAACAATCACATCACCCGGTTTGGGCCTGTTCCCATCACATCGGTATTTAATTCCAACGGGTTCCACATCCTCAACAATACCCTTTTCATCGACACCTTCTCCTTCCCACCTCAAGCGGATACCAAGATCCCTTGCGGCAATGTCGACAAACTGCCTAACGGAGTGCTGGACGCCGGTTGCAATGACAAAATCATCCGGTTGGTCCTGCTGCAGCATCAGCCACTGCATCTCCACATAATCTTTTGCATGCCCCCAGTCCCGACGGGCATCAAGATTGCCAAGGTAAAGGCACTCCTTAAGACCAAGAACGATGCGCGCCAAAGCCCTGGTGATTTTTCGGGTCACAAAAGTCTCTCCGCGCAGGGGAGACTCATGGTTGAACAGTATTCCATTGCAGGCATACATGCCATAGGCTTCCCTGTAATTGACCACGATCCAGTAGGCGTACATTTTTGCAACGGCATAGGGAGACCTGGGATGAAACGGTGTTTTTTCGGTCTGGGGCACTTCCTGAACCTTGCCAAACAGCTCGGATGTAGATGCCTGATAGAATTTACAGGTTTCCGCGAGCCCGGCTATCTTGATGGCTTCAAGCAATCGAAGGGTACCAAGGGCATCGGTATCCGCCGTATATTCGGGTTCCTCAAACGATACGGCGACGTGGGACTGGGCAGCCAGGTTATAAACTTCATCCGGCTGAACCTTTTGAACGATCTTGACCAGATTGGACGAATCCGTCATATCTCCGTAATGCAGAACAAGCTTACGATTTTTTAAATGCTGCTCTTCGTAAAGGTGATCAATTCTTTGGGTATTGAACAAAGAGGCACGCCGTTTTATTCCATGGACCTCATACCCTTTTTCTATTAAAATCTCGGTGAGATAGGCCCCATCCTGGCCTGTAATTCCGGTTATTAACGCTTTCTTCATGTTACTTCCTTTTATTTCAAATCAACCGATCCTAAGGATTGGTTTCAAGTTCAGCCTCAACCATCAATCTTGCTACGTCGACGCCGGTGTATCTGGCCTTCCAGTTGAGTATTTTTTGAGCTTTGACAGGATTCGCCCTGACGATCTTAACATCCGTCGGACGCAGAAATCTTTTATCGGTTTTCACATGTTCTTTCCAGTTCAGCCCAAGACGATCAAACACCGCAGCCACGAATTGTTCCAATCTGCAGGTGCTGCCTGTTGCAACGATGTAATCTTCTGGCTGCTCCTGCTGAAGCATCCGCCACATGGCGTTGACATACTCCGGGGCCCAGCCCCAATCACGCTCAATGGAGATATTACCCAGGACCAGCTTTTCGCCGCTCCCGCCGGCAATACGACAGGCGGTGCTGACAATTTTTCGAGTCACGAATTGTTCCGGCCTTAAAAATGATTCGTGGTTATACAAAATGCCGGTACAGGCAAAAAGTTTATATACCTCCCGGTAATTAGCTGTCTGAAAGCAGGCGGAAGCCTTGGCAACGGCGTAAGGACTCTGGGGAGCAAAGGGAGTGCTTTCGGTTGCCGCCTCCCCCCCGGTATTACCAAAACATTCACCCGACCCGGCATTGAACAATTTTACAGGAATTTCGGTCCTCCGAATTGCTTCAAGCAGATTCATGGTGGCAACGCTGATGCTTTCATGGGTTTCAATCGGTTTTTTAAAGGAGAGACCGACCGAACTTTGTCCGGCAAGGTTGTACACCTCATCAGGCCGAATATCCTGCAAAAGCCTTACAAGAGAATTTAAATCAAGCATGCAAGAGGGGACCGGTTCCATATCCCCACCGATATTCAATCGTTGGAGATTCGGCGAAGCTGTTCGGATATTCCTGGAAGCACCGACCACCCGGTATTTTTTTTCTAACAGCAGCTTAGATAAAAAAGCACCATCCTGTCCGGAGGCGCCGAATATGATTGCGGTCTTCATCATGGTTTCCCGGCAATTATAGTGTGCATCAAGTTGAACATATTAAAAGGGCTTCAACGTACTCCGCAGACATACACAAAAAGAAGCTCTTTTCCCTGTATTTAGAATCAGTTTTTATACGGTTGAGACATCAAAATGTCAAGAAAAAACAAAGGCGGGATATGAGAATGAGGTGCAGCACGGCTGCACCTTTAGCACCCTGTCATTCTTTTTACGGCTGGGACAAAACCGGCGGAGGGGACAACTCAACAGGTAAAAAAAGATCCCGGTCAACCAGGATTTCCAAAGAAGTTGAGATCTCTCCGGAGGATATCTCAAACCGATACTCCAGGCCGGATTCGAGATCCACACTGAAGTGCCCGGAAAGATCTGAAACAGCTCTGGCTGCAAGAGCATTATCTGATTTGCGAAAAACAGCCACGGATGCCAGGCCCTGACCTTCTTCTCCAGGAGTGTAGACATTATTTCCATCAGTATCGAAATAAACCGCCCCATAGATACCTGCCTGCCCATCGTCATCACCCGTAGCCATACCAGCATCAAGAGCAGAGGCAATATAAACCAGATCGTCAACAGAAGCAAAGGAGATCCCAACCCCACCGTCACTGCTCTCCAGGGAAAATACGCCCCCCCTTTCGGGAGCGGCCGCAAGTTCGTCATGAATCAGGCTCTGAAAAACGGTATTGGCAATCTGGGCAGAGGTTACATCAGCAATAGGGGACTCTCCACTGGCAATGGATTCAGTCACTTCGAACCCCTCATATCCGGCATCCAATGCACGAACCAAGGGAGAAGGCTCCAGGTCAAGGTCAAGGTCGGCCAATTGCTTTGAATAACCTTGCGCAGCGGCATGGAGAATGGAGTTTCCCATAAGGGGCGGATACACTTTAAACCATTCCGAAAGATAATTAGTATTACGGCTTAAAAGTTCAAAAAAACTGGCGCCAAGATATTTCTCGACGGTGACAGGCCGGGCCCGCACCTGGTTAACCATGGTCAACACCTGCATTTCAGACTTAAGCTGTAAAGATCCAAAGCGTATGGTGACAAAATAGGCATTTTGTCTTTTTCCGCCAATGACCTCGACCCCAGCCTCCATAGCAATCCCGACACGGGTGAATTCAGGAGAAAATAAATTCAGCCCCCCGACCCTTTCAGGATTGGAGGCGAGCTCCTGCTTGAGAATATCTTCAACGATTATCCTGAAGACGGTCTTTTGGGGTAAAAAATTAAAGAAGGCCACAACCCCGCCGGTTTCCCCGGTCCTTACGTAATCATAGGCCGGTGACATTTCAGGTTCAAGGATCTCCCCGCCTGGACGGTTATGGGCCACAGCCATGGCACATAAGAATTCATCTACAACACAGGGAACATAGGAGGCCTTCAGCCAGGGATTAGTTTCTGCAAGCTCATTCCTGTCATACCCCAAGACCTCGGCACTGGAAAAGGGGTCGCGCCTTATTTCGTTGATAATTTCCACGAAACCGGCAAGATCCTCTTGCGAAGTTAAAGCCAAAGAGATGGCAGGTATACAGATGGTGCCGCAAAAGACAACGATTAAAACATGCTTTTGTATATTTTTTAAAATTCTCATACAAATCCATAAAGCAACAAACATGCCAAGCAGTAGACCCCACTAAACCGGGACATTTAACTTCCCACCTTGTTCAGATCTGACCAAAACTTGTCAAATTTAAACAGCCCCTCTCTTTTTTTACCATTTCATCCTTACCAGAACACCGGCATTAAACGATTTGCCCTCTTTCAGAGAATTCAACCCGGGTGTTTCATAATGCTCATTAAAAAGATTCTCCACAAAAAAATCAACACAAAAAGGAAATACATCATTAATCTTAAGGTGCATATCCATCAGCCACACGTCGGAACACTCCATTGTTATCTTTTTGACAGGAGCGTGGATATCAGCCTTGTTTTCATGCAGGTAGTGGAGCTGGGCTTCAGAGAAATAACGAAGTTCGGGCACAAAAGTAATGTTGGGTGTAAGATTCCAGTTCAAGGCTAAATTGACCATGGTATCTACACCGACATTATAATCGTAATTCTCGGTTTTAAAAGACTCAAGCTTGAAAGCCCCTGTGGAAGGATCCTTAATATAATATCTTCCATAAGTATAGGTCTCATCAGGACCGCTGTTATCAAGGGCGGTAATATTCCCTGAAACCGAAAGGTTTTCGGTTATCCTGAAGTCCCACTCCAATTCGGCACCGAGAATTGTCTGGCTGTTAGGCGTTGAAAAACCGACCCCCAGATCACGCTCTTCAAGAACATGATTATCAATTCCGTTCCTAAAAAGGGTCAATGCCACTTTTCCCTTTTCTTCCGGCTTCCAGGCAATCTGGAAATTGGTGCTTTCTATCCGTTCAAGATGCGAGTAAACGTCATCATAGGCAAGCTGCCGTGTAAAAGGGGTTCGATAGGCTGTTCCATGGATAGCCTTGAAGATCAGATCCGGAAAAAGATTCCAAGCGGCTCCAAGGCTGTAACTGACCTTATCCTCAAACCGGTCATGGGCATCGCTCCTCACCCCTGCCCAGAGTTCGAAGTTTGTAAACTTGTGCCTGTACTGACCAAAAACAGATCCGAGGTTGTTTTCATAATCCTCTGTTTGAGTCTGGGGAAGCAAATCGATGTTTTCTTTATCCAGCAGGTCAGGCAAAAAGTCATTCCAAACAACGATATCCTTGAATGTTGTCTTCCGCCAGGATGCACCGGCTGTCAGCAACCCATCCCCTGCAAACATGGACCTGTCATAGATCAACTCCCCGTAAAACGAGCGCTCAGACTGGTCAAACGCTTTGCCGATGATATCAAGGTTGACCTCATTATTTGTATAGTACCCTGTAAACCTTATACCGGAATCAACGCCTGTCGACCTTGAAGCTTCAAGCTTGATGATCTGGGTCGGATTTGAGCGCTCCTCTTTCCAGACAAGATCCCCGGACCAATCCGAAACCGTATAAATTTTGTTGTTTCCCGACACCCTTGCGGAAAGGGTAAACCAGTCGTCAAACGACATGCTGGAATAGAGTTCATAATACTTTGAATCACCCGGGGTATCGTTTCCAAACCGCTCCTCCAGGGGGGAGGGGTCCCCGCCGTCGTTCCAGAACCGGACCACATTGAAGCTTCCCTCATCCTCCTGGGCAGCCTTTGCCGAAACAGAGACAAAGGAATCCCATCGCCCCTTGTCAACTCCATACTTGATAAATGCAGACCGGGCCTCGTCCAGGGATGCCATTCCAATGCCTGACTCCACCCCCTGGAAATCCTTTCCCGTCAAGGGAACGGCATTGACGACCCCGGCAAAGGCGTCCGGTCCCCACAGAACAGATCCGGCCCCCCTGACAATCTCGATTCTCTTTATAGGGGCCAGGAAAATTTCATTATCAATATTATGGTAGGACTTGTTGGCGGCGGACCCAATGGGAACAGTGTCATACAAAAAGAGTACGGAATCCGGAATTCCACGAAGATAGGGAACACTTTCCCGCTCGCTTTCGTTGACATAGAAACCTGTCGACTTGCCAAGAATATCGGCAATGGTCGCATCTCCCGCGTTTTCTATTTTTTCCCTTGTCACGACCTCCGCAATGGCGGGCGCTTTCCATGCGGCCTCCTCCCGCCTTGAAGCCAGGGAAAGAACTTCCAGATCCTCCCCGACAAACATGAGCATGGTATCGAACGCCAAAAGGGGAGATCCGGACAACAGGATTAAAACCATCAACAAAGGCAACAGGACGGGGGAAATAAGCACCTTGCTTTTACGAACCATTCCACCTGAATCCGTTTCCTTTCTGTTGATATTTTTACTCACTGATTGCAACCTTCCTTTTCAATATTTTTGTTGTCCTCGATGTTCTTCAGCAATACCCGGAATTTCGCCCGGCTCAAACCCAGAAGTTTTGCCGCGGCGGTCTGGTTGTTGCCGGCTGCCTCCAGGGCCTGCTTGACAAGGCTGACCTGAACCTTGTGAAGCTGGATGCCGTTGGGCGGAAGATTGATGGTCAGCCGCCCCCCGCCCCCGGAGGATTGAGCCCTGAGAAAGGACAAGGTATCGGACGTTATTTTTCCGGTATTCATGGTCAGGATCATACCACGTTCGATCACATTGGCAAGCTCACGGACATTTCCCGGCCAGGGATATTCCCAAAGCTTCTGACAGGCCCCATCCGTGAGTTCATGATTTTCATTCACGGCCAGGGTCTTTAAAAAATGCTTTGCAAGGGGAACGATATCATCCTTTCGATTGCGCAACGCCGGTATCTCAATGGGAAAAACGTTGATCCTGAAAAAAAGATCCTGGCGGAACTTGTTATCGTTCACCATGCGTTCAAGTTTCCGGTTGGTCGCACAGACCACCCGCACATCCACCGGGATCTCCTCGTTGCCCCCCACCCGCTGAAAACGCTTCTCCTGAAGGGCCCTCAGCATTTTTGCCTGGGACTCCAAAGGCAGGTCCCCAATTTCATCAAGAAACAAGGTCCCCCGGTTGGCATATTCAAACTTACCACTCTTGCTTTTTCCGGCGCCTGTAAACGCGCCTTTTTCATAGCCGAACAACTCCGATTCCACAAGATTGGGGGAGATGGCGGCACAGTTCACCGGAACAAACCGGTTCCCGTTTCGATTGCTTTTCGTATGAACATACCTTGCAATCAGCTCTTTACCGGTACCGGACTCGCCCGTAACAAGCACTGCCGTATCAACGCCCGCCACACTCTCGGCAAGGGAGACTACCTCCTTCATGGGCTTTGAGCCGTAAACAAGGGTGTATCTTTCATCCGTTCGTTTAAGTTCCCGGCGCATGGCCTGGTTTTCCGCAATAAGGGAAGATAGCTTGAGCGTTCTCTCCACGGCAATGAGAATTTTCTCTTCATCAAACGGTTTGGTCACATAGTCGGCAGCGCCCTGGCGCATCATCTCCACAGCCGAATCAACGGTTGCAAAAGCCGTGATAAAAACCACGGGAGTGGCGATGTTCGCCTCCCTCATCCGCTTGATCAGCTCCCTGCCGTCCACCTCCGGCATGCGGATATCGGAAAAAACCATGTCATAGCCGCCTGCATTGAGCTTTTCAAGGGCTTCCCTGCCATTGCCGGCCTGGTCTGTCTTAAATCCCTTCCTCTCAAGAATTATTGAAAGGAGGTGCCTTATCTTGTCTTCATCATCAACTATCAATATATGCGCCATCGGCAATCTCGTCCTCGTGTTTCTGTTCCAGGTGTTCCAGGGGAATTTGTACGGAAAAGACCGCCCCCATGGCTGCATGGTTGCCGGCCGTAATCGTTCCCCCATGGGCTTTTACAACCTGATCGGCAAAGGCCAGCCCAAGCCCTGTTCCCTTTGCCTTTGTCGTATAAAACGGTTCAAATAATTTTTCCAGGCTCTCCCGGTCTATGCCCTTGCCGTAATCCCTGACCCTCACCGTCCAGAGCAAGGGGGCGGTCTCCACATCAACATGGATATTGCCCTCATCCATACTGGCGTCACAGGCATTCCTGACAATATTGCTAAGCCCCCGGGAGAGCAGGTCGGCATCAGCCAGGGCGATGCACTCTTCCGAAGGAATCGAACAGTTGATCTTCAGGGTGTCCGAATCATATTGCAGTTTGAACCCCATGACAACCTGATCAACCATCTGGTTCAAATCCGTGGAAACAAGCCTTGGTTTAGCCGGTCTGGAAAACATCAGAAAACTCTCGATCAACGTATTCAACCGGGCCAGCTCCTCCTCGGTATAATTCAGCAGCAGGTTGTCGGCCGGTATATCCATATCCTTTTTCAACAGGTCCAGGGAAGATTTGATAATGGCCAGGGGATTTTTCACCTCATGGGCGATCATCATGGAAAACTTGCCGACCTCCGCCAGGGCCGCCTGCCTGCTGAGCCTCTCCTGGGCGCTGATCAGCGCAGCCCTGCCCTCTTCAATGGAATCGAGCATCTCATTGAACGAACGGGCAAGCCTTTTCGTCTCCGGGATCGTACCGGTAGCGGCGCGAACGGATGTGTCCCCCTTGGAGACCTGCTGTGCAACCTTTGCCAGGGAAATCACCGGCAGCACCAGGGAACGGGATATGAAAAAGAAAATCACACAAGCAATGACTGCAAGCCCCAATGAAAGAAGAACAAACCGTTGCGCCAGGGTGGCGGCAAGGGCTTTTATGCCTTCCCTGGTATATTTTATCCTCACAAGGCCCACCGGTTCTTTGTCGGAGCTGCCGGCAAAAAATTCCAGATCAAACGCATCCGCCTCGGAATTGCTCAAGACCACCTCTTTTTCAGTGATGAGCACCGGCCCCTCAAGGTCCCTTGAGCGCTGGGCAAGCAGTATCCCGTCACTGTCCTCTATTTCAACGCCAACCACGTCCTTTTCATTGAGCACACTCCTTGCCAGCCCGTCCAGAAGAGAGTGCTCCTCAATGAGTATCCCAAGTTCGGCATTGATTGCAAGCTGTTCGGCCATGTAATCGATCTGCTGGTCAAACCGTTCGGAAACAAGGCGATTGACCAGATTGAGGCCGGAATACCCCAGGATAAAGGTTGAGGAAGAGATGACCACGACAGCCGCGGCAAGAAGCCTTGCATGAATCCCCGCTTTTGTGGAAAATTTCATACCGCTACTCCTCCACCCGCAAGCCCAGCGTCCGGGTCATCTTGGTATTGACGGTCCTGTGAAAGAGAGGGGGGACATTCCAGCACTCCCCACGGTCAAAATAAGCCTTGATCCTGTCGGCGGTCTGGAGCCCGATCTCGGTATAATCAAATTCAAAGGCAAAAACAGCCCCGGATCGTATAAAAAACGAATTGTACCCGACCACGCCCTTTTTGCGATACAAGGCCTGCTTGATGACATATTGAACGATCTTTTCAGAGATAACGGTTTCATCCGGAACCATCCAGATGCAATCGACACTGTCCAGGTTAACTTTCAGAATTTCGGGTATCTGCTTTTTTGAATCCACGGCCAGGGGAATAATATTCAGCCCATAAGCTTCACCGGCGGCAAGGGCATTCACAAAAAAACGCTGATTCTGTTTCCGGTCAAAAAGAAGGCCGAGGCTATCCACGTCCGGGAAGGCATTGGCAAGCGCTTCGATTTGAACTTCAACCGGTATTTGAAGGGAGATGCCGCATCCGAACGTATCTTCTCCAAGAACCCCGTCCGGATTAAGAATGGCCGAAAAGATTTTTCCCCGGCCGGAAAGCTCATCCACGGACCAGACCAGCTCCCCTGCTTCAGGCCCGATGGCCAGAAACAGGTCATACGGCTTTTCCAGCAGCCTGCCGGAAACCCTGGCCCTGTCCCGTTTCTTTGAAGAAGAAAGAAAAAAGACCTCGAGATTATCCTGTTCAAGGCCCTGCTCCACCCCCTTCAATACCTGCATGTAGGGTTTTATCCGCTTGGAAACGACCACGGCGACGGAACGCTCCTCTGAAAACGCAGTCCCAGCCTGCATAATCAATACGCACAACATCAGCAAGAAGGAGACGTCCCTGAAAGACGCTTCTCTATTTTTCAATATACATTTCAAGTTTGTCGACAAACTCCGTGTTTCCAATCAAAAATTTTCGGCTCAAAATAGTATATCTAAATTTTTTCGTCAACAGCTCTTAAAAGGGGACAGATCTATTTTCTCAAAAAGGGGACAGATCTATTTTCCTATCCCCGAAGCTAATCTAATCTCTTTTCTTTTTAGGCCTTCCCGGCCCGCGAAATTCAACACGTCTGTTTAATTTTTCTTCGATTTGATTAATAAACATCCTGCTACCGGTCAACTGCCCCCGTTGAAGAGATTGACGAATCAATTCCCACTCTCCCTGGGGAATGGCGCCTTTCACCCACTGCTCATACTGTTTTTCTCGATCCTTCCGGGAGTCAGCCAACTCCATATAAACGGGATCATCATCCAGCCAGTTCAGGCGACGCATGCCCACCTTACTCCGGTAACTTGACCAGGGATACATTGTTGGATCGGCAACCATACCCGCTCTTACAGGATTCAATTCAACATAACGGCTGCAGGCCAGAAGATATTCCCTTGTGCTTACCGGGCTTGATTTATACCGGCCTTCCCACAAGCTTCCAGTACGTTTTTCCTTTTTATTGACATACCTTGTCTGCCTGCCGTTCACACGTTTCATGAGCTTTGCAAGAGACGTTACATCCTTGCCGGGATTCAGGATGAGATGGACATGATTTGTCATAAGGCAAAAGGCGTAAACCCGACATCCCAGAGTTTCCTTCCACTCTTGAAGGTTATCAAGATAGAACTGATAATCCGTATCAGATGCGAACACCACCTGCCTGTTATGCCCCCTCTGAACAATATGATGGGGACAATCGGGCACTATGATTCGGGCTTTTCTCGGCATAAACATACGGTATCATACGGATGCAGGGCCAACAAACACTTTCCAAAAAAATAAATCCGTCCCCTTTTAGAAAAATAAATCTGTCCCCTTTCCCCTTTTCCCCTGCTCATTGACAAGACCTATTATCAGCACTATTATTAGTACGAATAAAGTCAAGACCAATAACAGGGGAGTTTTACAATGACCAACCTAATTTTAACGGAAATCACAGCCAGCGTATCAGAATTAAAACAAAACCCCATGGGAACAGTAGCGGCAGGGGAAGGCTTTCCAGTGGCGATACTAAACCGCAATAAACCTGCTTTTTACTGTATTCCTGCCAAAGCATATGAAATCCTCATGGATAAACTGGAAGACCTCGAACTTAACGCCCTTGCCGATGCACGCAAGGATCAGCCTGAAATAAACGTTACACTTGATGAATTATAACCTTAAGTTCAAGAAAGAGGCATTAAAGGAATGGCGAAAGCTGGATGATAACCTGCGTTTCCAGTTCAAGAAAAAACTGACGGAGAGACTTCAAAATCCACATGTCCCTGCGTCAAGGCTGTCCGGAAATAAAAACCGATTCAAAATCAAACTTCGAAATGCCGGCTATCGACTGGTTTACGAAGTCAGAAACTCAGAGCTTGTCGTTGTGGTCATAGCCGTGGGAAAACGGGAAGCGAATACAGTCTATAAGATAGCAGCCACCCGGTAAGAGAAGGAAAAAGGGGACAGATTTATTTTTCAAAAAATAGATCTGTCCCCTTTTCCCTCAAAAAATAGATCTGTCCCCTTTTCCCTAATAGACGCCCCAGGAGCCCTCCTGGTAGTAACGGAGAAGTACGGGATCGGAAATCGTGTTTATTTTTACAGAATCTGCGTCTTTGGAATCAAACAATCCTTTTCCGAATTGAACCATGGACACCATGGCGTCGTGGTTGAGGAACCGGGTTTCGATATCTTGGAAATCAAGGGACGAGGCCGCGGCTTTGAGCTGCTCACGGGTGGCATCGCCCTTCCTTGTACCAAGGACCCATCCCCACTCCCCAAGGGTCGGCACCTGGTTGTGAAAGGGAAGCGTGACAAGGCCCGCCGCATCCATGGTCTTCAGGATACACAGGTAGGCCTTTCGTGCAAAAAAAGGACTCGAAGCCTGGGTCACCACCACCCCGCCCCTGGCCAGCCGCTTTGAAAGGTCCGTATAGAACCCCTTGGCGTAGAGGTGCATGAGATCCATGGAGTCCGGGTCCGGAAGATCGATCAGGATCACGTTGTAGAGGGAATCGTCCTGGTCGAGAAAGGACGAGGCATCCATGTTCAACACAGTTACTCTTGTATCGTTCATGGAACCCATGTTGATGGTGGTAAACAAGGGATGGTTTTTCGCAAGACCGGTCATCACGGTATCGATATCCACAAGGGTGACGGTCTTGACCCCCTTGTGCTTCAGCACCTCCCGCACGGCCAGGCCGTCGCCGCCCCCCAGGATCAACACCCGGGAAGAGTCGGAGCAAAGCTTCAGGGCGGGATGGACCAGGGGCTCGTGGTAACGTTCCTCATCATAGGTGGAGAACTGCTCGTCACCGTTGATGTAGAGCCAGTACCAATCCTTCCACCGGGTCATGACGATCTTCTGGAACCGTGTCTGCCGGGACAGGACCACCAGGTCCTTGTATTTTTTCTGCTCACCATACCTCACAATGGGCTTCACCGTGACGGCAAGGGTACCCAGGAGCACCAGGACAAGGACAAAGAGGACACCCACGGGCCGCCTGGCCGCCACAAGCCCCCTGAACCTCAGAAAGAAAAACGCGGCCACGGCAAAATTGATGCTGCCGAGGATAAGGGGGGTATAGGTCAGCCCCAGAAAGGGCAGGAGCACAAAGGCAAAGAGGAGCCCCCCGAGAAGCGATCCGAAATAGTCCATCTCCATCACCGTCGAGATGTTGGATCGAAGCTCCTGGTACTGGCTGTTGATCCGGGTGGCAAGGGGGATCTCCATGCCGATGAAAAGCCCCACCACAAGGGCCAGGGAGTAGATAATGAAAATCCTGGCCTCGGTGTAGGCGGCAAACCCGAACACGATGGCGCCGGATGCGGCGCAGGTGAGGGAAAGGCAGAATTCGATGAGGATGAAGCTGTCCAGGAGGTTTTTCCTGAAATTCCTGCTGACCCGGCTGCCCAGGCCCATGGAGAAGAGCATCATGGACATGACAATGGACCACTGGAATATGGCGTTGCCAAGGAGATAGGTGGCAAGGGTGGAGAGAACATACTCGGCAACGATGCCTGAGCAGCCAGTTGCAAACATTGCCACCTGAAGGGTTCTGGTATGTCCGGTTGTCATGGTCGGGCCTTTTCTAATCAGATGCACCAGTAGATGATGAACGCCCCGGCAATGTAGGCAAAGGCCTCAACATAGGCGGCGCCCACATTGGGTCCCCGCTTCTCCCTGGATTTGTCCGGACGAAGCCCGATGATCTCATCGGAAAGCTTCACCCCGGGAAGGAGGAGCTTGTCGGTAAGGAGCCGCAGGAAAGGAAGGGAGACAAGACCGATGCCGGCATAGGCCATGAAAGCGGGAATATTTTCCCTCCAGGAGGTGAAATCCCCCTCGGCGGCAAGCCCCACCACGATGCCCAGGGCCACCAGGGCGCCCGCAAAGGCGATGCCGGCGGCCACATTGTCCTTTTCTATCTCCCGGTGAACGTTAAAGGGAGTGATGAAGTTGTAGACCAGGGCCGCAACCACCAGGAGCACCTGGCCGAGCCCCCAGAACCCCATGGCGGTCCAGATCGTGCCGCCGCTTCCGGAAACGGAGCCGAAGATCACAAATCCCGAGGCCACAAGCACCCCGAAGATGACGGCGCCGGTCCCCTGGTTCCTGTCACGCAACAGTTCGTCCCTGACGTTAAACCGATACAGGATGACCCACTCGCAGAGAAAGGAGGAAAGGTTCAAAAGAACAATGCTCAAGATGCCGTAAATCAGAATATCCATGACATCCGAGGCAAGCCCGTCCGAAGGCCCCACAACGGCGGCGCCGATGGCAAGAACAAGCCCGGCATAGTAGCCGGTGACGGCAAGGCTGACGGCGGGATTGTCCTTCACGACCATCTCTTTGTTGAGGTCATACTCCCTGTGCAGCAGGTTGTAGACAAGCTTGCCAAGGGCAAAGAGAAGAAAAAAAAGAGCGATATAGATGAGACCGATCAAGAGATCATCAATAGTCATTTCCCAGAACCTCCGGACCTGCTCCTGAAACCTGTTTTTGTCCTGCCCACCCGCTTGGATGCCTTTGCCTTGAACGAACTCTTACCCGCATTTACCCCGGCCATGCGGCGGGCGTAGAACCCGGGCCGTTTGGTCTTCACGATCTTGCCTGCGGAACCGAACTCTTTTTTTCTACCAAAGAACGGCTGGTTCCTCGAGCGGTGCTGTTTATACATGGAGTAGTCACTGCGGTGGACCGGGTGGTACCACCCCCCGAACAGGCTTGTGAAAAAGGCGTACTTCCCGTAGAACTCCCAGAACGATCCCCCCTGGGAATCCTCCCGCCACCGCCCGTACTCGGGATCTCCCACAAAATTATACCCCGGCGGCGACACCTGGGTGTCCGGCACACCGTCCTTTTTGGAAAAAAGGGCCATGCCTAGGAAGCCCTGGGTGTCGTTGTAGTAGGATTCGGGCACCTTGAGCCAGTCGGTGGAGTGTGACCCCTCCGGCTGGACCACCAGATATTTGTGGTAATAGGTTTTGGAGAAGGCGCCCTCCTGCTTCATATCCTCCAGGAGGATTGAACAGGTAGGCTCCTCTGCCAGGCCGGCCTTAACCCTGTTCAAGGCGAGCCCGTCCGGGGAGCCGCCCCCGCAGGCGCTGACGACGAAAGCCGTGATCAGGCACAGGGCCGCAACCAGGACATTTTTAAAAACCTGATGTTGATGATAATTATTATTATTATAAGCTTGCATAATCCTGCTTTAGCACAAAGGGTCCGATACGGGCAAGGGTTATCCTGAAAAAATCACCGACACCTGGGCCCGCCGCTCAAGGAGCTTTCGCTTTGATGACTTCTTGGCCTGGAACCGGTATTCCCCGGTACTTGCTATCTTGAAAACCGAGGGTTTGAGACCGTTCTTCACCAGTTCGTGGACGATGTTGGCGGCCCTGGTCGCACCGAGCTCGAAATTGGATGGATACCTGGCCGTTCGAATCGGATCGGAGTCCGCATACCCGTCCACAACAACGCGAACGTCATAGGGCTTTAGAAACCTTGCAAGCTTTCTGAGGAACGACTTGTACTCCTTGACAAGATTGGCCTTTCCCGAGGCGAACAGGATGGGAAGCTGGTTTTCAATCCTGACACAGGTGCCGTCACCAACCACCTCGACCCAGTCCTGAAGGCCTGCCTTCCTGACCGCTCTTGCCAGCTCATCAAACCCTATCTTTACCCCGTCGACCGGCCCGGGAAGGTCCGCTTCCCGGATCATGGCGGGCTTCGCTTTTACGGCAGGCGTTTCAGCAAGCTTCGGGGTTGCTTTTTTTGCCGCTTCGCGCCTGGCAAGCTCCCTTGCCTCCCGCTCAAGCCTGGCATCAATACGTGTAAGGGTCGCCCCGTACTCTTTGGCCAGGGCAGCAAGGCGGGCCCGCTCCCTGGACACAGAGTCAAGTTTGCTCTTCTTGAGCTTCATGGACCGGATCATTTCGGAAGAAATGACCTTTCCGTAGTCGGTCAACCGCTTGATCTTCAGATCGAGCCAGTCAATCTCAGCCTGGATCGACGCCAACTGCTCGTCCAGCTCCCCGATGTTTCTGTTGTTGAGTTCGATAATCCCGACCAACTCTTCCCTGCCGTATATGGAATCGAGACCGGCCCCGAACAAGGGCGGAACCACCAGGGTCAACCCGATCAATACCAGTATGGAACCAAACAAACCGCGTCCCCACGGGCAGACATGTTTCATGACAACCTCCAGAATGGTGTTACTATTTAATAGATGATCCAGGACTGACAACCCCTTGGCGTGAAGCCGTTCTCACCGGCCCTACATCGGTGTCGATCCCCACGGGCCACCAGACCATTCCCCTCATGGCAAACTTGACCCGGAGCCGCATGCGGGCCTCGGTGATACCGTAATCCGCGCGCTTGAGTTCCATCACCTCGGTGCCCCTTATCCAGGACTGGGTGTAAAGCTGAATTGCATCATAGTTGACCGTACCGTTACCGGCCTTCAACTGGGCATCCACGTACACGCCCCTGAGCTTTTCCACCAGCTGCCGGTAGCCGTCGGCCACGGCCGCACGTTCGGCCATCAGCACGGCCTGCCCCCGGGTGAGGGCTCCTTCGGGCTCAAGCCCCTTTCCAACGACATAAAAGGTAACAACCTTCCTTGACCCGTCGCCGCCGTCCGGGGTGCCCAGGACATTGCCCGTGGAACCCGAGGATGTCAGATAATTAGACCCGCACCCGGATAGCACCAGAACGGTTGCCGTAAGCCCCAATAACGCCATAAATAGTCTCTTCATTTTTTCCACCCTTGTAGATTGGGGGGGGACAGATTTAAAAATCTGTCCCCTCTATTGTTGTGTAGATTGGGGACAGATTTCAAATCTGTCCCCTTAGTAAATTAAATCTGTCCCCGTATTGCCCTGAAATCTGTGCCTTTAATACCCTAAAGATTGATTCCTGTTGATAGTTCATGATATTGTCTAGCATCGTCACGACGTACGATTAACTTTAATTGAAACTTTATCCTTAACTCAACATAAAGATCATGAATACAATAACCATGCCAGCGATCACAAAATTAAATAGTGTTTTTATCATTCTCATCGCTCTGCTGCTGGCCCAGCCCTTGGTAACCGCGGCATCCGGCGCAAGCCAAGGAATCGGGATATACTACCTGCGATACGACATAAAGTCGTCCAACAACCGGGTTGTTGACACAAAACTCCTCATGGTCCCGGCAGATAATGACTTCAGGGCGGAAAATTTTACCACCATAGCCACAAGGGGATCGGTAACCGCGGTTCCGGGGGATTCCACCCGGGAGCGCCTCGATCGCGCAAAGGAAAACGCCCTGAAGCTGCTCCTGGAGGAGAAAGGGTTAAAATCCGTTTCAACCGCTTCATCGGTCTTTTCCGGCAAAACAGCCGGTATCGATACGGTCGTGAGCTATGAAGGGGCCGTGATCCCCCCCATGGAAACCCTCTCCACCGCTTATGATCCCCGGACCCAGTGTTTTTCCGCTGTTTTCAATGCCCGGTTCACCCCCCTGGCGTTTCCGGACAGATGGAAACTGCTTCATTTTAAAACAAAGATAAAACAAGCACTACAGGGTTTTATCTCCTTATTTTAACTTTTAAAACAAAAACAAGGTTCACCATGAACAAGAAAGAGATCGAAAAACTGAAAAAGCAACTATCCAAAAAAGACAGACTGGTCTGGGACGAGCTCTCGGCAACCGACACCCAAAAGGCGTTCAGCCTGGCCGATGATTATAAAGCCTTTCTTGACAGATCAAAGACCGAACGGGAGGCGGCAAGGGAGATCATCGCCCGGGCCGAGAAAAATGGATTTGTCAGCATTGAAACCGCCCTCAAAAAAGGGACAGCCAAGCCCCACCGGAAAATCTACGCCCTGAACAAGGAGAGATGCGTCGCCATGGCCGTACTGGGAGATGATCCCATTGGGGACGGCATCAACCTCATCGCCTCCCACATCGACTCCCCGCGGCTGGACCTCAAGCAGAACCCGGTATATGAAGATACCGACCTGGCCCTGTTAAAAACCCACTACTACGGCGGCATACGGAAATACCAATGGCTCTCGATTCCCCTGGCCCTCCACGGCAGGATCATCAAGGGGGACGGCCAGTGCATCGACGTGGTTATCGGAGAAGAGGCCTCAGACCCTGTCTTTGTGGTATCCGACCTGCTGCCCCACCTTGCGGGCAAGCTCCAGGAGAGCAAAAAGCTCTCCGAAGCCTTTGAGGGTGAAAAGCTCAACCTCATTGCCGGAAGCCGCCCCTTGGGCAGCGACACCGTGAGCGACCGGTTCAAGCTCGGGCTGCTGAACCTCCTCCATGAGCGCTACGGCATCACCGAGGAGGATTTTGTCAGTGCCGAACTCGAAGCCGTGCCCGCAACCAAGGCAAGGGACATCGGCCTTGACCGCTCCCTTGTGGGCGGCTACGGCCAGGATGACAGGATCTGCGCCTTTACCCAGCTTGCGGCCCTGCTTGAAACCAAGGCCCCGAAACGTACCGCCCTTGGCCTCTTCTTTGACAAGGAAGAGATCGGCAGCGAAGGCAACACCGGTGCCCAGTCGGCTTTTATGGAGGATTTCATCTCCGATCTCATCCTGCTGACCGAAGGAGCGGTTGACGACCGCACCGTAAGAAAAACCCTGATCAACACCCGGGCCCTGTCCGGGGATGTCAATGCGGCCATGGATCCCGACTTCAAGGAGGTCCATGAGAAGATGAACGCGGCAAAACTGGGCCACGGCATCTGCATGACCAAGTTCACCGGCTCCCGGGGCAAATCCGGCTCCAGTGACGCCAGTGCCGAATTTGTCGGTCGGGTGAGAAACCTCTTCGACAAAAACAAGATCGTGTGGCAGACCGGAGAGCTTGGAAAAATCGACCAGGGCGGCGGGGGAACCATTGCCAAATTCCTTGCCCAAAAGGGGATGGAGATCCTCGATTGCGGCCCTGGAATCCTCTCCATGCACGCCCCCTTTGAGATCTCCAGCAAGGCGGACATCTACATGACCTTCAAGGGATACGAAGCGTTTTATGCCTAGATCCGAAAAACGCATCCCGACGGGGACGGTTCCGTTTCGGCCGTTCCCCTTTTTCCTGGTGTGCCTCTGCTGCCTGGCCGCCCTCTTCTCCCTGGCGCCGGGCGCCAGGGCCGGCGGGGATGAAAGGGTTGGCTACCTCCTGGCCGATGGTGAAGGAAATATTCTTGCATCCCGGAACATCGACCAGCCGCTCATACCGGCCTCCACCTTCAAACTGCTCACCTCCCTTGAAGCGATCCACCACCTGGGAGGACACTTCCGGTTCAAAACCGATTTTTTCATAACCCCCGGCAACACCCTGAAGATCCGGGGATATGGCGACCCCTTCCTCACCTCGGAGGTGATCAGGCAACTTTGCCATGGGCTTGCGTCAGCCCTGAAAAAAAAGGGAATAGCAACAGTGAACGGCATAGAGGTGGACAACGGCTTTTTTGACCCCGGTATCGAGATTCCCGGCACCGGCAGCTCCGCCAACCCCTATGACGCCTCGGTCAATGCCGTGGGCGCCAACTTCAACACCGTGTCATTCAAGTTCGATAAAAAAGAGAACCGCTATATCAGCGCCGAACCCCAGACGCCCCTGCTTGACTTTGCAAAGAAACATATCCGCGCATCGAGGCTCGACCAGGGAAGAATCGTTCTTCCAAGAGAGGAAAGCCGCATTTATGCGGGACGGCTTGTGACCTATTTTTTAAAAACCGGGGGAACGGCAATCACCGGAACGGTCAGGGAGGGCCGGGTCAGGGACGGGGATGAAAAGATCTATACCCACGTCTCTCCCTACACCCTGGAGGAGCTTGTGCAACGGCTGCTCCAATACTCCAACAACTTCATGGCAAACCAAATATTTCTCACCGTGGGCGCCAGGGCATCCGCCTCCTCCGCCACCCTTGAAAAGGGAATCACCACCCTTGAAACCTATGCCGCCGAAATCCTCGGCATTCCCGGAACAATCATTGCGGAAGGGTCCGGGCTCTCAAGGAAAAACAGGATCACCCCAAGACAGATGCTCAAGATACTCATGGCGTTCAAGGAACACCACGGGCTCATGAACCATAAGGGAAACGAATTTTACAAGACAGGCACCCTGGCAGGGATACGCACCAGGGCCGGATATTTTGCGGACGGAAACGACGGGCTCTACCCCTTTGTAATCATGGTGAACAGGCAGGGACAAGGCTATGCCAAGATCAAAAGCCAATTGAGGGCCATGGTCAATTAAGGCAAGAAAGCAAGGATAAAAAAAAGGCCGGTTCACCTTTGATTTAAACAATCAAAGGTGAACCGGCCCAAAAATAGCTGAAGGTCACGGCCCCTTAGGGCTTGGCGCCGTTTTCGATGTAGGCGTAGGCGCTGTGGTTGTGGATGGACTCGAAATTTTCGGCGCTCACGGAGAACCAGGTGATGTTCTCATCCTTTTTGAGAATCTGGGCGACATCCCTGACCACATCCTCCACAAATTTGGGATTTTCATACCCGCGTTCGGTTACGCACTTTTCATCCTCCCGCTTGAGCACGGAGTATACATCACAGGAGGCGCAGGACTCCACAAGTTCGATCATGTCTTCGATCCAGATCAGCCGCTTGAACCGGGTGCTGACCAGGACCTCCCCCCGCTGGTTGTGGGCCCCGTACTTGCTGATCTCCTTGGAGCAGGGGCAGACCGAGGTGATGGGAACAGCCACCTGGAGCACCAGGTCACGTTTATTGTCCGCGTCCGAGGAGCCGAGGATGGAACAGGTGTAGTCCATCAACCCCTTATGGCCGGTAACAGGGGCTGCCTTTTCAATAAAATAGGGAAATGTGATCTCGATATGGGAACTCTGGGCGCCAAGTGTTTTCTTCATATCCTCGAGAATGTTGGTAAGGGCCTCCAGGGAAACCTGGGCCCGGAACAGGTGAAGCATCTCCACAAACCGGCTCATGTGGGTACCCTTGCACTGGTGGGGCAGGTCCACAAACATACCGATGGTGGCGATGGTGGATTGCACCCCTTTGCACTTGTCCATTACCTTTATGGGATATCGAAGCCCCTTGATTCCCACCTTGTCAATTGGAATATTCCGGTAGTCACGCTGCTGCTGGATATCAATCATAATGTCTGCTTTAAAAGATAATCGGTTTTTACCCGGCCCATGGATCTGAATATGTTTCCCTTTATGTGACTGTTCTCTTTATATAACTCCTCAAGTACCCGTTTGACAGTATCCCGTTTTGTGGAACCGTCGCTTGGACAAGGATTCTCGAACGTCGGGAACTTCAACAACCTGGACAATGATACAATGTCGCGCTTTTCAACATAGGAAAGGGGCCTGATGATCTCTATCTCGCCGTCAAAAAACGACTGACAGGGCTTCATGGTCCCAATGCTTCCGGCAAAAAACATGTTAATTAACAGGGTCTCGATGAGATCATCCTTATGATGGCCAAGGGCTATTTTCGAGCACCCCTGCTCCGTCGCAATCTCAAAGAGCCGTTTTCTTCTAAGGCGGGAGCATAAAAAACAGGGATTCTCCCTGTTCTCCCCGCTGTGGGCAACGATTCCGTGGTCGGTGGGATCAATGAGAATTCCGCCGTAGTGTTCACCGACCCAGGCTTCAAGGTCACCTGCAAATCCTGAGTCAAATCCGGGGTCCACATAGACCGGCAGAAGATCAAATTCCAGGGGCGCCCTTTTTTGCAAGTCAAACAGCAGCCTCAGCAGGATCAAGCTGTCCACGCCTCCGGAGACCCCCACAAGGATCTTCTCCCCCGGGGATATCATGCCGTAGTCGTTCATGGCCTTTCCCATGGCGCGGTTGACGCGTTTATAGGCTGCTTGCTTCAAACCCCCATCCCTCCGACGAACCTAATCCTCGTCCTGAGCAGGCTTATCCTTGAGTAGCACCCGGTTGGCTGCTATCTCCCTCAAAGCCGTAACGACATCCTCGTTTTTCGAGGACTTAACCAGGAAGTCAGCGCCCTCCCGGACCTGCCTCACCCGCTGGGCAGCCATATGCACAATGGCAAAACGGCTGGGCACATTCTTCAAACAATCTTCTATGGTTACTCTTGCCAAAATAAACCTCCCTTATAGATGAAAGACCGTCCTAAATCTAAATTATTTCAACGATCTCATAGTTTCTCTTGCCGCCGGGAGCCTGGAGTACAACCTCGTCTCCGGGCTTCTTCCCGATCAGGGCCCTGCCAAGTGGAGAGGATACCGAAATCTTTCCCTTACCGATATCCGATTCCTCCTGTCCCACTATCATATATTCCACCTCTTCCTCAGAGTCAAGGTTCTCGATAAGAACTTTAGAGGCAAAACGGACACAATCCTTGGGAACGGAGTCGGGATCGATCACTTTTGCACTGGCAATCTTGTACCCAATCTCCCCTATTCTCCCCTCGATAAAGGACTGCCTGTCCTTTGCCGCGTCAAACTCGGCATTCTCCGAAAGGTCGCCATGGGACCGCGCCACCTCAATGGCCTTGATGTTTTCAGGTCGTTCAATGGTTTTCAGTCTATGGAGCTCTTCCTTGAGAGCTTCATACCCTTCTGTTGTAATTGGTATCTGATCCAAAATTGTTTCTCTCCATATGGTATAAAAATTAAAACTGCTCAAATTGGGCCCGGCCCAAAATTGAACAGACTATTTACAAGTAAATGACGGCCGGAGGATTATTGATCCGGCCGTTTTTTTTTGCGGCTGCGGCTTTCGGAAACCGTGAAACCCGAGCCGTCAGCCGATCTCGGTCTCCTCGTCCTCCCTCTGGTGGGAAAGGCCGAAGAGGAACAGGGCGGGGCCTGAAACAACATAGGTAAGGATGACGGCAAACAATGAGATGCAGGGTTCGCAGGCCAGGGCCACCAGAATCAGGACAAGGGCGACCAGCCGGTTGAATTTCATGGATTTAAAGAGCCCTGCATTTTACTTCAGGTATCCGACAATGGAAGACCCGGCGCTCACCTTTTCGCCCACTTTAACGGCAATAGCGGTATCTTCGGGAAGATAAAGATCAAGGCGGGAGCCGAAGCAGATCATTCCGTAACGGTTGCCCCGGGTCAGGTCCTCGCCCTCTTTCACCTTGCACACGATCCTTCGTGCAATAAGGCCTGCGATCTGAACCACTCCGTAAAGCTTGCCCGCTTCCGTTCTGATCACCAGGGCATTCCTCTCGTTGTCCTTTGACGCCTTGTCAAGGGACGCGTTGAAGAACTTACCCGGAAAATATTGTGCCCGCTCAACAACACCGGTGAAGGGAACCCGGTTCACATGAACATTGAACACGTTCATGAAGATGCTCACCTGATAACACGGTCCTTCGACATAATCATTGGTTTCCACCCTCTCCGCAACAACCACCCGTCCGTCGGCCGGGGAGACAAGCGCCCCCTCATCCCGGGGAATGACCCTGTCGGGATCCCTGAAGAACCAGCAGACAAACGTGGCCACGCAGGCGGACAGGACACCCAAAACAGTCCATCCCACAAGAAAAAGCAGCCCTGTCACCAACCAGGCCGCACCGATATAAACAAAACCAGGCCTTGCAAAAGGAAAATCCGCTTTTGCAGGCCACTTTAGATCATTCAAGTTCTTCATTCCCTTACAATTATCAGAGAGTAACCACCTTGTCAACTAAAGCGGTCCGGATGTTTCTCATAGTTAATCTCAGCATCCGACCGCCGAATATAGACGGGCAGAATCGACGCCGGGTCATCGGACAACAGCCCCGTATCCTGGAACAGGGCGTGGGCCAGGGCAGCTGCCCTCACCTGGTTCTGGAATCCGGGCACGAAACCGGCACCGCCTTTGCCCAGCTCCTCGATAAGCTCCCTGTAGACCAGGGCGCCCGAGCCCGCAAACAGCGCCGGCCCGCCGGCCAGCGCCACCGCCTTTTCCGGAGTGGCGCACAGTTCGTCTGTCTTCTCAACCAATTCTCCATTGGCAAACAGATAGCGGGCACAATAAACCTCGCCCCTTTTTGCATCCATCATCGCAATAACGGGCCTCCCGGACCAGGCCATCTGCCAGGCGATTCCGTCAAGGCTGGAGATACCGGCAACCGGCTTTGAGGCGGCATAGGCAAGCCCTTTCACGACACTGATGCCGATGCGAAGCCCGGTAAAACTGCCGGGCCCCCTTGCGGCAACAAACCCGTCCACCTCGGCCACGGAAATCCGGGCCCGGTTCCTGAGCATCTGCTCCACCATCTCCATCAAAACCCTGGAATGGGTGATCCTGCTTGAGAAGAACTCTTCACAAACAGGCATCCCATCTTCGACAAGGGCGACACTTGCGCTTGTCTCAGCGGTATTGACGGCAATTATCTTCATGATTTCTTCCCGGACGCAGTTTTTTTGCCGGCAACAGTTTTTTTCCCGGCAGCAGTTTTTTTCCCGGCAGCAGATTTCTTCCCGGCAGCAGATTTCTTCCCGGCAGCAGATTTCTTCCCGGCAGCCGGCTTGCTCTCGGGCTCAAAGGCGATTTCAAGCACCTGGTCGAGCTCCTTCACACAGGTAAACTCGATCTTCTTCTTGACGCTCTTCGGCATATCATAAAGATCCTTCCTGTTTTTTTCAGGAATGATGATCTTTTTAATCCCGACCCGCAACGCCCCCAGGGCCTTCTCTTTAAGCCCTCCGATGGGAAGCACCCTTCCCCTCAGGGAGATCTCACCGGTCATGGCGACCTGGTTACTGACCACTTTCCCGGTAAATGCCGAAATCAGGGCCGTTGCCATGGCAATACCGGCGGAAGGACCATCCTTTGGTATGGCGCCGGCGGGCACATGGATGTGAATATCCTTTTCCTCAAACGCCTCCTTATTAATGCCGAACTGCTCCATATTCGCCTTGGTATAGGTCAGGGCCGCCCTTGCAGACTCCTGCATCACATCCCCGATCTGGCCCGTCACCGAAAGGTCGCCCTTGCCATGGCACAGGGCCACCTCAATATAAAGGGGCTCTCCGCCGACCTCGGTCCAGGCAAGACCGGTCACAAGACCTGCCTGGCTCTCCTCCTGGTCAAGCTCGGGAAGGAATTTCGGTGGCCCGAGATAGGAGGTGAGGCTCTGCTTTTTGATGCCGTATTTACCCTTCTTTCCCTCTGCGATCTTCCTTGCAATCTTTCGGCAGATGGACCCAAGCTTCCGTTCAAGTTCCCTGAGCCCCGCCTCGAGGGTATACTCGGATATCACGGACTCAAGGGCCCCGGAACTGATGGTGATGTGACGCCGGCCAAGTCCGTTCTCCTTCAGCTGCCGCGGGAAAAGATGGTCCTGGGCAATGGTCAGCTTCTCCTCCCGGGTATAACCGGGAATCCGTATGACCTCCATCCTGTCCAGAAGGGCGGAAGGAATGGTGTCGGTCATGTTGGCGGTGAGGATGAACAGCACCTTTGACAAATCAAAGGGCATGTTGAGGTAGTGATCGCTGAACTCATCGTTCTGCTCCGGGTCCAGGGCCTCGAGAAGGGCTGATGAGGGATCGCCCCGGAAGTCGCTGCCGAGCTTGTCGATCTCGTCGAGCATGAACACGGGGTTGTTTGTCTCGCACTGGCGCAGCCCCTGTAAAATCCGGCCGGGCATGGCGCCGATATAGGTACGGCGGTGTCCCCTTATCTCAGCCTCATCCCTGATGCCGCCAAGGGAAATCCGGACGAACTTGCGCTTCATGGCCTTGGCAATGGCCTGACCCAGGGAGGTCTTACCGACACCCGGAGGTCCTGCAAAGCAGATTATCTGTCCCTTCAATCCCGGATTGAGCTTTCTGACACTCAGGTACTCGAGAATCCGCTCCTTGACCTTATCAAGGCCGTAGTGGTTCTTATCAAGAAGCGCGGCCGATTTTTCAATGTCCAGGAAATCCTTTGTGGACCGCTTCCACGGCAGCTCAACAATGCAGTCGAGGTAGGTCCTGATGATGGAAGCCTCCGAAGAGTCCGAATGCATCTGCTCCAGCCGCCTGAGCTGCTTGAAGGTCTCCGTTTCGGCTTTTTCCGGCATCTTCGCCTTTTTTATCTTGGCCTTGAGCTCCTCTATTTCGGCAAACTTGTCATCCGTGTCCCCAAGCTCCCTGTGGATGGCTTTTACCTGCTCCCGAAGGAAATAGTCCCGCTGGCTCTTGGAAATTTCATCCTTTACATCGGTCTGGATACGGGCCTGAACCGTGGAGAGTTCAAGCTCACGGGCAAGAAGATCGTTGATCCTGGCCAACCGCTTTTCAGGATCCGAGGTTTCCAGCAGCACCTGGGCATCCTCCACCTTGAGCCTAAGATTGGAGGCTACAAGATCCGCAAGCTTACCCGGGGATTCGATATGCTCCAGGAGCAATCCAACATCTCCGGAAAGCTCGCCCCGCAACGCCAGAATCTTCTCACTGCTCTCCCGGACATTTCTCATGAGCGCCTCGGTCTCGATGGAGACCTCGTCAAGCTCGACATCCTTCACCAGCTCGATTTCCACCTGAAACCAGGACCGCTTTTTCACATAACGGACAATTCTGGCCTTGGAGATCCCTTGCACAAGGGCCTTTATCCGGCCGTCGGGCAGCTTGAGCATCTTCTGAATCCGTCCCACCGTGCCCATCTCATACACATCATCGGCTTTGGGATTCTCGACCTCCGAATCCTTTTGTGCGGAAAGAAAAAGATAACGATCAGTGCTCAGCGACTCTTCAACGGCCTTAATGGATTTATCCCGGCCCACAAACAAAGGCAGAAGCATGTCCGTAAAAATAACGACATCCCTGACAGGCATCATGGGAAGTGTCGTGGGAATATCCTTGAGATTCCCCTCTTTCTCTATTATTTCGATAAGGTCATCCATATCGGTCTCTGCCATTTGAACTCCTTTTAGTTACTCTTTGATTACGTTGACACTTACAATAAATCATTTTTCCCGGTTTACAATGTCACTTCCGCTTTTTTTATCTAAAAACTTCTCGTCCCCCGACTTGACTTCAACCCCGGAAAAAACTATGAAAAGGGAAATGACCTGACAAGGAGAAAAAAATGTCCATCCCCATAAATTTATGCCTGATCGTCTTTTTTACAGGCGCCTGCATCGGTAGTTTTTTAAATGTCTGCATATACAGAATCCCGCTTCACAGATCCATCATCTACCCGGGTTCCGCATGCCCCAACTGCAAAAAGGCCCTGCCCTTTTACCTGAACATCCCCATTCTCAGCTATATCCTGCTCAGGGGAGCGTGCAGGTTCTGCCGGACCCCCATCTCGCTTCGCTACCCCGCGGTGGAAGCCCTGACCGGCTTTCTGGCCCTGGCCCTGGTGCTGAAATTCGGCCTGACCGTGACAACCCTCTTCTGGTTCGCCTTTACCGCCACCCTTGTGGTTATCTCCTTTATCGACATCGATCACCAGATCATCCCGGACACCATCTCCCTTCCCGGCATTGTGGTATTTGCGTCGGCGGCATGGTTTGTCCCGGAAACCCGGTTCATGGACACGGTGATCGGAATCCTGGCCGGGGGAGGCACCCTCTACATGGTCGCGCTTACTTACTACATGCTCAGGAAAGAGGAGGGCATGGGAGGGGGCGACATCAAGCTGCTTGCCATGATAGGCGGGGCAGTGGGTTGGAAGGGCGTCTTCTTTACCCTGTTTGTCGGCTCGCTTCTCGGAACAGTGGGAGGAATTGTAATCATGGCGCTCACAAGGCTTGTGAATATCAAACTGAGAATACCCTTCGGCCCCTTCCTCTCAGCAGCAGCCGTTCTCTACGTTTTTTTCGGGAACGCCCTGATCCGCTGGTACCTCGGAATTTTATAAAGCCGGCGGCAAGACAGGACAGCGTTTACTCACATTATGCGTAGCACACCTCGATAACCATGGTTCCCTTTGTGGTCGCGAAGGGAAGGGCAAGCACCGTCCCCCCTTCAACATGGTCAACGGTGTGATCCTTACCGGTCCTCACTTCGTTCAGCTTCACCCGGACGGTCTTTCCCATCTCGGTCATCTTGGTTGTCACGTGGCCCGATATCATATTGCTGATCTCGCCCACGGCATCGTTGATCTCTTCATCCATATCCGTCATCTCCTCACCGAACATGGCGGATACGATCCCGAGTATGCTCTTTTCAGTAAAACTCACAGAGGCCGAGCCGGTGAGGTCTCCTGTGATTGAGAGGGTTCCCGAGATATCCCCCCTGGCCCGTGAATCCCTTTTCACATAAGGAGAACCGGGCCGGACCTTCACAGAGGCCGTGGTATCAAGTATATACAGGGTTCCTTCAATAAACGGATTTACCATTGCTGCGTCCATATCAACTCCTTTGTTTCATGCATTGTAAGCCCATTTTACGGGCTGTGCAACCCATTATTTGCAAAAAATGCCAATAAACACTTGACACCATCTTTGCAAGCACGTAACGTAACGCAAAAAAGCCGGTATTCGGCTCCAACACTGTATTTCAGCACAATTTGGTATTTTTAACCCGTTACAAGTTATATAGTAAACAAGAACTCAAGTAACCAGACTAGAGAAAAGTTGACACTGATTAAGCTGCTTTGCTTAACAATTTATATATAATTTTGGTAACCTGCTAATGAAAAAAGGAGTAATAAACGATGAACAAAGGTGATTTGATTAACAAAGTAGCGGAAGTTCTCAACAGCAAAAAAGACGCCCAGGCTGCCGTTGACTGCATTCTTTCAACTGTTACCGACGCTCTTGCCGAAAAAGAGTCTGTAACCCTCGTAGGTTTTGGAACATTCAAAACCGCGGAAAGAAAAGCAAGAAAGGGAAGAAACCCCCAGACAGGCAACGAGATTGATATCCCGGCGAGAAACGTGCCCAAGTTTATCCCCGGCAAAGCCCTGAAAGACGCTGTGAAGTAAGCTTCCTGCAATTTGCGTACAACCAGATTCAGGCAGCCATGTGTTCCGCCGCATGCTGCCTGAAGATCATCCACCCCTGATTACCCGGTAACCATGACCTATACCATTGAAAAAATATTCAACCCGTCGGTTGGAGTGGAAATCGTCTTCAACCTGAGTTCCCTGTCCCCCTCTTCCATGCCGTCCATCATATACGATGTCGACCATGCCCGGAAGCGGATCGTTATCGCCCAGTCCCTGATTCCGATCAAACCGTCCGCAGTCCCAAAAGAGGTTCACCTGACAACCCTCGTCAAGGGAGAAAAGGGCAACCAACGGGTGGGAATCAAATGCAAGCCGGTCAAATTCGACAACAGCTACAGGCTGTCAAGCAACAATGCGGTCGGCGCCATCACCGTTGAGTACGAACCCGGCATCATCGATACAAACATCCGGGCGGGATACCGGCTCCCCCTTGGCCAAAAATACAAGATCAAGGCAAAGCTTAACCACAAGGGAATCAACTACGCCTCGGGAAAAGAGTTTTTTATCCTGGACATCTCCCTGAGCGGCATCGGCATTATCATCCCCAAAATCATCGGCAAGGGCAAGCGTAACCCCCTGACCCGCATAGAACGGGGAGAACATGCAAAGATAGGCATCGTCTTCATCAATGAGGAGGATCCCAAGAAGAACATCACCATACCCTCCATAATCCAGATCGCACGGGTCAACACCAGCTACAGCGAGACAAGAATCCTTGCGGGCACGAAATTTGTGGGACTCAAGCCTGTAATAGAGGAAGAACTCAACAGGTTTATTCACAAGGCCCAAATGAAAGACCTGAAACGGCTCAGCGGAATGTAAACAAAGGCTCATCCGGAGCCTGAACAAAGACCGGCAAAATCCAAGCATCGGCGCTGGGGGAAGCCCTGCGATTTTTTAATCACAGGGTTGTGAGATAGGCGGCCAGCCACTCCAGAATCGCTTCCTGCTCGCCATCAAGCCCTCCCTTTGCCTTGATGGCGTCGATCTCTTCCCGGGCGGAATCACAGGCCAGTTTCACATCGTTGCGATACCCGTGCACAGGATCGGCAGAAGCTGAGGAGCGGAGCCTGTCCAGGTACTCGCCATGCTCCGCAAGGGCCTGGGGCGTCGCCTGGTCCGGGAAATTCCTGACCACGACACGTTGGGCAAGCGCCTGCACCCTGGCCGATGACATCCGGCTGCACACCCCCATCTTCCCGTCATTGGACGCCTGATGAAAAACACCCATGTCCGCCTTATCCCGCTTTGAGAAAAAGCCGGCCTGATAAAGGGATGCGTCCAGATCAAGATCAGGTACAAACGGATATTTAAAATCCCGGTGATGGAGCACCAGTTTTTGAAATGCGTCCGGATCGCCCTGGATAAGGGCCAGATTGCCCTCACACCGGTTTCGCTGTTCCAGGGTCAGACGTCCCCAGAACCGATCCAGGGGCGGAAGCACTATTTTTGCTTCACCATAGCGCTTTCGGATGACAAAAGGCCCGTTTCCGGAATCAGGTTCAAAGGGAAGAACCTCGGCATTATCGAGCCTGAGCCAGAGACTCTGGTTGGAGTAGGCTGCTGAATGACCAAGACTTACCACCGGCGCCATGAACATGAGATCGGCGCCAAACGAAACAGAAACCATGATACAGACCCGGTGCCTGCCAAACACCGATTGAAAACGGTCATCGATCGCCTCGACCCTTGCCTGATCCTTTCTCTTGTCAAAAAAGTCGAGACTGTAGTTCCACATGCTCGCTTCCACGGCAAGACGCCTGGCAAGTTCAAGGGTAGCCTCCACATCGGTCATGGCATCGTGGGCCCTGCCCGATTGAACCAGGCTGTTTTCCTGGCTTATCAACTCGAGCTTCATGGAAGGCTTGCCGTCCCGCTCCGGCCATCGCACCAGGTCCGGCTTGAAAATCCGGTAAAGGGTCGCGATGGGAAGCAGATCCATGCGGCTGCACCCGTTGGCATACTGGTGGGAGTAAGGATCCAGCAGGTTTCTATAAAAGGCGAATCGCAAAAATTCGTCGTCAAACCCGAGGGTATTATAGCCGATACTGATGGTTCCGGGCGTGTTGACAATCCCGTGAATGACAGTCATCGCCTCGTATTCGCAGAGGCCCGATTCCAGCTCATCCATGGTGAGCCTGTGGGTGATGAAGGCTCCGGGTGAGGGGACGATATCCGGACGAAGGGAAACAGTGACGGAATAGCGGTCAATCTCATTCAGCGCCTTGTCCGTCCGGATGGCGGCAAAGGTGAGAACCTGATCAAAGGCAGAGCTGAGACCGCTTGTCTCAATGTCGTAGAAGAGGAATGTTTTCATAAATTAAAAAAAGGGACCAGACAAAAAGATGCCTGTCCCTTTTTCCAAAACAGATAACAAGAGATTTTTATCTCTTTGAAAACTGAAAACGGGCTCGAGCACCCTTCTGACCGTATTTTTTACGCTCTTTGACCCTGGCGTCCCTGGTAAGGCAGCCGGCTTTCTTAAGCACGCCCCTCAACTCGGGATCGGCAAGGACAAGGGCCTTGGTGATGCCGTGCCTGACGGCTCCGGCCTGTCCCATCATACCGCCGCCAAGGACGGTCACGTCGATATCAAAGGCGTCCTTCTTGTCCGTGAGCTCCAGGGGGAGTTCAAGGGCTTCCCGGGCTTCACCCAGGACAAAGTACTCATCGAGAGCCCTTTTGTTGACCGTGATTTTACCGGTTCCGGGCTTGATCCATGTTTTTGCCACAGAACATTTTCTCTTACCAGTAGCGTAATAGATATTTTCGTTTTCCATAGAATATTTCCTAATTACCGGGGGACACAATTATCGGGGACAGATTTTAAATCTGCCCCCTTTAAAAATGATTTCAAATCTGCCCCCTTCTAAATTAATTATCGGGGAGAAATTTCAAATCTGTCAATTGTCGAAGGACGGGGACAGATTTCAAATCCGCCCGCTTTTAGATTTCAAACGTCTCAGGCTGCTGAGCGGCATGGGGATGCTCGGCACCAGCATAGACGTACAATTTGTTGTTAAGCTTTCGACCGAGCCTGTTCTTGGGAAGCATTCCCCGTACAGCCTTGCGAACCAGCTCTTCGGGTTTCTTCTCCAACATCTCTTTTGCCGTGGTGGCCTTCAGGCTTCCGGTGTATCCGGAGTGGCGGTAGTAAGTCTTCTGGTCCCACTTGTTACCGGTAAGCTTTACCTTGTCTGCATTGACCACGATAACCCAATCCCCAGTGTCTGCGTGGGGGGTAAACAGAGGATTGTGCTTACCTCTGATCCGTGCAGCTACTTCCGAAGCAAGCCTGCCAAGGACCTTGTCTTTGGCATCGACCACGCACCAATTTTCTTTGTTGTCAGCTCTTTTCGCGCTATATGTATATTTTTTCAATTTTCTCACGCTCCTGTTCGTAAAATAATTTGAAACAACTACTCCATTATCATAAAAATGTCAAGTGCTATTTTAAAGCTCAATCTTCTTGCCAACCCCTGCCCGGCCGTCGGATTTCCCGTTTTTAGCGGCTTCCATGGCCATTTTCCGGGAGGTCTTGCAGGTGACCTCGGCATTCAGGATGCCGCCGTTTTCCACAATGAGATCCTTGCACTCCACCTTGCCGGCACAGCTTCCCGTTGAAAGGATGATCAACTCCTTGGAGGCATAGATATCCCCTTCAAAGCTGCCGCCTATGGTCATGCTCGTCACCCTGGCATCCGAGTGGACGTCGCCGTCTTCAGCAATGATGACCGTTTCTCCCTCGATGGCTCCCCTGAGGCTTCCCTTGATGATCAGCTTTCCGCGGCTCACGATCGAGCCGTCGATCTTCAGTTCCCTGTCAATGATCGACAGGTTCATTCGCTCCTTTTTTCCCACGTTATTTCTCCCGACCTGTAGAAGGTTTTAAATCGATGTACAGCCTGCCAACCTCGGTATCTCCCCGGGTGGTCACCACATAGTAGCGCCTGCCCTTTTGATGCATGGAGTAGCGTTTCATCAAAACATCTTTACCTGTATCCACGACATAGCCCCGGTCCTCGCCGGTGTTGACACTTGGATTGCCCACAAACCCCTTGAAGTTGACTGTGAAATCCGACGGGTCCTCTCCCGGGGTTACAATATCCTCGATCTCAAAGGTATCCCCGACGACCAGTTCCACATGTTCGTTATTCCCCACCTCCAGGCGCCTGTTGTTAATCCTGATCCTGTAAATCATGGGGGCGTCCTTTTCAACGGGCTCCGACACAATGGGCCGGCTCCCCGGGACGGCCGTATCAGGCTTGAAATCAAGATACACGCTTCCGCATGGATAGAAATCCTTTTTTCCGACGATCCGCGTCTCCCGTTCAATCCTGACCTTTCTTCCCATGTCGTTGAGCCTGCTGCCAAGCCCGACGATATCAACACTCAACCCCCGTTCGTAGTTGACCTCAATATCCAGGACCTCCACAATGTCATTGGGCTGCACCTGGAGGTGCTGGCCCTTCATCACAACCACGGGAACGGAGTCGTTCACCGAGATAATCATATATTTGAGTTCCGGTTTTTTCAGATCCACCCCGGGGGTCTCAGGCACGATGTCGAGCAGCTCCATGAACCCGTTGATGGCATAGATGTGCTGGCGCACCTTCTGCTCCAGGGGAAGCGCCTTGGCGCTCTCGACACCAAAGGCGGGAATTTTTGCCTTATAGAGCGCATAATAGGTGGCGGATTTCCGCTGTTCCTGGTGAATGGTATCCTTTTCCTGTGTCATGTGGTTGTTGAAGTGAAAAAAATGCTTCGGATTCCCGATATGGGAATTCACCTTGCCGACCACCGCCTTGGCCATGGCCTCAAGATCGATCTTTTCTCCGGTTTTTGAAGTCTCAAGCACCCTGGCGTCGGCAATGATGGACTGGCCGAACCGGGAAGGATTTCTCATGGGGCCTTCCCATTTCTCACTGTAGACCCCGGATCCCTCGTGGAGGTTCAACAGGCAATCGCTCTCATGGATCAGCTGCTTGAGCACCTTGACGACCTTTGCCTCATAGTTGGGAACATGATCATCTGCGAACTTACGATTCATATCCTCGTTCACCTTCCGCTTCTGCTGGAGAATGGAAGGGAAGTTGGCCCGGGGCACGACAATGAGGTTTCCGGTCTCAAGGGAAAAATCAGCATAGAGATCGGCGGCAAGAAATCCCCCGGGCTCATCCCCCTGGATTCCGCCGATGAGCAGCAGGGTCTTTCCGGGTTTTGCTCCGTAGACCCTGTAAACGTGAAGCTCGTTGTCGCTGCCTTCGTAAAACACGGTGTGGGTGGTTTGGGCATCCGCCTGCCCGAAGAAAGAACAACACCCCAGAACAGCGGCCGCCATGAGCAGGCAATATTTAAAACAGAGGTTCATCATTATCCCTTTGATTGTGCGAGAGCCATATCCCGCTGGAACATCAAGCCACCTTCTTCGTTATAGATAAAAACAGTGGCAGTCTTAAAGGAGTCGGGCGCAAGCTGCGTTTTCACCCTGAAATTAACGGGTTTGAAATGGGCGATGGAAAAATATTGCCCCTTCCTGTAAACAGCGGGTTTCCCCTTGTTCATGGCAACCGAGGGAACCACCAGCCAGTCATTCCCACCCCCGGTGGCGGGCTTGAGAATAACATAGATATAACCTGATATATTGTTTGAACCAACAGATATATTCCTGATATCAAAGCGCACAAGCAGATCACCGTTGTTACCGTCCCGGATCACCTTGAGTCCCTCTACGCCAACCTTCTTCGGCAGGGATTTCACGACCTTGGCAACGGACTCAGCCTTCTTTTTCTCCACCTTGGCCTTGGCCTGGGCCTGGGGCTTGGGCTTGGGCTTGGGATGGGTCTTCTTCTGCTTCTTTGCCGTTTCAGGCTTGACCTTTGCGACCTTCGGGCCGGGAGCAACCCTGGGTGCGGCGGCACTCTTTTTTACCCCGGATTTCCCGCCATTTCCGGCAGGTTTCTCCCCCGGAGACAGGGCGACGGCAAGAGCTGAATCCTTGCCGGATAACACCAGGCGGGCCATGAGAAGCTCCTTCTCACTGACAAGCTGCTGAACCCGCTTCTCCCTGGCGGCAAGGCTACAGGCCAGCTCAGACTGTTCAGCCCCGGAATTGGTGTAAAAATATACAAACACACCTGCCGTTGCTGTTGAAAGAAACGTCAGTAATGCCAGGAGCCCTACAAGGGGCTTGATCCAGGCAGCCGAAGCTATCTCCCCTATTTCATTGATAAAGTAGAGTTCCGTCTTGATTTTTCTTTTGGCCGGCACCGGCCGAGAGTGAGCCTTTAGTTCTTTTTCCAGCTCTCTCGATATATCTTCCATACCCCCTCCTCTTGAATCAGCACTAACGTTTTCACGCCCTTCTCCTTGAAATGGTCCGACCGGTAATCCTGGAGAAACGAGACAACACTCCGGTTTTCCCCCTTGTCTATCCTGAAGTTGCTTCCAGCCACCTTGATGGTATCGTATTTTCCGGCAAGCCTGCGTTTTCTTGCAACCCACCTGGTTTTATTCATCCCGTCCGAAAAGAACCGGTTTGAATAGAACCCGGCATAGGTATTCATATCCTTTGAGGACCAGGCGGCAAGCCAGGCATCCACGGACTTCCGCAGGGAGTGCCCAAGGCCCACATCCCGGTAGAGCCCCTTGGCGACCGAGGCTATCAGATCGATATCGGCTGATTTTCCCTTGGGAAAGGTCTGAAACAGATCCCCTGTGATCCGGTAGGAATCATCGTTTTTTTTAACAAAGAGCTTTCGTTTTCCAAGGGGCACCCGCTTTTCTCCAAGCTCGATCCCCATGTCGAAAAACAGGACAAAAACGTTCTTTTCCCGGTAAATCCCGGGGGAATCCATTGAGATCCGAAATTTAAGGCCTTCCCCGGCAGCTTGGCTTCTCAGCTTCCACCACTGATTCCACCATTGGATATTCGGAAGATAAGCGGGATCGTACAGGGAAAGATACTCCTGGTATGTCCCGTTTCCAATGGCCCGCCCCCAGGTTGAGGCGAATGAAAGCAGGGCCCGGCGCTCCCGGTCGATATTTTCAGGCGCGGCAAAGGAGATGCTGTCCACCATGACCACCGGCGTCGTCCCAGGGGAAATATACTCGGCAAGCCGAAGGATGTCCTTATCCTTCATGGCGACGCAACCGTTGGAATCCATGGGTTTCAATTGCTTGTTGGTTCCGTGGAGCCAGATGGCGTATCCGCCCTTTCCCTCCTGGCGATCAAGAAAATTGGGGTAATCCGTGGGAAACGCCTTTTTACCGTAAACCGGGGACAGATAGCGGTCCTCATACTCATCGGTCAGGAAATAGACCCCTTCCGGTGTTTTTTTATCCCCGGACTTGAATTTATTTCCCGCAGCAGCGCCGGTGGAACACGGAATCCTGAAGCGTTCATATACCCCCCCACTGTTTGACGAATAAAGAAACACCTGCTGGGAACTCTTTTCCACCAGAACGGCATTGATATTCATGGGTAAAAGAACCAGGGCCTCGGGCCGCTGGGCCGCATCACCAGGCTTATCCACCGCTGCAAACGCCGTATTTGCAGTATTGTTACCCCCAAGCAACACTCCTACCAGAACAAGGCAGATCCCTGCCGCCCTTCCAAAACACGCCTTCAATTCTTAAAACAACTCCATCTGATAGTTAATGCCAAGATGTTCGTAGGCTTCAGCCGAAGCCTTGCGACCGGCCGAGGTGCGCATCACCATGCCGATCTTCAGCAAATATGGTTCCACCACATCCACCAGGGTATCGGTTTCTTCCTGGAGGGTTGCCGACACCGCCTCGATGCCAACGGGGCCGCCCTTGTAAAATTCGATAATTGTCTTCAGGTAATTCCGGTCCAACACGGTGAGGCCCTTGGAATCGATCCCCTCAAGGTTCAGGGCCGCCTCCACACTGTTCCGGGTGACCTCTCCCCCGGAACGAACCATGGAGTAGTCACGGACACGTTTCAAGAGCCGGTTGGCAATCCTGGGTGTGCCCCTGGACCGTTTTGCCAGCTCAAGGGCGGCGTCATCGTCCATGGCAATCCCTAAAAGGGCGCCCGACCGCTTGACAATGGTGACAAGCTCTTCATCCGTGTAAAAATCCAGGCTCCTGAAAATGCCGAACCGGTCCCGCAACGGAGAAGAGAGCAGTCCCACCCGGGTGGTCGCCCCCACAAGGACAAACCGCTTCAGCTGGTAACGGTGGCTCCTGGCATTGAGCCCCGTGTCAAAGACAAAATCCACGGCAAAATCCTCCATGGCCGGATAGAGGAACTCCTCCACGGTTTTAGGAAGCCTGTGGATCTCGTCGATGAAAAGAATATCCCCGGTGCCCAGGTTGGTGAGCATGCCGATGAGATCCCCCCCCTTTTCCAGGGCGGGTCCGGAGGTGATGGTAAGCCCCCCTCCCATTTCATTGGCGATGATGTGGGAAATGGTGGTCTTTCCAAGGCCGGGAGGACCGTGGAGCAGCACATGATCCAGGGATTCCCCCCGCATCTTTGCCGCCTGGATGGCAATCTTGAGAGTCTCCACCGTATCGGCCTGGCCCACATAGTCATCAAAGCTCTCCGGCCTGAGGGATACGACCTCGGACTCCGTATCCAAGGGTTGCTCCCGGGAAGATATCAGCTCCTCGCTGTTTTTTTCGTCTTTTGAAGAAAACGAAAGAATTCCGTCACTCATCAGGGGTTATCTCCCTTATACACCTCGTCGAACAGTGCTTCGGGCGTGGTGATTTCCGGATTGCGTTCCAGGGCATCGGCAACCATGGCCTTGGCCGCCCCGGTGGTGTGGCCGAGCTTGCTTGTCAGAACACCCACGACCTGATCTATCACCACCTGAATGGAAACGGATTTCCCCGGAGTTTTCAAACTCCTTGGAGCCGTATCAACGCTTTCACCTTCTCCGAGAAAGGGCACGGCCTTGCCGTGGAGGGCTGCGACGATCTTCTGGGCCGTTCGCTTCCCGATCCCCTTGAGGGTGGAAAGAAAGGCGACGTCCTTGGTTTCAATGGCCCTGGCAATGGCTGATACCGGATGTTCCATGGCTTTGGCCGCCTTCAGGGGACCGATGGCGTCCACGGAGATGAAAAGCTGAAAAAAGGCCTTTTCCTCCTCTGAATCAAATCCGATGAGCACCGGTTTCGGCTGACGCTCGGTCTGATTATAATAGATATAAAGGCTGATATCCCCGTCCGCCAGCTTGCCCTGCACTGTGGCAACAACCGTTGCCGGCAGCAGGACCTCATAGCCCACCTGGTTTGCCACAAGAAGGATGCTATCGTTCTCAAGCTTCAGCACCCGCCCCTCAAGGTAACCGATCATAATATCCGCTCCCTGCGATAAAACCCGGCAAGGGCCAGGGCAAGGGCATCGGACGCATGAAAGGGCCTGATGGGGTCGGAATGTTTCAATATATTTCTCACGGATCTCTCCACCTGATGTTTGTCTGCACGGCCCGACCCTGTGACCACTTTTTTGGCCCCTCGAACGGACAACTCTTCAACTTTTGCCCCGGCCTTGAACGCAGCAACAAGGAGGACGCCTGAAACTTTTCCGAGCATAATACCCGATCCTGGATATTTTTCAAGGGAGAAGATATCCTCGATCACCACCAGGTCCGGCTTTTGATGGCAGAGGAAGTCATGAACTTTCGTGTAGATGGTGTTAAGGCGAAGATAGGTGGGGTCGCTCTTATCCGTGGCAATACTGCCGAAGGAATAACCGGCGACCCGTGCGTTCTCCCCCTCGATCACGCCAATCCCGGTGCCGGCAAGGCCCGGGTCGATACCAACAACTTTTACCATGGAATGAGACTCGTCATTTAAGGGTCTTGAGCTTTTTGGCCGCTATCTTTGCTTCGTTGGTGCCGGGGTACTTTTTGACGAGTTCTTTGAGTATCAGCCGCGCATTGGCTTTTTCACCAAGGTTCGCAAATGCATACCCCTGCTTCAACAGGGCGGCGGCAACCTTGTTTCCCTTGGCGTAATTCTCGACCACCTTCTGGTACTCGAGGATCGCCTTCTCATACCACTTTTCCCGGTAATAGCTGTCTGCAATCCAGAACCTTGCGTTGTCCGCGTTTTCCGATTCCGGGTAGCGCTTCAGAAACTGCTCGAACCCCTTCCGGGCACGGTCATACTCTTCCTGGTCCAGAAAACCCTTGGACCGGGCATAGAGCCCCTTTTCCCCCATGTCGGCCGGGGCGGTCTCCCCGCCCTTGACCGGGGCGGCTTCCCCGTCCGAGGGTTCAAGCCCCATGTATTGTTCAAGGACCGTAAGCCGCTGGAAATTTTTAGACACAGCGGTATCAAGCCTGGCAAAATCGCTCCCGCTTTGATCGGCCGCTTGCTTCCCCAACTGTTCAACCCGGTACTCGGACTCTTCCAGCCGCCCCAGCAGCTGGCGGTTCTCGTGCTTCAGCTCCTCAACAAGACTTTTTAACTCGGCATAACCTTCCCGGTAGGATTTTCCGCTCTTTTGAAGCCCGGATTCAACCCGGTTGACGGCAATGGCGATCTCCTTACGCTGCTGTTTTTCCTTGCTTATCCGGCGCGCATTATCCATCTCCAGGGCTGCAACCCTGTTCTCAAGCATGGAAAAATCCTGGGTGGTTACGCAGCCTGAAACCAAAAACAAAGCCAGTGGGCAAAGGGCAAGAAAGGATAATTTTCTCATGGTAACACTCCAAAGACAGATTCCAGGGACGAATCAGGCGCAGCTGCCACTTGAAGCGGCTGCTGCGCCTGAAGGTCGTGGAAATTCACTCATCTATTTGATAACGAAATGGGCACGCCTGTTCTTGGCCCAGGCTTCCTCGGTGGCTGCGGTGTCAAAGGGACGCTCCTCCCCGTAGCTGATGGTTCTCAGGCGGGACTCCGGGATACCAAGATTGACCAGGAACTTTTTGGCGGAAAGCGCCCGCCTTTCTCCCAGGGCAAGGTTGTATTCCGTGGTTCCCCGGTCATCGCAATGTCCTTCGATGGTAACCAGAACCGTTGGATTCTGCTCGATCCAGTCCGCCTTCTCCTTTAACAGGCTCTTGGACCTGGGGGTCAGCTCCGAGCTGTCGAAACCATAATAAATATCCTGGCTCTGGAATTCTCTCGCAGCCGCAGCCTTCATAGCAACCTCGGCTTCTTTCATCTGGGCTTCCTTCAGGGACTCCGCCTTCAGCCGGGCCTCTTCCATGGCCCTCTGCTTTGCGAGCTCCTCGGCCCTTGCCGCCGCCGCGGCAGCTTCCTCCTCTGCAGCCTGGTCAACGGTCACCCCGGTGGGCGGCTCTGAAACCACTTGTTTTTTCGCACAGGAAAAGGTGAACACAAGGCCCGATACCATGAGGGCCGCTGTCAGGTTCATCAATAGTCGTTTCTTCATCTCTCCTCCTTTGATCAATTTAGATTTATTCACACTCAATTGTTCTCATTTCCCTGGGACCATTCCGAATCGGTCTGGGCTCCCTCCATCAGGAGAAGACGCCGCTGCTCCCCGCCGGTTGCAGTCATCACATAAATTCTTGACACCCCCTCACGGGTGGAGGTGAAGGTTATCAGACTGCCGTCCGGAGCCCATGAAGGATCTTCATTGTCTCCGGCGTCGCGGGTCAACTGAACCGGGCCGGTTCCGTCAATCCCAATCATATATATGTTGATTTCCCCCTTGACGACACCGACATAGGCAATTTTATCTCCGTCCGGCGACCAGGCTGGAGAGGTATTGTAACGCCCCTGAAAGGTGAGGCGCCGAACCGTTTCCGTCTCCAAATCCTTGATATAAATCTGAGGGGTCCCTGCCCTTTTGGACACAAAGGCGATCTTTTTCCCATCTGGTGAAAACTCGGGGGAAACGTCAATCCCCCAACTCATAGTTAATCTCTTAATAATTTTCCCTTTTCCGGTCAACAAATAAATTTCCTGGTCCCCTGCGTAACTCAAGGTGGCAGCCAGGGCAAACTGGCCCGGAACCCAGTCAGGAGTGATGTTTACCCCCTTGAGCCGAACCGAGGTTCCCTGTTTCTGCTTCAGATTTTTTATGTAAAGATCTGGATTTCCATTCACATAAGAGGTGTATGCAAGATATCGACCGTCCGAGGACCAGGAGGGAGACAGGGTGATGCTGTTGAGGCGGGTCACCTGCCGCGGGCGGTACCCGTCAAAATCGCAGACAAAGATCTCCTTGTTCTTTCCCAGGGTGGATACAAAAGCAAGCCTGCTTGAAAAGATCCCCCGTTTTCCGGTGAGATGAAGGGAAATTTCACTACAGAAGCGATGCACCATCCGCCGGATATCCCCGGCGCTTCCCGAATAGACCTTACCCACAAGCAGCCGTTCGGTAAAGGTGTCAAAGAGCCTCAGCTTGAGCTGCACCCCATCGCCGGATGTGAAAATTCCGCCGGTCACCAGAAGCTCAGCCCCCACCACGGTCCAGTTTTTAAAATTGACCTCGGCCCGTGAGATCCCGGTCACGGCCGGCTGTTCAATATAGGAGACCCTGTCCAGCGCCTTGATGTATCCGGTGAACTCAAGAGCATCGGCAAGGATGGTCCTGGCTTCCCGGCCAAGCCTTGCAGCAGTGTCTTGCCCCCCAAGGACCTTGAAGTCCGGGACGGCCACGGGACTCTTCCTGAGAAAGGGATCGCTGATGTTAATATAGGCGTGCTGGGCGGCGGCAAAACGGGGAAAAACACCCCCGGCAAGCAGCAGGACCACGACAGTGCAAAGTAATATTTTTCTGTTTCCAAACATAGGCGTATCTATTTCAGTCCGGACGGTGTGAATTTAAGGCCGATTTCATAGGAAGTATACCCCTTTGGCAGCGGCGGCAAGGGACTCGATTTTTTGACGGCTTTCAGGGCGGATTCATCCAGGTAATGATTTCCGGAACGGGTTTCAAACCAGACATCCCGGATCTGACCGTTTTTCAATATCTTGATCAGCACCCTGGCCTCAAGGGCCTTATCAGCCTTGGCCAGCCGCTCGCTGAATGCCCAGTTCTGACGAATCCTGTACATAAGTTCCAGGTTGTACAGGTCGATGGCGGTATAATCGCTTCTATCGCCCTTGGCTCCGGAACCGGAAACATTGGCAAGGGGACGTGAACCGCCCTTTTTTTCCACCTCTTTTGCAAGCCGTGAAAAAGCCTTGCCAAGGGCGTCCTGAGCCTTCTTCTCAGCGCTTTGGGCAATGTTTTTTTCCATTGTTTTCCGGGCACTGGAAAGAACCTTGTCGGCACGGTAGGTTTTTTTCTTCAACGCCCGCTTTTTCTTGCCCGGTTTTGGTTTTGCTTTTGCTTTTGGCGGTGCCTCGGGCTTTATGACCCGTACGGTTTTTTTCACAACCGGCGCCTTCTCCACAACAGGCTTGACCGGTGCCGGGACAGGCTCGGGCGCAGGCTCGGGGGCCTTCCGCTCTTTTGCAACAGGCTCAACCGCCGACGCCTGCGAGGATTCCGACGGCCCGGGAAGATCCAGGGATACGAGATCCACCTTTATTGAAGGCGGCATCACCCGCCGGGGTGACATATCCTGGTAAAAGAAAAGCCCTAGGAGAAAAACAAGGTGCAGGACAAGGGAAAAAACGTACAAGGCGATCCCGTAGCCGCCATTGCAGCCCTGATCGTCCCCGAGGGTTCCCCTGGAGCGATTTGATAGGTAAGAAGCATCCATTTTAACCAATCAGGAGTCAGCTTCCGCAGGAAGGGTGATCATGCCCATGCTTTCTACGCCGGCCTGCTTCACCCGTGTCATGACATTGACGACAACGCCGTAGGGAACGTCCTTGTCCGCCCGCAGGAAGACCTCCCGTTTCTCCACGTTCCTCAAAATCGCCTCAAGCTTCTGGGTCAGGGTGGCAACCCCCACGGCCTGGTCATTGATAAAAACCCGGCCGTCCTTTTTCACGGAAATCACCAGATGCTCCTCTTCCGTATCAAGGGAAGCGGAACTTGCCTGGGGCAGGTTCACATCCACACCCTGAACCATCATCGGGGCCGTCACCATAAAGATGATCAACAGAACCAGCATCACGTCGACAAAAGGCGTCACATTGATTTCGCTCATAAGCTGGTCATTGCCAAAACCCGACTGCATCACGCCCCCCTCTGTTTCTGGATATCCCGTTCGATGATATTCAACAGATCCGCGACAAAGCTCTGGAGTTCCGAATCAAGCACCCGGATCCTGTCGACAAAATAATTATAAGCCATTACCGAAGGAATGGCAACTGCAAGGCCGGCGGCTGTTGCAACAAGGGCCTCCGAGATACCGGGCGCAACCACGGCAAGGCTTGCCGAGCCCACGGTACCGATCCCATGGAAGGTGTTCATGATGCCCCATACCGTGCCGAACAGCCCGATAAAAGGAGCCGTGTTGCCGGCGGTGGCAAGAAAAGGCACCAGCTGGGAAAGGCGTCTCACCTCAACGTTGATGGACCGCCTCAGGGCCCGTTTTACGCTTCCGAGCCCCAAAAAGTTGTAATCGGACGCCCGCTGATCCGGCCCTTCAGGTCCGTGGTTGAGTTCGGAAGCTTTTTTCATCTCCAGGTATCCGGCCACAAAAACCCTGGCAACCGGACTCGATTTCAAAACCCTGGCCTTGGCAAAGGCATCGGAAAGATTCCGGCACTGCCAGAAGAGATCGGTAAAATCAACGGATTCCCGGTAGGCCTTTTTGATATACCTGAATTTGATGAATATGATGGCCCAGGAGGTGATGGAAAAAAAGAAGAGCAACAGGAGCACAAGCTTGACCACCGGGCCTGCATTGCTCAACATATGAAAAAGTCCACTTGTTTCGGGGGTCATATAAACATCCGCATCTATCTATTAGTAATCAATCATTTTTTTTTGCGGGAACAGACGTGTATCCCGGTTACGACAACGTAAGTAAGCTATACGAGCAAGCCCCCCATGTCAAGTATTCCATAAAAAAAGCCCCTGCACAAGGGGGGTGTGCAGGGGCAGGACTAACGCTTTCAGGGGGATCAGACTTTCAGGGGTCAGGCTAAGCCTGACCCCGCTCTAAGCCTGACCCCGCTTTGGAGACAGATTTACATCATGCCGCCCATGCCGCCCATGCCGCCCATGCCGCCGGGCATTCCGCCGCCGGGCATTCCGCCGGCATCAGAATCTTCCGGCTTGTCAGCGATCATCGCCTCTGTTGTCAGCATAACGGAAGCAACGCTTGCCGCATTCTGGAGTGCATAACGAACAACCTTTTTAGGATCGATAACACCGGCTTCAATGAGGTCCTCATAGGTATCGGTCCTTGCATTGTAACCAAAGGAACCCTCGCCCTCTTTAACGGCGTTGATAACGACGGAACCCTCAACACCTGCGTTGTTTGCGATCTGACGGAGGGGCTCCTCGATGGCCCTGGCAACAACCTTGGCGCCGAGTTTCTCCTCTTCGTCTCCGCCAAGACCCTCAATAACGGAGATGCTGCGAACGAGAGCAACGCCACCGCCGGGAACAACACCCTCCTCAACGGCTGCACGGGTTGCGTTAAGCGCATCCTCAACCCTTGCTTTCTTCTCTTTCATCTCGGTCTCAGTGGCAGCACCAACGCTGATAACGGCAACGCCGCCGATCAGTTTTGCAAGGCGCTCCTGGAGTTTCTCCCTGTCGTAGTCTGAAGAAGTCTCCTCAACCTGGGCACGGATCATTTTCACCCGACCCTCGAGGTCTTCACGGGCACCGGCACCGTCAACGATGGTGGTGTTATCCTTGTCAATGACAATGGATTTGGCCTGGCCAAGATCGTTTACGCCGACATTCTCAAGCTTGAGACCAACCTCTTCGGAAACAACCTGTCCACCGGTGAGAATGGCGAGATCCTCGAGCATGGCCTTTCTTCTGTCACCAAAACCGGGAGCCTTGACAGCGGCAACATTCAAGGTACCGCGGATCTTGTTGACAACGAGAGTAGCAAGGGCTTCGCCTTCGATATCCTCGGCAATAATAACGAGGGGCTTGCCCATTTTGGCAACCTCTTCGAGGACCGGGAGAAGGTCTTTCATGCTGGAGATCTTCTTGTCGCAGATGAGGATAAAGGGAGTGTCAAGCTCGGCAACCATCTTCTCAGCGTTGGTTGCAAAGTAGGGAGAAAGATAGCCGCGATCAAACTGCATACCCTCGACAACATCCAGGGTGGTATCCATTGATTTGGCTTCTTCAACGGTGATGACACCCTCTTTACCAACCTTGCTCATGGCCTCGGCAATGATATTACCGATGGTCTCATCGCTGTTGGCAGAGATGGTACCGATCTGTGCAATCTCTTTCTGATCCTTGGTGGGCTTGCTGATGTTCTCGAGCTCGGCAACGATCTTTGCAACAGCAAGGTCGATTCCCCTCTTGATGCCCATGGGATTGTTGCCTGCAACGACAAGCTTCTGTCCCTCTTCGTAGATGGCCCTTGCGAGAACGGTTGCAGTGGTTGTACCGTCACCAGCCATGTCACTGGTCTTGCTGGAAACCTCTTTTACCATCTGGGCTCCCATGTTCTCGAATTTATCATCGAGATCGATCTCTTTTGCTACGGTAACACCATCTTTTGTAACGTTGGGGGATCCCCAGGATTTCTCGATAACAACGTTTCGTCCCTTGGGTCCGAGTGTTACAACAACAGCATCTGCAAGTGTCTGTACACCCTTGAGCATTGCCTCACGGGCTTTGGCAGCGTATTTAATCTCTTTAGCCATCTATATTTCCTCCGTATATGTAATTTGTATTTTTTTCGGTATCAATTCGCTGTTGACGGGCAGCTTACTCAATTACGCCCAGTACATCATCCTGACGCATGATCAGGTAGTCAGCACCTTCGATTTTCACCTCGGTACCGCCGTATTTGCTGAAAAGAATTCTGTCTCCGACCTTGAGGTCCATGGGGATGAGTTTTCCGTCTTCGCCCACACGGCCGTTTCCTGCGGCAACAACCTTACCCTCGGCAGGTTTCTCTTTTGCCGTATCGGGGATGATGATACCGCCTTTTGTCTTCTCGTTCTCCTCAACGCGCTCAACAAGAATCCTGTCCTGCAATGGTCTTAAACCCATGATCTAATTCTCCTTTTATTTTTAAATTGTTACAAGTTTAGCTTATTATGATATCGCAACTCCGGATAGGCAGAAGGAGTTACTCGTCCTTTTTTGCAGCTGGCTTGGAGGCTTCGCAGGTTTTCGCGGAACTCTCCTTGGGTTTGGAGGAAGACCCTCCGCTGGATTTTGACCCACCGTAATCGGTGACATACCAGCCTGAACCTTTTAAATGAAATGAACTGTGGGAAATGAGCTTATGCAGCTTTCCCCGGCAATGGCTGCAGGTTGTAAGAGGCTCCTCCGAGATCTTCTGAAAAGCCTCTTCGACCCTTCCGCAGTTTGTGCATTCATACTCATAAATCGGCATTTTAATCTGTTCTCCACTGTTTGGGTGTTCGTGCGTCTCAAAAACAATGATAAAATAGTCAGTCTTTATTCCTTGTCAAGGAGAAGACGCAAAATTTAGATCAGTTTGTCAAAACCCGGTTCCGCCCGCCACTCCCGGTAATAATCAAGCACGGGGGCAACCCCGTCAAGCCGAACACGGTTCAGGATCTTCCAGGTCAGGTCATGGACCCGCCGCTCCTCTTCCATGGCGGTTTCATGGGTGGACGAGGCTTCATAGATCTGCTGAAACCTGGCAAACCTGACAATATGAACAAGCTCGTGAACCACGACATACAGCATGAACGGAAACAGCCGGAGCCCCTGTTTCCGTTCCAGGGCCTTAAGGATGGCGGGATCCTGGAGGCAGATCTTATAAAAATTAAAAGAAGAGGACCCCAGGGTCCCATTTTTTTTCCGTGCCTCATACCCCACCACTTGGGCAAAAGGCCCTGTTACCTGTTCATGGTCCGACAGATCCTTTACCGTCCTGACATCGTAGCGGCTCCGCAGCCACTGGGCCGATGACATCTTAAAATAGTTGCTCACAAGCTCTTCGGCAAGACAGACGGCATCGTCGACCTCTTTGAGCTGCCCTTCATCAAACACCGGACATTGATTCATCCCAAAGACTCCTTGAATAAAAAAGAATGGACAGATTCCAAATCTATATGTTATGTATAGCGATTAACAGATTACAAAAATACTGTATAATAATCCTTATAAAGGAGGTGATCTTTTTGGGTAGTGTTATTAAGAAAAGAAGAAAAAAGATGAGAAAACATAAACACAGAAAACTCCTTGCAAGAACAAGGCACCAGAGACGTAAGGGGAAATAAGTGAGTTTTTGAGATATGAATTGCGGGGTTGTGAGACCGAATGGTTTCACAACCCCGTATTCATTTTTTAGTTATTTTTTAATCGACTTGAAATACTTCATAAACTCTGAATCCGTTGAAAGGACAAGGGTACTCGACTTATCGAGGGCCTTCTTGTACACATCGAGCGTCCTGACAAAGGAATAGAATTCAGGGTCAACCCCGTATCCCGATGCATAGATCTCGGTGGCCTCGGCATCCGCCGTACCCTTGATCTCCTGGGCAGACTTGTAAGCCTCGGACCTTATCAGCTGCAACTCCTTCTCCTTGTCACCCCTTATGTTGCTGGCCTCACCCCGGCCTTCCGAACGAAACTTTTCCGCGATCTGCCTTCGCTCGGCAATCATTCGACCGTAAACCGCTTTTCTTACCTTTTCAACATAGTTGATACGCTTGATCTTAACATCCACAAGCTCGATGCCGAAGGGCTCAAGCTTGGGCTGGGCCTGCTCCAGGATCCGCCGGGTGATTTCGCTTCGGCCCACCTTGATCTTATACTGGGAGTGTTTCTCCCCATCCGCTCCGCTGAGGGCATCATAGGTATCCATGGGCCGGTCACTGTTCCTGACGCTCTCGATCAAGCGATAGGAGGTCAGGAAGTTCCGCATGGCCGGATCGATAATATCATCCAGGCGTCCCAGGGCGCTCACCATATTGTTCACGGTCTGGAAATATTTCACGGGATCTACGATCTTCCACCTGGCAAAGGTGTCAACCCAGATAAAGGTCTTGTCCTTGGTGGGAACCTGCCCCGGATCTCCGTCCCACTCCTGGAGGTTTTTCGGGAAATAGGTGGCTGTCTGAGCAAAGGGGATCTTGAAATTCAGCCCCGGCTCCGTCACGGGTTTGCCAACCACTTTTCCAAACTGGGTGACCACCACCTGCTCTGTCTCGTCAACAATATAGGCCGAAGCAAACAGGACAACGGCGGCCAGGGCCACCACTCCTACAACGACTCCTTTAAACTTCATCATTTTCTGCCACCATTTCCCTTGAGTCCATCGTTAAGCGTCCCCCCACCGCCCATATTGAGCAGAGGAAGCAGGTTCGACTGCTCCGAATCAACAACATATTTCTGTCCAAGCTTCGGCAGGACCTCGGCCATGGCTTCGAGATAAAGACGCTTTTCCGTGACATCCTTTGCCTTGACATACTCCTTATAAACAGAGTTAAACCTTGCCACGTCACCCTCGGCGCGGTTAACCCGGTCCAGGGCATATCCTTCGGCATCCTTGACCACCCGCCTTGCCTCACCCCTGGCAGCGGGAATCGCCTTGTTCAACTCCTCCCTTGCCTTGTAGATGAGCTGTTCCTTCTCCTGAACCGCCTCGTTGACCTCATTAAAAGAGGGCTGCACCGGCTCCGGCACATTGGTTTTCTTCATCTCGATGGTCACGATGTGGATACCTGTTTCAGCCTGTTTCAACTCCTCCTGGAGCCGTTCCTTGGCTGCGATGGCAATTTCTTCACGCTTGGAGATCACCTCGTTGATGCTCCGGTCACCCACCACGGTCCGCATGGTTGCCTCGGCCATGTCCCTGAGGATGGAATTCACATCCTTGACCTTGAACAGGTACATATAGGGATCAGAGATCCTGTACTGCACGATCCAGGGCACCACGGCGACATTGAGATCGCCGGTGAGCATCAGGGCCGCCCCCATATCCTCGTTGTCGTTGGAGAACCTTGAGTTGCTGAAGCTCTTTGTCCTGAAACCGAACTCCTCCTTATAGATTCGCTTGATCTTGACCTTTGTTACACGTTCTATGCCCGAGGGCATCTTGAAATTCAAACCCGGCTGACCGATGCGGTCATACTTGCCGAACCGCTGGATCACGCCGACTTCGTCCACTCCCACGGTGAAAAACATGGAACTTCCAAAAAAAAGGAAGAAAAGGACGACAATCAGAAGTATCCCGCCGGGGAACCTGAAATGTTTAAATTTATTCAGAACATCATCCACCTGGGGAGGCTTTGGTATGCCGCCGCCGCTCTGACTCTGCTCGTACTTTTCCTGTTTCTCTCTGAGCTTATCCCAATCCCAGTTCATAAATAGATTCCTATCATGGTTGTTTTTTTAACATAAAAAAAGACGTTCTTGAGTATGTCAGAATACAGCAATACCAATATTTTTCAAGAAAAAAACACTAAATCGGACCCCCATGGCATTGGCCCTTCCCGGCGGCTTTTCCCCTGTCCGCCCCCCCTGATATTCCCCTTGACTTCTTGTTATTCCAGGGATAGGTTTTCCCAATGACTGAGACCCATGGCAACAAGGATACGTTGATAACCCTGTATAAAAAGGGAGAGGACAGCTACACCAAGATCAGCTATCCCGTCCGGTACGGGGTCTACTCGGAAATAAGAACCCGGGATGCGATCCTGCACTTCAATCTCAACCAGGAGATCATCCGGGCCGTCGGCAGGACCCGCCAGTGGATCCACCCCAACGAATGGCTCAAGCACACCCGGGGCGACGACTGGGTATACTACTCCAACGGGGGATATGCCGGTGTGTTCGAAGCCACCGGAGAGTATTACCTGCCCAACCTCCAATACCCGACAAACGCCATCATCGGGGGCAAACCCTTTAAGGAACCCGCCGTAAAGCACCTTACCGACGCCTGGCACCAAACCCTGCTCGAAATCAGGGAGTCGGTAAACGGGGCGCCCTCCCCGGTGGGCCGATTTCTGGAACAGGCCTGCGCCAACACCCCCGGAATCCTGGTAAAACGCGCCCGACGGCTGTTTGAAATATCCGGCGGAAGGGTCACGGTCATGCCCCCGGATGCCCGGCATGTGGACTACGACATCATTCCCCTGACCATCTCCCAGGGCTGCCTCTACAAATGCAGGTTCTGCCGCATCAAGACCGACCAGCCCTTTGCCCTGAAAACAAGGGATGAAATCACCCAACAGGTCCTTGCACTCAAGAAGCTATATAATAAGGATATAGCCAACTACAACTCCGTGTTCTTAGGGGAGCACGACGCCCTTGCGGCCGGGGGGGACCTGATCGTGTTCGCGGCGGAACAATCCCTGGAGATCCTGGGCCTTGACCGCTCCAACCTTGGCGGAAGCAACCTCTTTCTCTTCGGCAGCGTTGACTCCCTGCTCAATACCGGCCCCGAGCTGTTTGACCGCCTCAACCGCCTCTTCTCCCACACCTACATCAACATCGGGCTTGAATCGGCGGACCAGGAAACCCTGGACAAACTGGGAAAACCCATCACCGTGGCCAAGGTGGAACAGGCCTTTGAAACCATCCAGGCCATCAACCACAGGTACCCCAACATCGAGGTCACATCCAACTTCATCATGGACGAGCGCCTGCCGGCGGGCCACTATCCGTCCTTTTTAAGACTTGTCAGGGAAAAATTTTCCCATGATAAACCCAAGGGAACCATCTATCTCTCCCCCCTTACCATTGACCGGCCGTCAAGGGAAATGGTGTTCGAGTTCAACCGGCTCAAGGTCTTGAGCCGCCTTCCCACCTTTTTATACATCATCCAGCGGCTCTAAAAACGCCATTCCCCTCTTGATTAAATGGACAGGAGGTGATACCCCAACAGACCATGAAACCCATAGCGTACGTATCAATACACGGAGGCCACAGCGGTCGGTTCTGCTTCCACGCAAGGGACAGGCTCGAGGAGATCATCAACCGCTACATTGAACTCGGCTTTGCCTGGGTCGGCATCACCGAGCATCTGCCCGCCCACGAGGAGCGGCTCAGATACCCTGACGAGGCGGAGGCGAACCTTGATTGCGGAGATATGCTGGCCGCCTTTGAGGCCTACATCCGGGAGTGCAACCGCCTCAAGGAGAAATACAAAAACGAGATCCGCATATTCACGGCCTTTGAAACCGAGACCTATTCGGGCTATGAGACCATTGTGCCCGAAATGGTTGCCAGGCACAAACCCGATTACATCGTCGGCTCCCTCCACCATGTGGACGACCTGGGATTTGATTTCTCAAGGGAGCAATACCTTGACACGGCAGCCCGGCTCGGCGGCGTCAACGCCCTCTACGAGCGCTACTTTGACCGGCAGTTTGAAATGATCCGGGCCATCGATCCGGCCGTTGTGGGCCACTTTGACCTCATTCGGATCTTTGATGAAGACTATGAAACAAGAATGAAGCAGCCGTCCATCCGGCAGCGGATCGTAAGAAACCTGGAGCTGATCAAAGCCCGGGGAGCCGTCATGGACTACAATCTAAGGGCCCTTCTCAAGGGCGCAAGGGAACCGTACATAACGGCCCCCATCCTTGAACTTGCCCGCAAAATGGAAATCCCGGTCATTCCGGGGGACGACTCCCACGGTGTTTCCGACATCGGCAAAAACATGGACCGGGCCGTTGAGACCCTTCATAAATTAGGATTTGACACCAACTGGAGCCTTCCCCGGCTCTATCAATGGAAGGAATAAAAAGCATGAGAGCCGTTATACAGCGGGTCACCCGGGCGGAAGTCCGGGTGGATGATGAGATCACAGGAGCCATACAGGCAGGACTTGCAGTGCTGCTGGGGGTGGAAGAAAACGATTCCGAAACCGATGCGGAGAAACTCTGCGACAAAATAACCAAACTGCGGATCTTTGAGGATGAAAAGGGCAAGATGAACCTGTCCCTTACGGACATAAAAGGGGAACTCCTGGTCATCTCCCAGTTCACCCTCATGGCGGACTGCTCCCGGGGCAGACGCCCCTCGTTTGTCAAGGCGGCCCCGCCTGAAATGGCCGAGGCCCTGTACAACCACTTCGTCGAGACAAGCAAAGGCATGGGAATCACCACGGCAACGGGCAGGTTCCGCGCCATGATGGACGTGAGCCTCACCAACTCAGGCCCAGTGACCCTGATCCTTGACTCCAACGCATAGAAAGGCGTAACATTGTAGAGCGGCGCGACTCGACACCCTTTGTCCATGGAATGGAAATCTTTGGGATGCCGGTTTTTGGTATCGAGTACGCCCTTGTTATTGAACTTGTTTTAAATAAATGGAACACCAATGAAAACTGACAACCTCGCTGTCGTCCTTGTGGAGCCCCAGGGCCCCCTTAATATCGGTTCTGTATGCAGGGCCATGATGAACTTTGGATTTTCAGACCTTCGCATTGTCAACCCATGCAAAGGCTTTAACGGCCTCGATGCCAAAAAAATGGCCCTGTCCGCCCTGCCCCTCCTGGAGAACGCCATGATCACGGACACCCTGGAAGAGGCCCTCGAGGACTGCCACCTGGCCTTTGGCACCACCCGGCGCTTTGGAAAGTACCGCCAGGATTTCCTGACCCCCCAGGGGTTCGGGGAAACAGTCGCCGACCAGGCCGACGAGACCCGGTGCGCCCTTGTCATGGGAAGGGAGGACAACGGGCTCTACACATCCGAGCTGAATCTCTGCCAGCACTTTGTCACCATCCCCACGGACAACGCCTATGCCTCCATGAACCTCTCCCATGCCACCGGCATATTCCTCTACGAGATCTCCGGCGCCCTGGGAAAGACCGCCACCCTCAAGACCGGATCAAAGCCCCCGGCAACCGGGGAAGAGCTCAACAGCATGTACGCCCACATGAAAAAGACCCTTACCGACATCGACTTTCTCAACCACCAGAACCCCGATCATCTCATGAGAACCTTCAGAAGGATATTCGGACGGGCAGGCCTTGACAACCGTGAGGTTGCCATCATCCATGGACTGATGGGCCGCATCGACTGGACCGAATCCGAGCGGAGAAAATACCTTGATACTTCGGAGCCGGACATATGAGAATCAAACGAATAAAAGTCAACAATTTCAAATCCCTTGTCAACTTTGAATTACCCCTTGCCAAATTCAATTGCATTGTGGGCTTAAACGGTTCGGGGAAATCGACGGTTTTACAATTCTTTGATTTTCTATCCCAGCAAGTACGGGGAGACCTGAAAGGCTGGCTGGATAAACGCCATTGGGAAGCAAAAGACATCAATTCAAAATTAAGCCCCAAGCAGAATATCGATTTTGAAGTGCTGCTTGCCGATATGGATGCCGAAATAATCTGGAGTGCAAGCTTTAACCGTACAACCTTGAGTTGTACTTCCGAGCGGGTAAAGTGGAATGACAATCTATTTTTAAAAGTGGAAGACGGACACTATTCCATCTGGAATTCCAACGGTAAAAAACCAAATGATCTTGTTATTAAACTGTCAGGAGACATTCCGTTTGAATACCAGGGTTCTTTAATGTCCCAGCTGAAAGAATCACAGCTTCCTTCAAATATATTGAGACTGAAAAAATTCTTTGAAGGACTGCATACGCTGGAACTCTTATCACCCGCACTGCTGAGACAACGCACGAGGGAGGCGGGGAACAGCATCGGTATTGGCGGAGAACGCTTATCCGCTTTTTTATATGAGGCCGGAGAAGAAAAACAATTACAGATACTAAATAAAATGTCTGAGTGTTATCCGCATTTAAAAAGTCTGGATATTTCCGCAATGCGATCGGGTTCGAAAAAATTAAAAATCCATGAAACATTCCAAACCGGCACTCTGGAAACAGAAGCAAGACATGTGGCCGACGGTTTCCTTCGTATGTTAGCCGTGTTTGCCCAGTTATCGAAAAAACAAAGTTTTCTGTTACTTGACGAAATAGAAAACGGGATCAACCTTGAACTGATAGAATTCCTGGTGGATTCCCTGGTGGAAGCCCATCCACAGGTTTTGATCACCACACACAGCCCAATGGTACTGAACTACCTTGAAGATAGTATCGCCATTGAAGGGGTTGTGTATCTATACAAAGATTCGGAAGGGAAAACCCAGGCCATACGCATTTTCGATATTCCATCCATGCGTAAGAAACTGTCCGTCATGGGACCTGGAGAAGCCTACGAAGATACATTATTGACCCAACTTGCCGATGAAATCGCTACTCTCAAAAGCCCGGAATCCGGCAACGGGAGCGTATAATGTTTTTGGTACTCAGTGGTGAAGGAAAAATCGACATTGTGCAAGTCTTGAAGATGAATCAGGCAGTGATGCAGCCCCGAATTCTTTAAAAAGACAACTCAAGGCACATCTTGGCCAACCCTGCTCCCAGGAATTGCTCAATGACAAAATTGATCAAGGGGAAATTGATATTAACCGGATTGTGGATATGCCAAGTCTCACTGAATTCAAAGACCGGTAAGATACCGTTCTGGATAACCTCAAGCTCCCCTAAGCATAGTTCAAAAATCAGCGAAGGTCAGGATTCCTCTCCATGGAAAAATTCCAGGAAGGTTTTTCTCGCCTCTTTCCGCTCCTCCTGCTCATCGAAATCGACTTTGTCCTCTTTCGCAAGCCTGAACCAGACCTGTGTATATTCTTCAACGGCGTGCTCCAAAAGCTCGTCAAAGACACCGGGATCGGCCTCTTCCACTTTTTCCATTCCGGTTTTGATGATTTGAAGAAATTCGGAATCATCAACACTTTCAAACTCAAGATCATAATTTCGATTAAACATTCCGGTAATCATCGCTTTTACCGTTTTAAGCTTGTCCATTATCTCTCCTGTTGCTATATTTTCGTTTTTGATTTTCCGAAAATATCACCATAGCATCGGGAATGCCAGCACCTTTACGGACTTTTTTTTCATTATTTCATAAGCAGCTTTGCAATATCGGCAATAAGCCGGACCTGTCTCCAATATTTTTTTCCGATATTTCATTAAAACCGGGCAATAATGAAATAAGCTAAGCCTGACCCCAATATAAAACTTGACAATCCCGTCCGGACAAGCACAATAATCGAAAGATACCTGCCGATCATTTCTAACCGGAAAAACGGAAAAATCGTTTCAAAACACCCGTTAAAGGAGGAGACCATGGATATCGTCGACTTTAACAATGTTTTTCAAATGCTGGAACAGACCGTGGAGAACTTCCCCCAGGGCCCGGCCTTTCGCTGGCTCGGCAAGGGTGAAACGGTTGAAACCGTTACCTGGAAGGAATGCCGCCACCAGGTGGCAACCGTGTCAAAAGCCCTCATGGCCCTGGGCCTTGAAAAGGGGGACAAGGTCAACGTCATCAGCTACTCCTGCTGCAAATGGGTGCTTGCGGATCTTGGAACCATGGCCATGGGCTGCGCCACCGTGGGCATCTACCACTCCAATCCGCCAAAGGAGACGGCCTACATCATCAACCATTCCGATGCAAGGATCGTTTTTGCCCAGGACAATACCCAGCTGGACAAGCTCCTTGAAATAAGGCACGAAATCCCCGGGATAGAACGGGTGATTCTCTTTGAGGGCGATCCCGGTGAGGACGACTGGGTCATGGGATTTGATGATTTTTTAGGTCTTGGCGCAACAGTCCCGGACGCGGAGTTTGAGGGGAGGGCCCGGGGGGTGAAACCTTCGGATATGGCAGCCATAGTCTACACCTCGGGCACCACCGGGGTTCCCAAGGGAGCGGTCCTGACCCATGACAACATCACCTTCACGGCCCAGTCGGCCTTTCTTTCCCTGGACAAGCGGGAGGGGGACGAGACCTTTCTCTTCCTGCCCCTGGCCCATGTGTTTGCGCGGATCTGCGTTTACATGGCCCTGTTCTGCGGCACCCCCACCTTTTTTGCCAGGGCCATGACAACGGTGATCGATGATATCAAAATAGCCCGGCCCCACTGGTTTGCAAGCGTTCCCCGAATTTATGAGAAAATCCACGGAAAGATCCTTGCAAATGCCGAGGCTAAGGGAGGGGTGACCCTGAAGATTTTCAACTGGGCCCTGGCCACCGGACGCGAGGTGACCGATTGCACGGTTGAGAAGCGCCCCCTTTCCCCGTGGCTCCGCCTCAAGTACAAGGTGGCGACAAAACTTGTGTTTGAAAAGATCCATCAGGCCCTGGGCAACCGGGTACGCTGGTGCATCAGCGGGGCCGCCCCCATCAATCCCGATATCCTGAAATTTTTCCACGCGGCCGGCATCAAGGTGCTGGAGGGGATCGGCATGACGGAAAACACCTCCTTTTCCAACGTCATTCGACTTGACGACATCCGGTTCGGATGGGTGGGCCCGACCGGACCGGGCATTGAACAAAAAACAGGTGGGGACGGCGAAATCATGTACAGGGGACGCAACGTGATGAAGGAGTACTACAAGATGCCTGAAAAAACTGCAAAAGCCCTGACAAAGGACGGGTGGCTTCTGACCGGGGATCTCGGGGAGATCGACGGCTCCGGCAACCTCAGGGTGACGGGCAGGAAAAAGGATCTCATCATCACCTCAGGGGGGAAGAACATCGCCCCCGAGCCCATCGAAGGAATTCTTGCCACCTGCACCTGCATCAACCAGGTGATGATCCTGGGAGACGGAGAGCGCTTCCTGACGGCCGTGGTGACCCCGGACCCGGACACCGTGCCGGACTGGGCAAGGGAGAAGGGTATTCCCTTTGAAACCATGGAAGACCTTGTGGAATCCGGGGAGGTAAAGGCGTTGATCCAGGGCGAGATCGAAGAGAAGAACCGCGATCTCGCCTCCTTTGAGAGCATCAAAAAGGTCATTGTGGTACCGGAGTTCACCATTGACAACGGATTGATGACCCCGACCCTGAAACTCAAGAAAGCCAGGATCAGGGAGCGCTATCAACGGGAGATCACGGCCTTGTATCGGGACGCCCCCTAAGTTTATACCCTGGAAGAGGACGCCAGGACGCCGCCGGATAAAAACGGCAATAAGCTAATAAGCTAGGCCTGACCCCAAATGGTGACCGAGGGAAACCTGGATCTTTCCGTGTGGGGATAGAACTTGGCCCCTGAAAAGATGTTCATGAACTCCTGGTTCACGTTGAGCTCCACATAGGTGAGGTTCTCCCGGATGGTGGCGATCTCGTCAAATAGATCCGGGTCGAGGAGCAATTTGGCCGAACCCTCCAAAGAGGAGTTGCCGAGCACCTGGAACTTCTCCAAGGGAATGTCCGGCAGCATGCCGATGGAGATGGCCGACCTTGGATCGATAAAGGAGCCGAAGGTGCCCGCCACATAAAACCGCTCAAGATCGTCAAACCCGATGCCCGCGGTCTGCTGGACAATCACCTCCAGGATGGAATGCATGGCCGCCTTGGAGCTTGTCAGGGAGTTCAGGTCCACCTGGCTCAGGGCAATGGGCCGGCCTGTTCCCGAATCGGCGGCCAAAACCAGCTCAAAGGTGGCAATGCCATCCTTTAGAACCAGGCGGTCGCCGCACCGCTCCCTTGAAAACTTCCCCCGTATGTCCACCATGCCGGACAGAAAGAGCTGGGCCGCAAGATCGATCATTCCCGAGCCGCAGATGCCGATGGCAGGCTTCTCTTCGATGGTGTGCACCTCGATATGGCGGGTATCAGGATCGATCACCACCCGGTCGATCACCCCGGGGCCCGCAGTCATGCCCATCTTGCTCATGCCCCCTTCAAGGGCCGGGCCCGCAGCGCCGGCACAGGCAATGAGCCAATCACGGGTTCCCAGCACCACCTCGGCATTGGTGCCGACATCCACCATGATTGAGGGTTCCTCCCTTTTATGAATGCCTGCGCAGAGAATTCCGGCAATGAGATCCCCGCCAAAATAGCTGCCGATGTTGGGAAATAAAAAAATCCTGGCATTGGGGTTGAGCTGAATCCCCACTGACAGGGCATCCATGGGATCGGGCATGTTCACTCCCGGAATATAGGGTTCCCGGATGATGAAGGAGGGATCAATGCCGAGGAAAAGATGGGTCATGGCGGTGTTGCCGGCACAGGCCATGAGATAAACCGATTCGATGCCAATGCCCGCCCCTTCACAGAGTTCCCTGGCCTGGACATTCACGGAATCGATGATGGAAGACCTGAGTTCCTCGAGGCCCTTGGCCTCCTTTGCATGGTGAATCCTTGCCAGCACGTCCGGGGCGATCCGGATCTGGGGATTGTCAAAGCCGCTCTCCCCGAGGGTCTTGCCGGTTTCAAGATCAATAAGACGCGCCACCACCCGGGTGGTGCCGATGTCCAGGGCAATGCCGCAGACGGGATCGCTCCCGTCAGGATCCTGGACGCTCACCACCCGCCACCCGAAGGACTCCCGGAACAGGACCGTCTTCAGCCGGTGGTCGTACTTCCTCACAAGGCCGGGAAGATTTTTCACAACCCCGAGGGGCACCACCACCCGGTCCGTGTCAAGTTCCTTTTTCAGGGCCGCCTTGAGGCGCTCCGCATCGGCAATGTTATTTCCAAGGGCGGGCACGGGCAGCCGGACGCTCCTGACAAATCCTTGCGTCCCAATCATGGGTTGACCTCCTTGATTGCGGCAAGCCTTGCCTTGAGCCTCGGAAAATCGGTTAGATTCGTATGGGGCAGAAAAAGGGCCCCCATGTAGTGGTCCATGTAGGAGGGGGTCTCGGCAAGTTCAAAGTTGGTCATCATCTTGACCACCTTCGCCACATCCCTTCTAAGGCGGTTGGTGAAGGAACTCATCTTGGCTCCCAGCAGGGAACCGTTGCCGAGATAGGTGACCCGCACGGGATCAATCTCCGGAAGAAGGCCGATGGTCATGGCCTTTTCAAGGTCGATGTAGGAACCGAAACCGCCCGCGAGGATCACCTCCTCGATGTCGTGGATGGTGAGCCCCACCTCCTCGAGCAGGGTCTGGGCCCCCGAGTACATGGCGCCCTTGGCCCGGATCAGGTTATCGATGTCGGGCTCGGTAATGGAGATGTCCCGGTCGATCTGGGTGGCATCCTTCCACACCAGCACATACTCCCACACGCCGTCCCGCTGACGGATCCTGTCGATGTCAAGGGTCTGGTCGAACTTTCCCCGGTTGTCGATCAACCCGATCTCAAAGAGCCGCGCGGCAATGGTGATGAGGCCGGACCCGCAGATTCCCTTGGGCCTGACACTGCCAATGGTCATGATCATGGGTTCGAAGGTCACGGGATCTATGGAAAAATCCTCGATGGCTCCCTTGGCCGCCCGCATTCCGAAGGCGACGCCCCCGCCCTCGAAGGCCGGGCCCGCCGAACAGGCGGTGCAGGCCATCCATTCCTTGTTCCCCACGACGATCTCGGCATTGGTGCCGATGTCCATGAACAGGGTGAGCTTATCGGTCCTGTACATGCCCGATCCCATGACCCCCGCCACGATATCCCCCCCCACGTAGCTTGAAGCCCCGGGATAGACAAGAGCGATACTGTGGTCGGCAAGGTCAATGCCGACCTCCGATGCCGGGAATGGGGGATAGAGAATCGAGGCCGGCACATAGGGCGCCCGCCTGATGTACCGGGGATCGATCCTGAGGAGCAGCTGGGTCATGGTGGAGTTGCCGGCAAGGGTGATGGTTGTGATCTCGTTCCGTGAAATCCCGGCCCTTTTGATGATCTTGCCAAGGACCTTGTTGATGGTCTCCACCACCTTTTTCTGGAGGATCTCGAGGCCGTTCTCCTTTTCCGAGAACACGATCCGTGAAATCACATCCTCCCCGTAGCTGATCTGGGCGTTGAAGTCACCGTAGCTTGCGAGCACATCACCCGAATGCAGATCGAGCACCTCGCCATAGATGGTGGTGGTTCCGATATCCATGGCAACGGCAAAATTCCTTTCCGTGGTGTCACCGGGTTCAATGTGGACGATCTGGTTCTTTCCGTCCTCCCGCACCGGCCGGACAATGGTTGCCGTGACCTTGAAATCCCCCTCCCTCAACAGCTCGGGAATGGTCCGCATCACGTTGAGGTCGGTGACAAGACGGTGCTCGTTGTGCTCCATCTTGAGATGATGGAGCAGCCGGGTGACGTCGGCGATGTTGTCCTGGGCCGTGGGCTCGGGCAGGACCAAGTACTTCTTTTCAATGGGTGGGATGAAGAGCCCTTTCTCCTTGAGCTCGTTCAGGTCAAAGGTTCTGATCCCGGCCGTATGGCGGGGTGAGGCCTTGAGATTCAGGACACTTGCGTCCACATCCGACTCCACGGGAATCCTCACCACAAGGTCTGAACGGACCCTGGCAAGGCAGGCCAACCGGTACCCGTTCTCTATATCCTCGGAGGAAAGCCGCTCCGAAAGCCCCTCCTCAACCTCCCCCTGTTCGATAATGACCCTGCACTTGCCGCAGACACCCTCGCCGCCGCAGGAGGCATTGACATGAACCCCCGCCTCCATGGCGGCCCGGATGAGATTTTCGCCATCAGCGACCTCGATCTTCCTGTCATGGGGCAGGAAGGTAATTGTATACTTCTCCATCCGCTCTCCTCTCCCGCCCCAGGTATCGTCGCCGACCGCGCCCTTTTCAGGAAGCAGCCGATTCCACGAGCCTGCCCAGATTGGATGCAAGGTTTAAAAGGCTTTCCGCACTTTTATCCACCAGGGTGGTATTTTCCCTTACATCATCGGCAGTCTGATCCACCTCAGCTATATGGCGGGAAACACTCTTCATATTATCATTGTTTTCATCCAGCATCTTCGAGACTTCGCAAAACCCCGAGGATACCTCACCAATATTTTTAGACACCTCTTCAAACGCGACAGACTGCTCCTCCACGGCAGCGGCAATGGACCCCACCCTGTGGTTGGCATCCAGCACCACCTTGGAGATCTTTGAGATCTCCGCGGACGAGGCGGCAGTCGATTGCTGAATCTCCATCACCTGGTTCTTGATCTCATCGGCGGAACCCGCGGTCTGCACCGCCAGCTCCTTGATCTCGGTTGCCACCACGGCAAACCCCTTACCGGCCTCCCCCGCCCTTGCGGCCTCGATGGTGGCGTTCAGGGCGAGCAAATTGATCTGCCCCGAGATATCACCAATGGCCTCCGTGATGGCCGTGATGGCCCTTGCGGAATCACCCAGCGCGTCCATCTTGGCGGTGGCGGTTTCACTCTGGGTCAACGCCTCTTCCGTGACCGCCCGGGTCTGTTCACTGCTCTTTGCAATCTCGTTAATGGTGGCGGTCATCTGCTGGGCCGCCGCAGCTATATTGTCAAAATTTTCCGTTGCCTGGCCCATGACCGCAACCACGGCGCCGGAGTTTTCATCCACCTGGCCGGCAAAGCCCAGGACCTCCTTGAGTTTCCCGCTCATTTGGGAGGCGGTTTCCGTCATTTTACCGGAAAAACCGGTCAGGTCCTGTGACGACCGGTTGAGGTTCTCGGCATTTTCATGGGCGCCCTTAAAAACTTCCTCCATCTTTTGGGTGTGCAAAGAGATCTTTTCACTGTTTTTAATGTTATCCCAATACCACAGGTAGTTGTCCTTTGCCATCCGCATGAACATGAGCATGGAAAAAAGAGTGATAATGGAAACCCCGACGGCCTGGGAGGAACCGGCAAAGAACCCCCATACGGTAATGGGGAGCACCATGAGCATGATAAAGCCCCGGGCGACTGAAACCCTCGGGGCAAGGGAACTTGAGGAGCCTGCAGCAATGCCGCATACGATGATCTGGGTAAACATGAAGGGCCATTCGACTCTGTAGTAATGGGCCACCATATAACTAAATCCTCCCCACAGGGCTCCTGACAGGTAATTTGACACCGTCAGTGTTGAATTCCATACTTCAGGTGCGGAATCATATCGGTCCGGAACCCTTTTGGCAAGGACCATTCTCAGGGAAGACACAAAAATTATCAGCACCCCGAAAACAATAAGCTGTGTGGGATGTTCACTCTTCAAAGGGGTGGTAACAGCTAGAAAGAAAAACAGAAAAAAATGGGCCAGAACCGAGGTGCGGGATCTCCTTGCAAGCTCCAGGACCGCCTCTTTCTTGTACTTCTCGATCAGTCGAGGATCAACGACTTTTTCCATAGTCATAACTCCTTTTCCTATATTTAACATAAGTTATCTACAAGAACACTGATCATGTGTATGCCACAAAAACAAACATGTCAAGTACAATAGCGATTTCAATGGCTTGGCCGAAGTAAAGACAAGAAAAGCCCCTAGGCATCCAGGGGCTTTTCCTATTTCCTCGTTTTTTATTTTTTTTTCAGCGGTCCGGCACCGGAAAGTTTAACGAATAAAATCCTCCACGGAGGTGTATTCAAGACCAAAGGCATCGGCCACGGCTTTGAAGGTAACCTTGCCCTTGATGACATTAGCCCCCGGCCGGATCTCGGAATTCTCCGTCATGGCCTGTTTCCATCCCTTGTTGGCGATTTCCAGGGCATAGGGCAGGGTTGCGTTGGTCAAGGCCAGGGTCGAGGTTCTTGCCACGGCGCCCGGCATGTTGGCCACGCAATAATGAACAATGCCGTCGATCACAAAGGTGGGATCGTCATGGGTCGTGGGCCTCGAGGTTTCAAAGCACCCGCCCTGGTCGATGGCCACATCCACCACCACGGCCCCGGGCTGCATCACCGTAAGCATTTCCCGGGTCAACAGCTTGGGCGCCCGGGCGCCCGTGACGAGCACTGCACCGATCACCACATGGGCCCGGGTCACCAGTTCCCGCAGGACTGCCGAATTGGACATCACGGGAAAACAGTTGGCGGGCATCACGTCATCGAGGTAACGGAGCCGGTCCAGGTTGGTATCGAGGATATAGACCTTTGCCCCGAGCCCGCAGGCCATCTTGGCGGCATTGATCCCCACCACGCCGCCGCCGATCACCACCACGGTGGCGGGCTCGACCCCGGTGACACCGCCAAAGAGAAGACCCATCCCCCCCTGGGGCATCTCAAGATATTTTGCTCCCTCCTGGGCTGCCATGCGGCCGGCCACCTCACTCATGGGAACCAGCAAGGGAAGGGAGCCGTCGGCTTTTTCAATGGTTTCGTAGGCGATGGCAACGCAGCTGCTCTTGATCAGGGCACGGGTCTGGGCCTCGTCCGCCGCCAGGTGGAGATAGGTAAATACGATCTGATCCTCCCGGATAAGACCGTATTCAGAGGGTTGGGGTTCCTTTACATGCATGACCATTCCGGCCTTTTGAAAGATCTCCCCGGGGGTGTCTACAATGGTGGCGCCGGCGGCCCGGTAGTCTGAATCCGGGTATCCGCTGCCCTCCCCCGCTCCTTTCTCCACAAGGAGTTCATGACCGTTCTCGACCATGACGCTTACCCCGGCCGGCGTCATGCAAACCCTTTTCTCGGCGACCTTGATCTCTTTTAAAATCCCAATAATCATCGTAAACCTCCAAATTGTTTTAATAAATTAAACCCATTTTACAACTAACCCCTGACGACGCCTCCGTGGATTTAACCCAGGTGATTTAAGACGATATTAAGCAGACACGCTCCTTTGGCAATGATAAGGCGATTACGCCATCGTAAAAACGATGGGTTCCCTCTATTCAACCATGTTTTTCCCCGGGGTTCAACCCCGGCGGACGATAAAAAAAACGGTACATTTAACGGCTCATTTAAGTGAATCATGAAATTTCATTGGCAAAAACTTGTTTTTTGTTTAAAAAAGAGTAGTTTTTATATTAATGATCAATTTCACATTGATCCCACAGATTACGACACGATAATTGTGAAAGATAATTAAGGGGAAGGGTAATGGAAAAAATTGATGTACCCAGGCTTAAAAACATTGTTGGAGAAGAGAATGTAAAGACGGATCCGGCAGATCTCTACGTTTACGGTTCAGACTCCTCGGTTCATTCAGCCAGGCCCTGGGTGGTGGTGAGACCTGAAAACGCGGAGCAGGTCCAGGATATCATGGTCTATGCGAACCAGGAAAAAATTCCCGTCGTCACCAGGGGCGGCGGCTCGGGAATGTGCGGACAGACCGTGCCGGTCAAGGGCGGCATCACCCTGGACATGAAGCGGATGAACCGAATCCTGGAAATCAACCCCTCGGATGTCTATTGCAGGGTTCAGCCGGGAGTGGTGGATGACGACCTGAACCACGCCCTTAAACCCTTTGGCGTGTTCTATCCCCCCACCCCTGCCTCGAGCAGGATCGCCACCATCGGCGGGGAGATCGGAAACAACGCAAGCGGGGTCCGGTCAGTGAAATACGGGGCCACCCGGGACAGCGTCCTTGGCATGAAGGTGGTGCTGCCGGACGGACGCCTTGTCACCCTTGGTGCAAGGACACGGGTCGAGGCCACGGGCTACCAGCTCCACAAGCTCATCGTCGGCTCCGAGGGCACCCTGGGGGTGGTGGTGGAAGCCACCTTGAGCTTTGTGCCCATCCCGAAATTCAGGTGCCTCGGCATGGCCAACTTTGACAGGCTCGAGGATGCGGGGGCCGCCATCGCCGACATCATGGCAGGCGGGGTCGTGCCCTCCATGCTGGAACTGGTGGACAGCGTCGCCATCAAGGCCGTGAATAAGACCATGGACCTGGGTCTTCCCGAAGTGGAGGCGGTGCTTCTCTACGAGGCCGACGGCATGGTCAAGGAAGCCGTGGACTATGAAATCAACGCCATGCAGGAGTTCTGCAAAAAACACGGCGGCACAGGGCTCACAAGCAGTTACGACCCGGAAGAGCGGGCCAAGATCTTCCTTGGCAGGAAGAAACTCTTTCCCGCCCTCTCAAAGTTCAGCGACGTGCTCTCAAGCACATCCCTTGCGGACGACATGGCCGTTCCCTACTCGAAAATGGCTGAAACAGCAAGAACGATCCACGAAATCGCAGAGAGAAACAACATCATCATGACCGCCTACGGCCATTGCGGTTCAGGCTGCATGCACACCAAGATCCTGATGGAGCCCACCCGCCGGGACCAGTGGGAATCGGCCCGTACAGCGGTGGCCGAGATCTACGAATATGTCCGCTCGGTCAAAGGAACCGCCTCGGCGGAACACGGCATCGGCATCTCAAAGGCATCGGCGTTCAAGGCTGAGAAAAACGACAGCCTCGACCTGATGAGGGACATCAAAAAGGCCTTTGATCCCAACAGCATCCTCAATCCCGGCAAGCTGATGGATGCCCATGAAGACTGGGTAACGGCAACCGACCTTAGGTATACGATCGCCTGACACTGACCTTGAACGTAAATGGAGTCACACTGATGGAAAAAAGACCGTTTGAAACAAAACACCTTGATAAATGGAAAAACAACCTGGACAGCTGTATCCGCTGCGGCTACTGCTACGAGCACTGCCCGGTCTTCAAAGACACACGATGGGAATCCGACGCCCCAAGGGCCAAAATGATCATGGCCTATGGGCTGCTCTCGGGAAAGCTTGAGCCGTCGGCCTATATTGCCGACAAGCTTGCCTCCTGCTTTTACTGCCAGCGCTGCGTTGCCGCCTGTTCGAGCGGCGTGCCCCTGACAGAGATCATCACGGACGCCAAACGGGACTTCAAGGGTACCGAGTTTGAAACCCCCGGCACCACCTCCGTCACCAACACGGACTGCGCCCTCTGCCTTGCCTGCGTCAGGGCCTGTCCCCATGAGGCAAGGGATTTCATCGAGGGCAAGATCGTCACCGACACGGTAAAATGCCAGAGCTGCGGCATCTGCGTGGATGTCTGTCCCAACCAGGCCGTGTCCACCAACCTGAGCTACGGTACGGACCGCCCCTCCCTCTCCCGGGAGATCGGAACCTTTCTTGAAAAGGATAACGCCAAGGCCATCGTGTTCGGCTGCAACTGGTCCTATTACCCGGACCTTCAATCCTCGGTCATGGACACAACAGAGGAGCCCGAGTACAAGATCCTGATCAACATGTGCGGCGGCCGCCTGGAAAAACCCCTTCTGCTGGAACCGCTTCTCCAGAACGCCTGGGGCGTGCTGGTGGCCTGTTGCCCGGACGGGGATTGCGAGCACGACGGCAATGTCAAGGCAAAGTCCCATGTGGCAAGCCTCCGGCAGCTCCTCAAGGAGATGGATATTGATGAGGACAGGCTCCAGCTGGTGCAGATCGCCCATGGAGACAAGGCGGGATTCCAGGCCTCCATCGACACGTTCATGGAAACATTGAACAAACTCGGACCCTTAAACGACCAATAAGGAAATAAACATGCAGATAAAGGTGCCCTACGGAAAAGAGGGAGAACAGACGGCAACAATCAACGACAAGCTTGAGACGAGCTTTCTCGAGGCCAATGAAGTGGAGATCCAGGAGCCCGGCATGCTCCTGGACCAGGCATTGAACGCCCCCGTCAACAGCGCAAGCCTGAAGGATTTTCTCGCGGACGCAAGGGATGTTCTGGTGATTGTCAATGACGCCACCCGGCCCACCCCCACCAAACAGGTGATGGATGTCATCTACGACCAGATCGCCCATCTTTCCGTGAAGTTCATCATTGCCACGGGCGCCCACCGGGGCCCGAGCCATGAAGAGTATCTCCAGATATTCGGAGATCACTATGAAAAGATCAAGAACGACATCCTTGTCCACGACGCCAAAAAATCCGAGGACATGGTCTTCCTGGGCAAGAGTTCCAACGGAACCGAGATGTATGTCAACAAGGCCGGTGTCGACGCCCACAAGATCATCATCATCGGATCGGTGGAGCCCCACTATTTTGCAGGCTACACCGGCGGCAGGAAATCCTTCCTCCCGGGAATCGCGGGGTTTAACACCATCGAGCAGAACCACAAGCTGGCCCTTGTTCCCGAAGCCCGGGCCCTGGCCCTTGACGGCAACCCGGTCCACGAGGACATGGTGGACGCCCTGTCCGTTGTGAAAAAGGAGATCTTCTCCATCATGACGGTGCTTGACAAGAACCACAGCATCTATGCCGTCACCGCCGGCGATATCCACGGCTCCTTCATGGAGGCCACCCACAAGGCCAACGAAGTGTTTGCAGCACCCATCAAGGAAAAGGCCGACATCGTGGTCTCCGTGGTCAAGTTCCCCGGTGACATCGACCTCTACCAGGCACAGAAGGGCATCGACAACGCAAAGCTTGCCCTGAAGGAAAACGGTATCCTGATCCTGGTGGCCAAGTGCCGGTGCGGCATCGGCGGCAAGGCCTTTGCCGATCTTTTGGGCAGCTGCGACACCCCCCAGGAGGTGCTGGACACCATTGAAAAGGGATACAAGCTCGGATACCACAAGGCGGCCAAGATGGCGGAGATCGGCATCTGGGCCGAGATGTGGGCCGTGACCGATATAGAGCCCGAGACCATTGAAAAGCTCCTGATCCGGCCCTTCGGTTCCCTCCAGGAGGCCCTGGACAAGGCCATCGAAACCAAGGGAGATGACGCAAAGGTCCTCTTTCTCATGGACGGCGGCCTGACCGTTCCCATGCTAGACTAAAAAAGAAGGAACATCGGGGTCAGGTCCACCCATCGGGGTCAGGTCTACACTCTTGACACGTTCCGTGTCAAGAGTGTAGACCTGACCCCGGCTTGGACCAAAAAGAGCAGGCAAGGCCGATCCGGCCCTGCCTGCTCCATATTTTTACGGTTTGGTCAGGTACAGCTTAAAGCTGTTTTGCAAACTCCCTGATCTTGACGCTGAACTCCTCGGCCATGTTGGAAGCAACGGTGGTGAAGATGAGCCGGTCCTTGTTCAGGCCCATATCTTCAAGGCGCTTCTGAACCTCGGCGACCCGCCATTTGGCAAAGGTGTTTCCCCGCTCGGCCTTGCAGTTTCCTTCATGGCAGGCTGCGACCATAACCCCGTCGGCACCCTCCACAAAGGCTTTCATGATGAACTCCACATCCACCTTACCGGCACAGGGGACCTCTACCATCCTGAAGCCCTTGGGAAGCTCGGCATCAAACGCCTTTGCAGCCTCTCCCGCCTCAAAGGCGGAGTTCTGGCAGCAGAAGGCGACGATGGAGGGTGTGTCGGATATGGATTCCACGGCACCCTCGATATCTGCCTTAAGGGAGTCATCTGTAAAGTCGCCGATCTGGATGGCGTCCATTGGGCATTCGCTGGCACAGATACCACAGCCCTGGCAGGCCACGGGAGAGATGGCTGCAACACCGTTCTCCCAGAAGATGGCGCCATGGGGACAGCAGCGGTAACAGGTGAGACAGATGGCACACTTGTTTTCGTCCACAACCGCCGCATTTTTGGCAACGGTCCACACCCCGTCAACGAGAAGATCTGCAACCCTGAGGGCGACATTGGCGGCATCTGCGGGCTGGCAGGCCACAAAGATGCCCTCCCGGTTCGAATTGGCAGGGAACCTGTGAACATTGTTGCTGGGGATGAATCCGTCAAGGTCGGTGTCGATCCTGAGGGTCTCCGCAAGATCCAGGTTTTCCCGGCCCGGGACAACCTGCTCTTCAACAACGATATAATCGGGCTCAAGCACCACATCCTCACGGACAACGGGATCGTTGATGACGATCTTCAGGGTGCCGCCCTGCTCGATGGCGGGTTTCTCAAGGGGCTTGAAGCAGACCACGCCCTCATTACGTCCCTGGGTGAAGAGCCGCTCGAGGCCCCGCGCGCCCACCTTGACGTTGTTGGCATAGATGTATGCCCTGGAGTTTCCAAGCTGCTGGACGGCCAAGGCCGCTTCGAGCACCCGGCCGGTTGCGGCAGGATCACCCTCCTGGCCGAATCCTGAAAGAAAGGCGACGGTTTTCTCTCCCTGTGCAAGGTTCTCCTTGAATGCCGGATCATCGAGGAGCTCTTCCATCCGGGTCATGGAGACGACCTTGTCATCCAGAGCAAGCCCGTAGGCCTCGTTCAACGGCGTAAGGCCGTACCGGGGTGCGACCACAATGGCGCCAAAGGTTCGTTCGGAACTGCCGCTGCCGTTGGCAAGACAGGTTCTGAAATCGCCGGTCAGGCCCGCAAGGCTTTCAACCCTGGTGTTCGCCATCACTTCGATGTCGCCGGAGACGGATGACGGCCCCTCTGCACCGTCCACCAAAACCACCTTGTACCCCTTGCCTGCAACAGCCTCTGCCGCTTCAACACCCGGGGCTCCGCTTCCAATGACCAGGACATCCTTATTTATCGTGACATCAATCATATTAGTTGTTTCCGCCATCATTTGGCCCCCCCAAGAAATTTCACGGCGTCATAGGCAATTTTTCCGGCTCCCGCCATGGAGGCCGCGATGGTTCCCGGCCCTGCAGCGGTACCGGCAACAAAAACACCCGAGTCTACGGAATCGTCGAGAAATCCATCCACGGTCAGAGGGATATCAAAGGTTTCGGAAACCGCCTTGCTGTCGGCTCCCGGCATGATTCCCACGGAAAGGACCACCAGGTCAAACTCTTCAAAAGAGGGAGAACCTTCATCCTCTGCCATGTGGCGCAGCTTGAGGCCGTCGTTTTCAATTGGATAGATATCAACAGGAATAGTTCTGACAAATCGAACGTTCTCCCGGATCTTCTCGTAGAAGACAGGGAACTCCTTGCCGGTGTTCTGAACGTCGATATAAAAGATCGAAACCTCTGCATCAGGGTTGTCATGCTTGATGGTACCGGCCATGCGCATGGCATAGGGGCAGCACACCTCCGAGCACCAGAGATTGCCCAGCCGCTCGTCCCTGGAACCCACACACTGGATAAAGGCGACCTTTTCGGGGCGTTTCCCGTCCGAAGGCCTGACGATCCCGGCGTTTTCCCGGACGATGTTCTCAAACTCAAGACCGGTGATCACGTTTTCCCATTTTCCGTAGCCATAGGTGCCCTTGACCTCGGCATCAAAGGGGGCGAACCCGGTGGCAAGGATCACGGCGTCAACATCGATCTCGCCCTCGCTGCCCATCTCCCCGATACCCATGGCGCCTTCCGGAGCCTCCTCGGTCACGTCCTCGCCCTTGACATAAAGGGGAGCGTTGTGCCTGGAAAATCCTTTGAGAATACGGCCCTGGGCCGCGTCATCGCCGCTCTTCTTCAGGCTGACCTTGAATCCTTCGGCGCGATCCACGGAACCGACCTCGGTGCGAAGATGCACGTTGATCAACGGCTCGCCCACCACGTTCTTGAGCATTTTTTCGACGCTGCATGCGCCGCACTGCTGGCAGGTATCCGTAGCCTTACAGGTATACCCGATGCTGTGCCCGCCAAGAAAGCAGCCCTTTTCCACAAGTTCGACACTCACATTCTGCCGGGCCAATTCCCATGCAGCAGTGAGGCCGGCAATACCGCCCCCGACAACCATAACTTTTCCGCTTTGACTATTCAATTTGGAAACTCCTTATAGATTTTAAACTTCAGGTCTTGGCAATACTCCTGCTCGCTCTGCAATCTCGGGGACTTTGTGCTCCCACTCGATGGCCATAAGGTGGACGCCGGCAACGCCCTTCATCTCCTTGAACTCTTCAATTTGCTCACAGGCGATCTTGATGCCCTCATCGGCAACTTTTTTCTTGTCAACACCCTGGAGGCGCTTGATGATCTCGTCGGGAACATCCATTCCAGGAACCTTGTTCTTCATGTACTTTGCCATACCAACGCTCTTCATGGGGGTGATACCGGGCAGAATGGCGATCTTGTCGGTCAAGCCCATGTCATTGGCCTGTTTGACCCACTCCCGGATTCTCTCCATGTTGAACACGCACTGGGTCTGGATGAAATCCGCACCAGCGGCCACCTTTTTGGCAAGGCGATGCACACGCCACTCAAAGGGCTCGGCAAAGGGGTTGGCTGCGGCGCCGATAAAGATTTCCGGGGGAACGTCGATGTCTGCGCCTCCCAGGAACTTGCCCTCATCCCGCATCTTTTTCACCATGCCGATGAGCTGCATGGAGTCGAGATCAAACACGCCCTTGGACTGGGGATGATCGCCAAACTGCTGGTGGTCGCCGGAAAGGCAGAGCATGTTCCGGATGCCGTGGGCATAGGCGCCCAGGATGTCGGCCTGCATGGCAAGCCTGTTTCTGTCCCGGCAGACCATCTGGAAGTTGGGCTCGACCCCTTCTTCCATGCAGATCATGGATGCGGCCCAGCTTGACATCCTGACCATGGCGGTCTGGTTGTCCGTGATGTTGGCCATATCCACGTTTCCCTTGAGATGGGAAACCTTTTCCCGCAGGTGGTCGACATTGGCGCCCCGGGGTGGCCCTACTTCCCCGGTAAAGGCAAAGTGTCCAGCTTTAAGAATTTTTTCTAGATTACTTCCTGATTTCATCTTGATCTCTCCCTCAAAAATAGTAAGTGTTTTCGCAAAGCCGGTACATCAACGGCCCAGGGCCTTGACACGCTCCTCATAGCCGGGCTGAATGATTTTCCTGGGTTTCTGATTACTCCAGTCGTTGGGTGGTGAGATCTCAATTATCTGATCGAGCCGGCCCTGGCCTGCGAGGCGCTCGTGGATTTTATACCAGGCACAGGGCTGTTCCTTGTCGATCTCGCAGCTTTTCTGGTTGGTTCCGCCGCAGGGGCCGTTGAAAAGGCTTTTGGCACACATGGTAACAGGGCAGATACCACCGGTCAATCCCAGCACGCAGGTACCGCACGCCCGGCACTTTTCCTCATACCATCCCACATCCAGGTTTACCCCGATGAACGAGGTATTTACGGCCGGGAACACAGGTTTGTTGGGGAAGCGTTCAGCAAGGAACTGGATTCCGGCGCCACATGCCATTGAGATAAAGGCATCATACTCATCGGCCTTTGAATCAAGCTCTGCAAGGAATTCCATGTCACACTGGCGCTCAAGGGTCTCTGCTCCGAATTCGATCTTATCTTTGCCAAAAGCCAAATTCAGCTCTGCGTTCAGGGTCTCGACCTCCTTTGACCCTCCGGCCAAACAGACGGCGACACAGGTGCCACATCCGACGGTCAGGACTTTTTTATAGCCTGACACCATGCTTTTGATCTCGTCAAAAGGTTTTCTCTCCGCAACAATCATGGATCCTCCTGTTATACAGAAATATTGTCATCCTTATTTTTAAAGGCATCAATACAAACAAAAGACCGGTCCGGTCTTCCTGATTCCTCATATGGACTTGTTATGAGCCGGACATTGATCGCTCCTCTTTCATCCTAAATAAGTAGTTAGTACATCAGCCAAGGTATCTTTATCCAGATAACAGGCCAAAAGTCAAGTGTATTACGCTATTATCCTCTGAAGGAAAATTGCTTTTTGAATTTTATTCACCCCTCCCTTGACACCCCGGGCGATATACCATATAGATAATATATCGCAACCAATACAATGTTATCATAGGCGAAACAAGCAATACCTTGATAGAGCGATCCCGTCGCAAACCGCGGCTATCGCATCTGGAGATAATCCGGATAAAGGAGTTGTTCCACCATGGATACCAACGATTACCTGATCAGGGCCATTGAGACCCTCAAGCGGCAGATCATCGTCATTTCCGACGACTACAGGATACTCGCCGCCAAGGTGACTCCTGGGATCTCCCTGGATTATTCACGGGAGATCGAAGGAGATTTCTGCTACCGGGCGCTCTTCCACCGCCCGACCCCCTGCCCCCACTGTCCGGTAAACGAGGTCAAGCGAACCAAAAAGCCGTCCCTCAATCATCCCCACATCAACGACAACGGCAGTTCCTGCCTCTACGCCTATCCCATGGAGGATCCGGACAACTCAGCCAACGCCATTGTCGTGCTGGACTTCTATCTTCCCTCACTCCAGGTGTCCGATGAAAAACGCCTCACCTCCAATGCCTTTCTGAGAAATCTCATCCTGAGCGCCGTGGACGGGGTAATTGCGGCAGACATGACCGGCTCGATCCTCATCTTCAACAGGGCGGCAGCCGAAATCACCGGTTATTCAAAGGAATACGCCCTGAACGACCTTAACATCCGGGATCTCTACCCCAAGGGAGATGCCCGTGTGATCATGGAGGCAATGCGGAGCGACCGGTACGGCAGAAAAGGGATCATCCGCTCCTACAAGCAGCGTGCCCTTAAAAAAGACGGCAGCACCACCCCCATCAGTCTCAACGCATCCATTGTCTACGAAGGCGAAAGGGAGATCGCGACCATCGGTTTTTTCCACGACCTGACGGAAACCTTGCGAATGGAGGCGGAACTTGAGAAAACCCGGACCCAGCTGCTCCAGGCGGAAAAGATGTCCTCCCTTGGAAAGCTTGCCGCAGGGGTTGCCCACCAGCTCAATAACCCCCTGGGCGGCATCACCCTCTTTACCCAGCTCATGCTCGAGGAGCACGAGCTTTCCGATGACGCCCAAAACGATCTGAAAAGCATTCAACGGGATGCGGAGCGGTGCAGCGCCATCGTAAAGGAGCTCCTGGAATTTGCCAGGCAGACGAAACGGGAGGTAAGGCTTTTGAACATCAATGAAATCGTAGCAAGAGCCTTATTTCTGTTAAGAAACCAGTCCCTGTTCCAAAACATCAATATCATCGAAGACTATGACGAAACCCTGCCGGAGATCCCTGCGGACAGCCAGCAGCTCAACCATGTATTCATGAACATCATCCTCAACGCGGCGGATGCCATGGAAGGCAAAGGGGAGCTTGGGATACGCTCCCGGCTTTCCGAGGACCGGTCCATGGCTGTGATCAAAATTTCCGACACCGGCACCGGGATCGATCCGGTCATAATCTCAACCATATTTGAACCCTTTTTCACCACAAAGGAGCAAGGAAAAGGAACCGGACTCGGCCTGAGCATGGCCTATGGCATCATCGAAAGCCATGGCGGAAAGCTCCGGGCCGAGAACAGGGGCCGGGGGGGAACCCGGTTTATCGTGGAACTCCCCCTGAAAATCCCGGATAAGGAAAACCCGGCGATATCGTGATTTTTCGGTTGACAGGGCCTGTGCGATCTATATAGAATAAAATTCTCCACCATGAAGAAAACGAAGGAAAAATAATTAACGGACTTCATGGCAAAATCAAACAGGACTTCATGGTAACACTCTTTTAAATTGTCATTAATTTTATGGTATGGGCTGAAAGTTTATCATTCACCATTTTCACCAGGGAGACATTAGCATGAACGACAAAAAAAGAATACTTGTTGTTGACGACGAACCTGATTTCGCTTCTATTGTACAGGCAAACCTGAGAAAAGAAGGATTTGAGGTCGAGGTGGCCTATGATGGTGTGGAAGCCATGGAAAAAGTCAAGGAAGCCTCCTATGACGCCATTGTCCTGGATGTTATGATGCCTGAAAAGGACGGCTATGAGGTTTGCGCGGAACTGAAAGCTGACGAAAAATATCGCGACATTCCCATTGTCATGCTCACGGCGGTGGCCGACCACGTGGGCTCCACCCGTTACTCCCATGCCGACGGCATGAGCATGGAAGCGGAGGATTATCTTCCCAAACCGGCTTCGGCTGAAGAGATCAGCGAAAGCGTTAAAAGCCTGGTCTCATAACCCCACAGAGCAAATGCAGCAAATGGGGTCAGTCTTAGCTTATTGGCGGCATGATGGCAAGTTTTCCAAAACAGTCGCAATAAGCTAAGTCTGTCCCCGAGAAAACAAGAACTGACACCGACTAAACGGCAACTGCCCCAACTATAACACCCAATGGGGTCAGGCTTAGCTTATTGGCGGCATAATGACAAGTTTTCCAAAACAATCGCAATAAGCTAAGCCTGACCCCGAAAATACGACAACTGACCCCGTTAATTGGAAAAACCATGAAAGTTTTCTCCATCGTAAGTGACGAGCAGGCATTCAGGTCCAAGGCGCCGGCCATGTTTTCCCGGGTCATGAAGCGCATTGGCATCAGGGCGATGTACGTGCCGTTCAAGGTCTACCCGCAAAAGATAGGCCATGCCATGGAGGCCCTGCGGGTTCTCAACATCGACGGCGCCAACATCGGCGACCCCTTCAAAGAATCGGTCCTTCCCCACATGGATGTTCTGAGCGAGGGAGCCAACATCATCCAGGCCGTGAACACGGTCACCCGGAACGACAACATTCTCAAGGGATACAACACCAACGCCATCGGATTCATGGATACCCTGGAGGAGGCAGGCTTTGATGCCGCAGGCAAACGGGCCCTTATCTTCGGGGCCGAGGGCGCTGCCAAGGCGGTGGTCTTTATCCTCAACTGGCTAAGGGCGGAGGAGGTCAGGATCGCCGGCCGCTACAAGGCGAACCTTGACAACCTGACCGCGACCCTGGGCGGGGAGACGGTCCCCCTCAAGGATCTTGCCACAATGCCCTGTGGCGCAAACATCGTGATCAACGCGTCAAGCGCCTCAAGCCCGGAAGAGGCCCCGGAGTTCGCCTCCATTATAGAGAAGCTCGACATAAAGGAGTGCGAACTCGTGCTGGACCTGAACTACGGCCATAAAAACAACTTCTGGGAAAAACTCGCGAGATCCAGGGGAATCCCGTTCATCAACGGGCTCACCCCCCTTGCCCACTCGGCGCGGCGCACCCTCCTGCTCTGGACACGGATCGATGTTGAGGCCGGTGAATTCATCAAGGCCCTTGACACGTAAATAAAGCAAACGAACAAACGGGGTCAAATGGGGTCAGGCTTAGCTTATTGACAACAAAATGACAGACTTTCCAAAACACCCTCAATAAGCTAAGCCTGACCCCGAGCTTAATTAGGTGGGTCAATGGCAGATAGAGACTTGGTAGGAGCGCATAATATATTGGTTAAATTTTTGACCGAGAATTATGCTTTGGGAGATACCCCCATTGGATTTAGAATCCAGTGAAAGCTATAGAGCTTTATAGCAAAAAATGTATCGGAGGCATGGCAGGTGGAACGACTAAACCCCGGAAAAATAGTGGTAATCGATGACGAACTGAGCCTCAGGGTGGGGGCCCAACGCATCCTGAAGAGGATGGACTACGAGGTGTTCCTGGCCGAGCGGGGGGAAGAGGGACTGGAAATACTCAAAACCGAGATGCCGGGCATTGTACTGTTGGACATGAAAATGCCCGGCATGGACGGTATGGAGGTCCTGGAGGAGATCATGGCCATGGACCTGGGAATCATCGTCATCGTAATCACCGGGTATGCCACGGTGGAGACCGCCATCCAGGCCATGAAAATGGGAGCCTACGATTTCATTCCCAAGCCCTATAAACCGGACCAGCTCCGCCTGTTGATCACCCGCGCCAACGAGACCCTGAAGCTGAAGATCGAACGGGAAGCCATGGAGCGGGAACGCAAGAGAACCCTGGCGGATCTCAACACGGAACAGAGCCGAATTCATACCATCCTGGAATCCCTGCCCAACGGAGTTCTGGTCACCGGCAGCGACGGCCGGGTGGTCCTTCTCAACCAGGCCTGTTACACCCATCTCCACCTGGACCCCCAAACACCCCCCGGCGGCCCCATCAGCGACTATGTGGCCGACCCGGAACTCTGCTCACTTGTAATGGACATCTCCAGGGGACGGTACATAGACTATACCGATATCCCGTCAAAGGAGATCAAGATCAATAACGAAACCCACCTCCTGGTCCGCTGCAGACCCGTGCTCGGGGAGCGGAAGGAATGCATGGGAACCGTTGTCAACATCATGGATATCACCACAATGAAGGCACTGGAGGAACTCAAGTCGGAATTTGTGGCAAAGGTGTCACATGAACTGAGATCCCCCCTATCCACCATCCATGAACAGATCAAGATGGTCATGGGCGACGTGGGGGAATCCATCGGACAGGATGACAAATACATGCTCTCCCGGGCCAGGGAAAAAACCGGCGGCCTCATTTCAACCATCGGAGACCTCCTGGACCTCTCCCGGATCGAAGCTGGAATGGGAGGCAGGGAACTCAAGCCCGTCCAGGTGGACGATCTGTTAAAATCCATCGGAGAGTTCATGGAATCAAGAACCACGGCAAAGAACCAGACCCTGACGGTCACAACCCCGGACACCCCCATGCCGCCCATCAAAGGCGATCTCATGGCCCTGGAAAGCGTGTTCGGCAACCTCATCTCCAATGCCATCAACTACACCCCGGAAGGGGGAGCAATCCGGGTGAACGCCGACGTAACCGGCAACAACATCAGGGTCTCGGTGGAGGACACCGGATTTGGTATCCCTGCAAAATACATGGACAAGATCTTTGACCGGTTCTATCGGGTAAAGAACGAAAAGACGCGGTACATAACCGGAACAGGCCTCGGGCTTCCCATTGTCAAGGGAATCGTCGACTCCATGAACGGCTACATAGATGTGGAGAGCCAGGAGAACCAGGGCACGACCTTTACGGTGATCCTGCCCCTGAAACCTGTAACCGGGACCGCCGGGATCATTTGACCCCGGGGCCGGAGATTGGAATCAAGCTATGATATCGATAACGGTTCCCAGCATCTCGTCCTGGGTCCGGATGGTCTTGGTGTTGGCTTCAAAGCCGTACTGGGTAAAGATCTGCTGGGTAAACTCTTCGGCAATATCCGTGTTGGAGAGTTCCCTTTGAACCTTTTCGTTGTTAAAGGTTTCCGTGACAAGGGGCCCTTCGGTGGCGACCTTTGAGATATCCACCTTGACACCGCCGTTATCCCCTTCGGTAACAAGAGCCCGGCTCTTTTTGAAATCATCCGAATTGACATTGGCAACGTTGTTGGCGGATACCGCCATCTTGGTTCCCAATGCCTTGAGTGCCGATGCGCTGCTGTTGACTGATAAACCCATTTTGTCTCCTTTGATCCCCTGGCTTAATCATACTCTTTTTTACCATGAAGAGCATGAAGCACATGAAGTTCATGGACGCTTCATGTGCTTCGTGTCCTCCATGACGGCTACATAGTCTACAACCAATGCAATAAATGTGCAATAGCCATGTGAAGATTTAAAAATCTGAAATAACAGCTGTTTCAAAGGATCAAGAAAGAAAACACCATGGGGGGACAGGGGCAAAGGTGACATTTTTTGTCACCCGAACCTGACAAAAAATGTCACCCGTTAACCTCGGCCTGAAAATCGACCTACACCTGGGGCCTGGGATAGAGTCCGCTCCGTTCGACGATCTCGGGGACCTTCTCCTCCCACTCGATGGCCATGATGTGGAAACCGGCCACGCCCTTACACTCCCTGAGGCGCTCGATGGCCTCAACACAGATATCGATCCCCTCCTGGGGCTGCTTGTCCTTGGGCACCCCTGAGAGACGCTGGATAATCTCGTCCGGGACATCCATTCCCGGCACCCGGTTTTTCATGAACTTTGCCATCCCGGCTGACTTCATGGGGGTCATCCCGGCCATGATGAACACTTTCTCGTCAAGCCCCCGTTCCCTGACCCCCTCCATCCAGAGTTCGAACTTGTCCAGGTTGTAGATGCACTGGGTCTGGATGAACTCCACACCGCAGGCCACCTTTTTGGCAAGCCTTGGCACCCGGATCTCAAAGGGATCGGCAAAGGGATTGGCCGCGGCCCCCACAAACATCTTCGGCGGCCGCTTGATATCATCCCCCCCAAGGAACTTACCCTCGTCCCGCATTAGCCGGACCGTCTGAATGAGCTGCATGGAGTCGAGGTCGTGAACATTCTGGCCCTGGGCACAGTCCCCGAAGCTCTGGTGATCCCCGGACAGGCAAAGCATGTTGTGGATATCAAAACTTGCGGCCCCCAGGATATCGCTCTGGAGGGCGATGCGGTTCCGGTCCCGGGTCACCATCTGGAGCACCGGTTCGATCCCCATCTGCTTGAGATGGATACAGGCGGCAAGGGAGCTCATCCTGGTCATGGAGGTCTGGTTGTCCGTGATATTGACGGCATCCACATGATCCTTGATCAAGGCGCCCTTTGAGGTGACGGCCGCAGGATCGCTGCCCCGGGGGGGACCGCACTCGCTGGTCACGGCAAGATTGCCCTGCTTCAAAACCTTTTCCAGTCTACTCGGTGTTTTTAAGCTCATACCTGAACATCCTCCCTTACCACTTTCCGGGGCCCCCCTGCCCGTTCAGTCGACCAATCCTTGATGGGAGCCACGATTTCGTAATCCTCCATCCGGCCAAGGGCCTTCAGCCGGTCGATGATCAACTGCCATGCGCAGTCAAGCTCAGGGTTGATTTCACACTTGCCCTTGGTGGAACCGCCGCAGGGACCGTTCATGATCCTTTTGGCGCACCTCGAGACAGGGCAGATGCCGGCCGTCCTTGCCAGCACGCACTCGCCGCAGGCCTGGCACCGTTCCGTCCACATGCCCCGCTGCTCATTGGCGCCCAAAAAACAGGTATTCACCCCGGGCAGCACCGGCGTGGAGAGGTATTTTTCCGCGGTAAACTGAACCCCCACCCCGCAGGCAAGGGAGAGAACGGCATCGTACTGGTCGATCACGTCCCGGATCTCCTCGAGGTACTCGTGGTCGCACTGGCGCTCCAGGGTCCGCTCATCGATCTTCCGCTCCTGTCCCTCCTTGAGAAAGTGCATCCGGAGCACGGAAGCCAGGATTTCCACCTCCTTCTTTCCCCCGGCCTCGCACACGGTGACACACTCGTTGCATCCAAGGACAAGTATCCGCTGGTAATCCTTGACCTGGTCAATGATCTCTTGAATGGGCTTTTTATCGGCTATTATCATCTGGATGACCTCTTTTTGTTAGCAGTTAAAACGGCGTCAGGCTGACTGACTGGCAATAAGCTGATAAGCCAAGCCTGACCCCGTTTCCTATGCGGCCAGTTTCCGTTTCCGTATCGCCTCCCTGATGGGGGATGGCCCAAGCTCCCGTATCCGCTGGTCCATCTCATTGGCGTACTTTGCAAACAAAGGCCCCTCGCCGGAGGACAGATTGTACATCTGAACCCTCTCGCCCCCGACACCGATGGCATCCAGGAGACGGGCGGCCTGTTCCACCCGCTTCCTTGCCCTGAAATTGCCGGTGTTGAAATGGCAGTCCCCCTCCATGCATCCCACCACGTAAACGCCGTCCGCCCCCCGCTCAAAGGCCCTGAGCATATGAATCAGATCAATTTTTCCGGTACAGGGAAGACGGATGATCCTGAAATCCGCCGGGCACTTCAACCTCATGGAACCTGCCAGGTCCGCGGCTGAATACCCTCAATAGTTACAGCAGAACGCAAGAATCACAGGCGTAAATTCCTTTATCATACGACCTCCTCCAGCAAGGATTCCACCTTGCTGAGCAATTGGTTGTCCTCATACCAGTTCAGTTTGATGGTCTTGGCCGGGCATTCGGATGCGCACACCCCGCACCCGTGACAAAGGGCGGCGTCGATGTAGCTCACCCCCTCGTCATTGATCACCGGCACCTCATAGGGACAGGAGCGAACACAGATGAGACAGGAGGCGCAGTGCTCCGGATCCACCTCGGCTGTCACGGCGGAAAGGGTGAGATACTCCTGGGAAAGGAAGGTCGTGGCCCTGGAGGCCGCGGCCAGGGCCTGGCTGATGGTTTCGCTGATCAGCTTGGGACCGTGGGCCGTTCCGCAAAGAAAAACCCCTTCGGTTGCCGAATCCACGGGCCTGAGCTTCACATGGGCCTCCATGAAAAAGCCCTCCGGGTTCCGGCCGATCTTGAGAATGGAGGAGAGCTCCTCGGTGTCGGCGGCGGTCATGCCCGCCGAAAGCGCCAGAAGATCGGCATCCACCGCAAGCTTCCTGCCAAGGACATGATCGGTGAACGTCACCGTAAGACCCGTGTCCGTCTCTTCCACCACAGGGGGATCGTCCCTGTCAAACCGGAAGAAGAGCACTCCGAGATTCCTTGCCTCGGTATAGTACTCCTCGAGCATGGCATACATCCGCATATCCCTGTAGAGGATGAACACCTCGGTATCGGGATTGCGCTTCTTGATGGTAAGGGCGTTTTTCACGGCCGCCTGGCAGCAGACCCTGGAGCAGTTGGGATTTTCCTCGTTCCTGGACCCCACGCACTGGATCATCACCACCTGGTTCATCTCCCCTGCGCCCTTCTCTTCGAGCATCCGGGAGAGCTCGGTCTGGGTGACCACCCGGTCGCTCTCGGGATAGAGGTATTCCACGGGGGTGTACTCGTCGGCCCCGGTGGCAATGATCATCACGCCGTGGTCGATCTTTCGCTCGTACATTCCCGGCCCCACCAGCACCTCTGTGGTGAAATTGCCCTTGTACCCCGTAAACCCGACAATGAGGGACTCCTTGAGCACCTGGATCCGTTCATGGGCCTCGACCCTTTCCGCAAGTTGAGCCACATAATCCCGGATGTCCGCCCCCTCCACCGTGGTGACAAGACGGTTTCCAAGACCTCCCAGCTGCTGCTCCTTTTCCACGAGCACCACGTCAAAGCCTTGGTCGCCAAGGCCCTTTGCCGCTGTCATACCGGCAATACCGCCGCCGATCACGATGGCTCTCTTCGTGACCGAAATCCGCTTTTCATGGAGGGGGGTAAGGGTCGCCACCCGTGCCACGGCCATGCGAACCAGGTCCTTGGCCTTGTCCGTGGCCTTTTCAGGGGAATCGAAGTGCATCCAGGAGTCCTGGTTTCTAATGTTGGCCATCTCAAACAGGTACTTGTTGAGCCCGCTCTTCTCCAGGGTATCCATGAAGATGCCCTCGTGGGTCTTTGGGGTGCAGGAAGCCACCACCACCCGGTTGAGCCCCTCCTCCAGGATCTTCTTTTTGATCCCGTCCTGGGCATCCTGGGAGCAGGTAAAAAGGTTCATTTCCGTGTATACAACGTTAGGCAGTGTTTTAGCGTACTCGTTCACCAACTCCACATCCACTATGCCGGCAATGTTGATGCCGCACTTGCACACAAAGACACCTATCCTGGGTTCTTCCTGGAGCACGTCCCGCTCCTCCACCACTTCCACCGACCGGGTGCGGCTGTTCCTGGCCGGACCAAGCTCCATGCCGGCGGCACAGGCGGCCCCGCTCGCTTCCGTGACCGAGGAGGGAATATCCTTGGGCCCCTGGAACACGCCCGCCACATAGACCCCGGGCCGTGAACTCTCCAGGGGATTGAAGGGAGAGGTCTTTGCAAAGCCGTAGGTGTCAAGGTCCACGCCCATGCGCCGGGCAAGGGCCTGGTTCTCCAGGGGGATCTCAAGGCCCACGGACAGGATCACCATGTCAAACTCCTCGGTCACCATGGTACCCGTTTCGTCCGCATAGTTAAGGATGAGATTTCCCGTCTCCCTCACCTCGTCCACGCTGTGAATCCTTGATTTCACGAACCTTACATTATCCTCGTCCCTGGCCCTGGCATAATACTTCTCGTAATCCTTGCCAAAGGTACGCATGTCCATATTGAAGATGGCGCAGTCAAGCTCCTTTTTCGAGTGTTCCTTGGCGATCATGGCGTCCTTGACCGCATACATGCAGCAGACCGAGGAGCAGTAGCCGTTGTTGCACCGGTTGGTATCCCTGGAGCCGATGCACTGGAGCCAGGCGATCTTCTCAGGCTCCTTGCTGTCGGAGGGCCGGGCAAGATGGCCCATGGTGGGCCCGCCCGCGCTCAGTATCCGCTCGAACTCAAGGCTTGTCATCACATTGGGGGACCGCTTGTACATGTAGGTGTCGTCAAGGCCCGACGGATCAAAGGGCCGGCTTCCCGAAGCCATGATCACCGAGCCCACGGAAAGATCCCGCTCCACAGGGGGTTGAAAATGGTCGATGGCGCCGGCAAGGCAGGCGTCCACGCACTGGTAACACTCGGAGCAGATGCCGCAGGAAAGGCAGCGGGAAACCTCCGCCGTCACCTGGTCCGGGGAAAGTCCCGGGTTCACCTCGTTGAAATTGCCCTCCCTCTTTTGGGGAGCAAGCTTTTCAAGGGCCACTCTGGGGTTATGGGGTTCGTTTGAGACCTCGGGTTTTTCAAACTCATACCGGGGCTCCCGATCAAGGGTCAGGTCCTCGTTGTTGAGGAACCTGTGGATACTCGTTGCCGCCGACCTGCCCGAGGCCACGGCATCCACCACGGATTTCGGGCCGTACACGGCATCCCCGCCCGCAAACACCCAGGGGACAGGGGTCTGGAGGGTGAGTGAGTCGGCCTCGATTCCCCCCTGACGAGTAACGGAGATCCCCTGGCTGCCGGCAAATCCCAATTCTCCGGTCTGACCGATGGCCACGATCACATGGTCGCAGCCCATGGTGGTGATGTCTGTCTCATCATATTGGGGATTGAACCTGCCGCTTTCGTCAAACACGGCGGTGCACCGCTTGAACTCCACCCCGGTGACGAATTCCTGCTTTCCAATGAACCGGACGGGCCCCAGGCTGTTTTCGATTACCACCCCTTCCTCCAGGGCATCCTCGATCTCATAGTCCCAGGCGGGCATCTCCTCCCTTTTCTCCAGGCAGACCATGGTGACCTCGCCGGCCCCCAGGCGCCGTGCGGTCAGGGCCACATCCACGGCCACATTGCCGCCGCCGATGACAACCACCCGGCCGTCAAGCCTTTCCGCGGTTTTCAGGGCCGCCGCCTTGAGAAAGGAGACCCCCTTGAGCACCCCGTTGAATTCTTCTCCGGGAACCCCGAGCCCCCGGCTCCCGTGGAGGCCGACGGCCATGAACAATGCGCCATACCCCTCTTTTTTCAGGCTGTCCAGGGTGATGTCCACCCCGAACTCCACGTTGGTCTGGATATCCACCCCCAGGCGCTCAATGACGGCGATCTCTTTTTCAAGCTCCGTGTTGGGCAGGCGGTACTCGGGAATTCCCACGGCCATCATGCCGCCCCTGACGGGCAGCTTTTCAAACACGGTGACCCCGTACCCCTGCTGGGCCAGGAAATAGGCCGCAGTGAGCCCTGCCGGACCCGCGCCCACGATGGCGACCTTCTCGTCCCTCTTCTCCGGGATTTCAGGCAGCCAGGGATCATCCCCCGCAAGATCGAGGTCCCCCAGGTACCGGTGGAGATGCTGGATGGCCAGGGGGCCCTCAAGGGAGCCCCGGGTACACTCTGACTCACAGGGATGATGGCACACCCTGCCGCAGGACCCCGGAAAGGGATGGGCCTGCTTGAACAGCTTCAGGGCCTCCCTATGCTTGCCCTGACCCATGAGGGCAATGAATCCCTGGATGCTCACATGGGCGGGACAGGTGGCCTTGCACGGGGCGACCGAGCGTTTTGAAATGCCAAACGCCCCGGGAATAGCCTGCTCATACTGCTTGAATATGGCCTTTCTTGAGTTGAGTCCCTGGTTGTGCTCGCTTTCCACCTCCACGGGACACACCTTGGCGCACTCCCCGCAGCTGGTGCATTTTGAAAGATCCACATACCGGGGGTTCTCCCGAATCCGGGCCGTGAACTCCCCCTTTTCCCCCTCAAGCGTCAAAAATTCCGTATTGGTTAACAGCTCGATGTTCAGATGCCGGCCGACCTCGACCAGTTTTGGTGAGATGACTCACATGGTGCAGTCATTGGTTGGAAACGTTTTATCGAGCTGGGCCATCATTCCACCAATGGCATGGGAACGCTCAACCAGGTAGACATAATAACCTGAATTTGCAAGATCAATGGCAGACTGCATCCCTGCAATGCCGCCCCCCAGCACCATGACCGCCCCGGCAAGATTATTTGTAGACAGCGATTTTTCCGTCATTTCATCCCTCCTACCCTTTTAACCCTTCCATGACCCCCAGTATTTCGGGAAGCTTACCTTCCCACCCCATGCACGAAACATTGACACCGCCATAGCCGTATTCCTTCACCCCGGCGATCAGCTGCTTTGCCATGCCCACCGAGGCCCTTACCTTGTCAGGCGCCTGTTGAAGGGTCTGGATCACCGTATCCGGCATGGTGACATGGGAAACGTTCCTGGCCATGTACCGCGCCATGCCAAGGGATTTCAACAGCAGGATAGAGGGAATGATGGTGACCTCGTTTTTCATGGCGGTTCGAAGAAACGGTTCCGTCATGGAAAATTCAAACAGGGGCTGGGTGATGAAATAACGGACGCCAAGGTCGATCATCCGTTTCATCCGGTCAAGTTCCTTCTCCCTCTCTCCGCCCCGAAGACAGGTTTCAAGGCCTGCGCCCTTGACCATATCAGGGGTGCCGTTCAGTTCCACACCGGCGAAATCACGTCCGCTTTCAAGGGTGATGAGCCCTTCCAGAAGTTCGTCCGGGGTAATATCATACACCGCTTTTGCATCGACATGATCCCCCCTGGAGGGATCCTCACCGGTCACCACCATGAGGGCATTCACCCCCAGGGCATCGGCAGCCAGGATGTCGCCCTGGAGCGCAAGGCGATTCCTGTCCCGGCAGGAGACCTGCATGATGGTGCCAAGCCCGTTCTGCCGGAGCACCAGGCTTGCCCCAAGGGAGGTCATGCGCATGACACCGCTGGTCATTTCAGGTACGAGAAAGGCGTCGACAACGCCCTTAACATTCAGGGCGCTGCTTACCATGATCGAAACATCCGTTCCCTTGGGCGGATCGATCTGAACAATACAGGCGAATTCGCCGGTTTCCAATCTTTTCCTAAACTGCATGGGTGCACCTCCGAAAAAGCGATCCGGTTAAACTGACAATTTTTCGCGTTTTTTTAATGGGCCGTGTATGGAGATGAGCATTATATAAATGCGATACGAACGAAGAACGGGGGTAATAGAACTCGATGACCGGCTGTAAAAAGCGTCCAAAGAGCCCATCTCGTCTGATTTTTAAATTCGGTTTGGTTTTTATAACAATTACTAATTGAATCGTGACGGGTTTGTCAAGGATTATTTACTAACTGAATGAAATTCGCAGGGGACGAGCCGGGGACGAGGACAGGGGACAGACTTATTGCCAATGAGATCATTAGGGACAGATTGATTAATGGAGACAGATTTTGGCCAATGGGCCAATTGGGGACAGATTTTAATCTGTCCCCTAACTTCGGGCCTGTCCCCGTTGATTGTGGGACCATGGGCCATGGAGACAGATTTGGGCCCCATGGGGACAGATTTAAATCTGTCCCCGAAGATTCGTGTCCCCGAAGATTCGATTTATATCTGTCCCCTAAGTTTGAAGATATGTCCCCGAAGTATGTTAAAACTGTCCCCAAGATCCCTCTTCTCGTCCTATATTAAGGTTGCTTTATAAAGGCAGATTAACTATAGATACCTAAGTATGGTTGATCGGTTTTTTCGGCGGAACAGAGATTGAAACGGGCCTGACAGACAAAGAGGTGAGATGATATCGCGAAACAGAACATTTGAAAGGATCAGACAGTCGGGAAACCTTCCCCAGCTTCCCCAGGTGGTGGTCAAGCTGATCGAAGCCTGTAACAACGACGAAACGGACATCCGGGATCTGTCACAGATCATTTCCGCGGATCCGGGGCTCACATCCAGGCTGATGGAGATTATCGGTTCCGCCTATCTCAATATTCCCAAGGCCCCCGACACCATCGAAACCGCCGTGGTCTACCTTGGAATGGACACCATCAAAAACATCGCCATCAGCGCCTCGGCCATGCATGTGTTCAAGCTCTCCACCATAAGTTCCGAGTTTGATATCGCAACCTTCTGGAACCATTCCTATAAATGCGCGGTTCTCGCAAAGAACATATCCATGGAACTGAAGCTTTCCCAGCCGGATGAAGCGTTTCTTGCGGGGCTTCTCCACGAGATCGGAAAACTCTTGCTTGCCCAGAACTTTCCCGGGGAGTACCTGGAAATTCTGGCTGACCAGGGAGATGAAAAGGACCGGATCGCAGCCGAGAAAGAAAGATTCGACACAACCACCGAGGAGATCAGTTCCTGGCTGTTCGACCAGTGGCGCCTGAACCCCCTCATGGCCGATGCCGTGCTCTACGTGAACGCCTCCCCCGGGGAGATCGCCAACGCCCTGGATCTTGTGAAGATCGTCTTTGTCTCCAACCGCCTTGCGGACAAGGGAGCGGATGATCCGGCCGTGCTCGAGCTCAGCGGAATTGAACAGTCCCGCCTTGCAGACATGCTCACCAAGGCCGGGGAGGAAGCAGACGCAATGGCCAGGAGCCTTGGCATCCCGACCCCTGATGCCACCGGAGTCCTGGTGCCCGCCAACGACGCCCTGACCCGGAAGATCAAGGAGATCGCCCTCTTCCACGGAACCCTCCAGAACCTTTTGAATGCCGAAGAGATCGATTCGGTGTTGAGCATCACGGAAAACGGCATCAAGATCCTATTCCGCATCCCCAGGATCTTCTACTTTCTCTATGATAAAGAAAAGAACCTGCTGACCGGAAGGTGCAGCCCCAGGGACAAGCACCACAGGATACTCGGGACCATTGCCATCCCCATGTCCAACACCTCGAGTCTTCTGACCGCCTCTTTGCAAAACAACCGGATCTTGAACAGCCTGGCTGCCAACAACACCTCCCCGGCCATCTCGGACATCCAGCTCATGCGCCTCCTGGAGACAGACGGCCTCTGCTGCATTCCCATGAAGGCCGTTGACAGCCCCGTGGGGGTGATCGTCCTTGGCATCGACCAGGCCCACAAAAACATCCTGTTGGAAAACAGTTCCCTGCTGAAACTCTTTTCACGCCAGACAGCCTTGTGCCTCAAGGCCTTGAATCATCGAAAAGAGTCCGCCTCCATCCTCCAGAACGAACGGATGCAGGCCTTTACCGCCATCACCCGAAAAATAGTTCACGAGGTGAACAACCCCATCGGAATCATTACAAATTACCTGACCCTGTTGAGCATGAAGCTGCCGGACAAGCACCCGGCCCAGTCGGAACTCAAGGTGGTCAGCGAGGAGATCGACCGCATCTCGGGCCTGATCCGCAAGCTGTCGGATTTTTCAAAACCCGACATTGCCGAGTTCAAGTCCGTTGATATCGACAAACTCTACTCGGCTGTGCTCGATATCATCAAAAAATCGCTCTTGTTACCCAGGGGCATCGAGGCAACCCTGGTTGCCGCCCCGGATATTCCCCCCATCACCACCGACAAAAACGGTCTCAAGCAGGTGCTGATCAACCTTGTAAAAAACGCTGCCGAAGCAATGGACAAGGGCGGGGAGATCAATATCAATATTCGTTTTGTTCCGGGATCTTCCAAGATATTGATCGATGAGAAGCGCAAAACCCCGGGCAGCATTGAAATCACCATCCGGGACAACGGTCCCGGCATTCCCGACACCATCAGGGAGAAACTGTTCGAACCATACAACAGCACCAAGGGAGCCAACAACTCAGGGCTTGGACTTTCCATCGTCCACTCCATCATCCGGAGTCTCAGCGGCACCATCACCTGCAAGAGCGGCTCAACAGAGGGAACCTGCTTCACCATCCTGTTGCCGGTCACCTCGCCCAAACCGGTTCTTCACCAGGTCATCGATGATGAACCGATTCATCAACACTAAAGGAAACCATTATTGAAATCATTGCCCCAAACCAAACCGGAAGGTTTACCCGCCCTTAGAACCGGAGAAATCCTTGTCAGGGAAGGATTGATCAACCAGGAAGATATCGACAGGGTCCTTGCCGTCCAGAAACGGGGAGAAGAGTCTCCCCTGCTGGATTCAAGCAGGCGTTTCGGGATGATCCTGTGCGATTTGAACCTCATCACCCCCCTTGACAACTACTGGGTGCTTCACAAATACAACAAGCTTGTCACCATTGAACAGACCCTTGTCAGGGACGAGAAGCTCCCGTCCAATGCATTGGCCCAGGCCAGCCTGAAGGCAAAGGCTTCGGGCACCTCCCTGTTTGCAACCCTGCTGAGCCAGGGAATGATCACGGTGGTTGAACTCCAGAAACTGGTGTACGACCACTACAGGATTCCCTACCGAACCCTCCAGGAGTTCAGGTTCAACCATGCCATGGCCGAGGATCTGTCCACCATTGTTGAAAAGCGCCTTGCCCTCGGGTACAGGATGATCCCCCTGGTTCTCCGGGAAAAGGTGATCCTTGTGGGGATTGTAGAACCTGACGCGCTGTTGCCCTTGAAAAAACTGAGCACCCGGTTCCCCCATCTCAGATTCAAGGCGGTCTTCATCCCATTTTCAGGCTTCAAGAACCTGTTCAACCAGCTTTACGGGGAAAGCGGAGAACCCGTTGTCCAGGAACAATCCCCGGATCTATCCCTTCTCCTCAATTTCCAGGTCACCATCACGGACCCGGAAATTGAAAGCAACAAGATCCAGTCCCTGTACAAGCGGTACGAAATGGTGAGAACATTGGCCGGGGGAAATCATTCCATTGCAAGGTCCCGGGCCTTCCATGAATTCATCAAAGGGGAGCACGGAAAACTAAGGGACAAATACAGGGTTACGGGGATAACCTATTCTTTAAGGAAACAAGGACAGGAGCCCATTGTCGTCGCTGTCCCAAAAGGATTGAAACAAGTCACATGCCAAGAGTAATCACCATCACCAGCGGCAAGGGCGGCGTTGGAAAAACCAGCATCAGCCTTAACCTCGCCCTTGAACTTGCCTCGGCAAACCAGCGGGTCTGCCTGTTTGACGCGGATCTCGGCCTTGCCAACATTAACATCCTCACCGGCATTCAGCCGGAAAACGATCTTGAGGCCGTGATCGACGGCAGCCTCGAACTCGGGGATATCCTCATCAAAAATTTCCAGGGGATCGACATCATTCCAGGAAGCAGCGGGGTGGAGCGAATGGCGGATCTCACCCGGGCGGAGGCACAGCGGCTGATCCGTTCCTTCCTCGGTCTTGGGGAGTATGACTATTTTATTTTTGACACCTCCGCCGGCATATCGTCCCAGGTTCTCTCCTTCTGCATGGCGAGCCAGGAGATTCTGCTAGTGGTCACGCCGGAACCCACCTCCCTCACCGATGCCTATGCACTTTTGAAGGTCCTCTCCAGGAAGCGCTACACCAGCACCGTAAACGTGGTGGTAAACCAGGTAAAACAGACGAACAATGCCAAGCAGGCTTACAGCCAGCTCCGGGACACGGTCAACCGGTTTCTCTCGGTCAAGCTCAGTCCCCTTGGCATCGTTGCCAGGGACAAACACATTCCCATGGCCGTGATCGCCCAGACACCGTTTCTCAAGCTGTTTCCCGATTCAACCGCGTCCAAGTGCATTCACCTTCTTGGGAGAAAACTGCTCTCCAAAGATAAAAACCCGGCCCCCATGCCCCTTGAACAGTTCTGGCACCGCTGTCTGGGCTTTCTTGCTGAAAACCAGCCCGTTTCCCCGGGGAAACGCCCCAAGGACTCCGGGTCAGTCATCCCTGAAAACGCCGAATCCAAAATTCCGGGAGCCGCCAGGCCAGACAACACCGCCCCCAAAAACAAGGAGACGGATACGCAAGAACCCGACCTCACGGTCTTGCTTGAACGGATGGAAAACAAGATCTCACTGTTGATGAACGAAATGAAAGAAATAAAACAATTGGTGGAGCACCGGGCCAACCAAGCCCCCATGACGGAGGCCCCCCCTGCTGCTCCAGCTGAGGTGGAACTCGATTTTGAAGCGTGGTATGCCAAAAGCCGGGGATAGTTATGAGGCCCCTCCATTTTCAGATTATTTTTTCCTGCGATAGTGATTTTTGACCATGGCGTCAAGGATCACTTCCGACTTAACGCATTCAAATTCCATCTGTTTTGGCAATTCGGAAAACAAGGGCGTACCGCCTCCGAGAAGAACAGGAATAACCGTAATGATCATTTCATCAATTAAATCTTCCTTTAGGAAATTTTGGACAGTAACACCTCCATCAATATAAAGATGTTCGTACCCTTTGTTTTTAATCGTTTTCAAAACTTCTGAAACCGGACCGCCGATGGCTTCGGCTTTTCCTTCATATTCTTCAGGGAATGATTTCAGGGAACTGCTGAGAACAAATACCGGTTTTGTATAAGGCCAATCGCAGTCAAAGCTGCAAACCGTTTCAAAAGTCTTACGGCCCATAACAACAGCATCGATGCGGTTCATAAAATTTGCCCACCCGAAATCCAGATTATCTGGATTCGGTACCATCTGTAACCAATCCAATCCACCGTCCTTATCGGAAATATATCCATCCAGGCTTGTTGCAATATATACAATATTTGACATGTCCACCTTCCATTATAATTTAATGTCATGTTTTGAGATAAGAGCTGAACTTTAGAAAATCGCTTGTTCTAATCGCTATTATCGTATAAGACATATTCTACAATGTAGAATTTTAAAAACGGTTTATACATGGAGTTAACATGACAGTCAATACAAAAAAAAGAGGACGACCAGCTGGTTCAAAGAATAAATTAACGTCCCCAGCGATAATAAATCGTGTAAAAAAACTTATGCGTTCAGAAGGAAAAATCCCAAGTATTCGTAAGCTTGCTGCGGCTCTCAATGTGGACGCTATGGCTATCTACTATTATTTTTCAAATAAGAATGAATTGCTTGAAGCAGTCACAGTATCTTTAATCAAAGAAATTTACGAACCCATGGATGAGGGAAATTGGCAAAATGAGCTCATGCTTCTGTGTAAAAGCTATCTTAAGCTATTAAAAGAACATCCTGGATTATTGGAAACTTTGTTAACGATGAAATCTGAGGGACCATCTGAAATATTTATACAAAGATTCCATATTGCATTACAACCATTAAGCCTGGATGCGACGACGCTTAAAAGTGCAGTGGATTTGCTTGCAGATTATTTACATGGTTTTGCTTTGGCTATGAATTGTAACCCTGAAGACGAACACCTGAATATTGATTCGGTCGATGGCCCTCTTGGTTTTTACATTACTGCAATCGCCTCTGATGAAAGACGATCTACGACTCCTGGGCTGTCGGGCAGTTGTTAAATTTCAACCATGAAGATCATGAAGGACATGAAGGTGGGAAAGGGTGGGATTTACCATGAAGGACTGGGGGGAGCACGGAGCATGCTCCCTATTTCCGGTCCTGGAGCACCAGGATACGGTCATACACGGTTTTTTTGGAAAGCTTTAATCGTTTGGAAAGCTCTTTTGCAAGGGCCGATGTTTTTTTCCGCTGTCCCTCGCCTGCCAGGGCGGCGAGGATCTCCCGGTCAAGCCCCTCTTCCGACAGCATCGGCTGGGACACCTCCCCTGCTCCGGACACAAAAAGGGCGCACTCCCCTTTCACCGACGCCCTTGCCTCGAGGGAGGCAATGATCTCACTTAAGTTTCCCCGGAGGTACTCTTCATGGATCTTGGTGATCTCCCTGGCCAGCATCCCCGGCCGGTCACCCATGGCCTCGACGATCTCGGAAAGAAGCCCGAGTATCCGCCTGGGCGATTCGTATATAACAAGGGTGGCCCGCTCATTTTTCAACGATTCAAGATAATTCCGGCGCTTTCCCGATTTTCTCGGCAAAAACCCCAAAAAGAGAAACGAGTCCGTTGGAAGCCCGGACACGCTGAGGCCGGCCACGGCGGCAGAAGGGCCCGGAACCGGAACGACCCGGATGCCTTGCTCGGCGCAGGCCCTTATCAGCCGGTAGCCGGGATCCGACACCGAGGGGGTGCCCGCATCCGATACCAGGGCAATATCATCTCCCCGGCTCAACCGGAGGATGAGTTCGGGAATTCGTCCCTCTTCATTATGTTCATGGCATGATACCAGGGAATTTTTTATCTGGTAATGGGAAAGAAGCTTTCCCGTGTGGCGGGTATCTTCGGCGGCAATGACCTGGACCTCTTTAAGAATCCTGACGGCCCTGAAGGTGATGTCTTCAAGGTTGCCGATGGGGGTGGCCACTACATAGAGGGTTCCCGGAGCTCCGGGGGACGGATCGCCTGTTTCATTCTGCCTGGAATGCATTTTCAATCAACTCTATCCTGAATCGGTTGTTTTTTTCGTAAAGGGCCACCACATCAAACCGGACCCGGGAATCGGAAAGCCCTTTTTCCCGGATAAAATGGCGGGCCCCCAGAACGATCTTCTGCTGCTTGACGATGCCAACGGCCTCCCTGGGACCTCCCTTGGAAAGGGTGGACCTCGCCTTTACCTCCAGAAAAACCAAGGTGTCGCCATCCTTTGCAATGATGTCGATCTCGGCTGCCCTGATCCTGTAGTTTCTTTCGATAATGGTGAATCCCAGCTCTTCAAGGAAGCGGCAGGCGGCATCCTCGGCCAACTGCCCCAGCCGCTGCCGCTTGCCCGGCATTAGACGCTCCCTACACCCTTGAAACTCATCCGGTGCACGGGGGTTGGACCGAACTCCGCCAGGGCCTGTTTGTGGGCCTTGGTCGGGTATCCCTTGTGCCGGTCAAATCCATACTCTGGATAGAGCCGGTGGATATCCGCCATGAGCCGGTCCCGTGTCACCTTGGCCACAATGGAGGCGGCTGCAATGGAGATGCTCAGGGAATCACCCTTGATGATGGCCTGCTGGCTTATGGGGGAATCGATGGTGAACTTTCCGTCGATCAAAAGATGGTCCGGCAGGGGGTCGATTCCAAGGACGGCCCGTTTCATGGAGAGCAACGAGGCCCTGAGGATATTGAATTCATCGATCTCGTGATGGGATGCGGTACCCACCGAGACAGCCAGGGCGTTCTCCATGATCACCGAATAGAGGATGTCCCGCTTCTTTGGGGTCAGCTTCTTGGAGTCGGTAATTCCCTGGTCCGGAAAATCCGGCGGTAATAGAACCGCTGCAGACACAACGGGGCCGGCAAGGGGTCCCCTGCCGGCCTCGTCAACGCCTGCAACGCGACGGTATCCCGTTTCCTGAGCCTTATGTTCAAAGGTCCACATGGAAACAGGAATTATACCATACGCCGTTCTTTGATTCGGGCAGCCTTACCACGGAGGTTTCTGAGGTAGTAGATCTTGGACCTGCGTACCCGGCCCCGTGTAACCACTTCGATCTTGTCGATGGCGGGGGAGTTCAAGGGGAAGATTCGCTCAACACCAACGCCGCCGGAAATCTTTCTTACGGTAAAGCGGGCACTGGCAAGACCCTTGGTCTTCTTAATTACAACACCGGCAAAAACCTGGATTCTCTCTTTCTCACCCTCTCGGATCTTCACGTGTACCTTGACAGTATCGCCGGCCCTGAAATCAGGCATATCGAGTCGAAGCTGCTCTCGTTCCAACTGCTGAATTACATTCATTATCTTCTTTCCTCTCTTTATTTATACTTTTCTTATACTCGTAATGTTTCCCGGGATATCGGCCGTCAGGCCGTTTCCCGTGCGGAGATCACCCTATCCAGCATAATGGATACGGCTGATCTCACAGAAAGATGGTTATATCCGTTCACCCCGTAAATGGGATCAAGGACAAGCCCACATTCCTTCACAAATTCCTCTGAAAGGCCCCATGCCGTGCCAAAGGCAATAACGTGGGCGGATTCGTCGCCAAGCTCCCTGGCAAAGGCTGCCGGGGAGACAGTGTCTCCATTCTGTACGGCACTGGTTGCCGCAGTCACCACCGGCTTGCCTGTCTCCTCTCCGATTTGAGCCACGGCTTCCTCGAACGAGTCAACAACCCGGATCAGCTCCAGGGCCTGCTTTCGAAACGGATTCAACTTGCCCCCCACCCCCTTTGTCCAGTGGGCGATCACCTCATGGGCAAGGGTCTGCTGGTCCTCAAGCGGAGTGACGACAAAAAAGCCCCGCACCCCGAACGTAATCGATGCCCTGGCAATGTCATGCAGGTCGATGGTCGTCAGGGCCGACGCAATAATTTCTCCACGTTTGTTGGAGACCGGGTGGTGGATAAGAGCCAGATAGAGATTACTCGTTGATAAGCGTTTCAAGTTCCTGACACCATATTTTTAATAGTTTTCTCTCCTCTGGATCAAGGTTCCTCTTCTCAAACAGATCCGGCCGCTTTAAAAACGTCCGTTTCAAAGAGGAGGCCCGGCGCCATTTTTCGATGGCCTGGTGATCCCCGGACAACAGCACGTCTGGAACATCCATACCCTCAAACCCGGGTGGCCGGGTGTAGTGGGCATATTCCAGACGATCATTTCGAAACGAATCAATTTCAGCGGAGGTCTCTCCCCCGAGGACCCCGGGCAGCAGCCGGGTCACCGCATCTATGATCACCATGGCGGCAAGTTCTCCGCCGGTCATCACATAATCGCCAATGGAGATCTCTTCGTCCACCAGGCTGTGACAGATCCGCTCGTCAATACCTTCGTACCGGCCGCAGATGAAAATCAATCCTTGGCCTTGTTCTGCAAGTTCCAGGGCCAGCCGCTGGTCAAAGGGTCTGCCCTGGGGGCTCATGTGAATAACCCTGGAGCCCGGCGCCTCAGCCTTGGCCGCCCTGATTGCAGCGGCAAGGGGTTCGGGCTTCATGACCATTCCGCAGCCGCCTCCGTAAGGCCTGTCATCCACCGTGTTGTGGCGGTCACAGGAAAAATCCCGGATGTTTATGGCGCGGCCGGTGATTGCCTGCTTTTCCACGGCCCTGGCGATCATACCATGGCCGAAGAAAGGATCGACAAGCTCCGGGAAGAGGGTCAGTACCGTAAACTTCATTGATTCCAAACTATAGCCCCTCCGGAAGATCGATAACCATCTCACCCTTCTCTATATCAACCCGGAGAACAACCGAGGCGAGTCCGGGAACAAGGACTTCCCGCTCGCCTCCCTTGACCACAAAGACATCATTGCTTCCAGTCTCCATCACGGAATCGATTTTGCCAAGGAGACCGGCTGTCCGGTCTATGACCTCGAGACCGATGAGATCCTCCCAGAAATAGGAGTCCTCTTCGGGTTCCGGCAATTCATTCCTGTCAACCAGAAGCTCTGCGCCCACAAGGGTTTCAGCCATGTCCCGGTCCACACCGGAAAGTAACAGCAGCGCACCCTTCTTATGTGGAGATGCCTTTACAATTTCGAACAATTGATCGGTTTTTCCATTCCTTCGTACAACCAGGTCGAGTCCTTGTCTGAACGTTGCCATAGATCCGGCAAACGACCTGATCTTCAGGAACCCTTTCAACCCGTGCACTCCGGTTACCTGACCAAGGGTAAACAGAGTTATTTCCATGCAGTTGTTACTCCACGATCTCGAGCACCGTACGCTTTTTCAGCTTTGCAGATGCTGCGCTCAAAATTGTCCTCATGGCACGGGCAGATCTGCCCTGTTTGCCAATCACCTTACCCAGATCCTCTTTTGCCACCTTAAGCTCTAACACAGAGGTCTGGCTACCCTCCACTTCTGAGACTTCAACCTCGTCAGGATTATCAACCAGTGCCTGTGCAATGTATTTAACCAGCTCTTTCATAACTCCATCTCCTTATAAATGGGGTGTTGAGAATATGGGTCCGATACAATTATCATGCAGGTGTGGAACTAAATCCCTCTTTCTTCAGGATGCTCTTCACTGTTGTTGTAGGAATGGCACCCTCGCCCATCCAGTACCGGATTCTCTCCTCATCCAGGACAACTACCGCGGGCTCTTCCATGGGATTATAAGTACCAAGGCTTTCAAGGAATTTTCCATCCCGGGGCGCCTCGATATCTGCTGCAACGATTCTGTAAAATGGCTTCTTTTTTGCTCCGCGCCTAGCCAATCTGATCTTAACTGACATTTACTTTTTCTCCTTAGAACGGAAGCATGCCCCTGAGGGATCGCATGCCACCTTTATTGATTTTTTTGACCATCTTCATTGTCTGTGTGTAACTCTTGAGAAGCTTGTTCACATCCTGAACAGTCGTACCGCTTCCCTTGGCGATCCTCTTCTTCCTGCTGCCCTTGATCATGGCGTGGGTTCGCCGTTCTTCAGGGGTCATGGAATTGATAATCGCCTCAATCCTAACAAATTCCCGCTCATCAATATTCAAGCCCGAAAGCATTTTCTTATTGACACCGGGAAGCATCCCGATAAGTTCCTTGATGGATCCCATATTTCTCACCGATGCCATCTGATCCCGGAAATCCTCAAGGGTAAACTGGTTCTTTTTGAGCTTCTGCTCAAGTTGCTCCGCCTTTTTCTGGTCAACCGCCTCCTGGGCCCGTTCGATGAACGAAAGGGTGTCTCCCATACCCAGAATCCTTGAAGCCATCCGCTCGGGATGGAAGGGTTCAAGTGCAGTGCTTTTTTCACCGACGCCGATGAACTTGAGGGGTTTTCCGGTGACGGCCTTGATCGAAAGTGCCGCACCGCCCCTTGCATCGCCGTCCATCTTGGTCAGTATCACACCGCTCAAATCAAGGGCCTTGTCAAATGACCCGGCGATATTGACGGCATCCTGACCTGTCATGGCATCTGCGACCAGAAGGATTTCCGACGGATTGAGCCCCGTTTTCAGTCCGACCAGCTCCGCCATCAGCTCCTCGTCCACATGGAGACGGCCCGCAGTATCGACCAGCAGAGTGTCATAGCCCTCTTCCCCGGCCGTTTTCACCGCCGCCTGGCAGATCTCGAGGGGTTTCATCTCCTGGGTTGACGGAAACACCGGAAGATCCAGCTGTTTACCGAGCGTTTTCAGCTGATCTATAGCCGCCGGCCTGTAGACGTCCACAGGGACCAGATAGGGGCGCTTACCGTTTTTTTTCAAGTAAAGAGCGAGTTTTCCTGCGGTGGTAGTCTTTCCTGCGCCCTGCAGTCCAACAAGCATCACGGCGTTCGGTGCCTTACCGTTCAGACTCAACTCTTCATGGGAAGACCCCATCATGCGAGAGAATTCGTCATAAACGATCTTGATAACCTGCTGTCCCGGGGTCAGGCTCTCCATCACCTCCTGACCAAGCGCTCTCTCTTTTATATCTGAAATTACATTTTTTGCAACCCTGTAATTCACATCCGCTTCAAGAAGCGCCATTCGAACCTGTTTAAGGCCCTCGTCAACGGCCTTTTCCGTAAGGGCTCCGCGTCCCTTGAGTTTTTTGAACGCAGAGTTAAGCTTATCACTCAAGTTGTCAAACATAATAAATCATCAAACCTTGATCATGGATTAAAATCTTGAAATTAGTATTTATTTCATGATAAGTCAAGGGAAAAGCGCTTTGAGCGCCAGACACAACTATAAACTTTACGGGGAAATTTGTTGAAACACAAGAAAGAAATCAAAAATTTAACGAGGGAAGAGCTTGTGGAATGGTTCGAACAGAGGGGAGAAAGATCCTTCCGGGCGGGCCAGATTTTCAAATGGCTCTACCTGCGCCAGGCCAACACCTTTGACGAGATGACCGATATCGGCAAGGAACTGCGGGAGACGCTCAAGGAGAATTTTTCCATATCAAGACTTGAACTGGAGCGTTCGGAACGCTCCAAGGACGGTACCGAGAAACTGCTGTTCCGCCTCCATGACAACGCCTACATCGAAGCGGTGCTCATACCGGAAAAGGACCACTACACCCTCTGCATCTCCTCCCAGGTCGGCTGCGCCCAGGCATGTAAATTCTGCCTTACGGCAAAGGGGGGATTTGAACGGAACCTCACCACGGCCGAAATAGTCGACCAGGTGAGGGACGCCCAGGCACTGGTGGCCGCAAGGGACAGCGCCAAGCCCATGTCAAACATCGTCTTCATGGGCATGGGAGAACCCCTTGCCAACTATGATGCCGTTGTAAAAGCGCTCTCGATCATCACAGACAGCGATTACGGGCTGAAATTCTCCTCCCGGAGGGTCACCATATCCACCTCGGGCCTTGTACCGGAAATCCTGTCCCTTGGCAACGAGACAGAGGCCAACCTGGCTGTCTCCCTCAACGCAACCACGGAAGAAACCCGCTCCATGCTCATGCCGGTGAACCGGCGCTATTCCATGGAGGAGCTGCTGAAAGCCTGTAAACGCTTTGAGATGAAGCCGAGAAAGAAGATCACCTTTGAATACATCCTGATCCAGGGGGTCAACGACAGCGACGAGGACGCAAAACGCCTGATCAAGCTCCTGCGGCCCATCCGCTCAAAGGTCAACCTCATCCCCTTTAACGAACACGACAAAAGCGATTTCAAACGCCCTTCCAGGGAAAGGATCCAGAGATTTCTCCAGATCCTTCTGGACAGAAATGTCACCGCCATGGTCCGGAAAAGCAAAGGCGACGATATTTCCGCCGCCTGCGGACAGTTGAGGGCCAAAAACAGCTGACCTGTCAGATAACGAGATCCTGCATGACCGACGTGTCAATGGCCGTTACAACGACCCGCTCGATCCCGTCCGGCGATTTGATCTGCACCGCGACCTCCTGACCCGGCAATGCCTTGGAGTAACCGGCGCAGATTTCCCCGGCCCTCTTCACCATCTCCGCGGCCGGGGCCGAGGGAATCAGAACAACGGGCCCGGGCATGTCATCCATCCGAATCAGCACCCCCCTTTCAGGGACATGGAGATTCTCGATCCCGGCGTTGTCCATCTTGGATCGCCCGACAACAATCTTGGTATCAGGATCGAGCCTGAAATGACGGCCGTAACGCAACAGATAAAGGTCCTTTTTCACGTAGTTCTTCTGGACAAAAAGAAGATCCCTGAGCCGCTGGGAAAAGGCCTTGTCGGTCAACAGGCACCCGCCGGCCGGCGCAGGGTAATCGGTCACGCCGAACCGCCCGGCCATGGCTATCTGTTCCTTCCTGGACCGGCCCGAAATCGCCCCCAGGCGTTCCCGGTCCACAAGTCCCCGGCGTTCCACCTCGGTTTCGGGAAGCACCTGGGCGCTGAGGGGCCTCAGGATGGAGCCGTCAAACCCGGAACGCTTCTCCACATACCGCATGGAGCGCTTATTCTGGGAAAAGGGCCGCTGGCCCGCCACCTCACCGCTGAAGAGAAAATCAAATCCCTCCTTCTCCATTATCTCCCCCGCCCTGGCAAACATCATCGAATGGCAGTCCATGCAGGGGTTCATGTTCTTTCCGTATCCGGCCGGAGGATTTTTCAGCATCTCCATATAGATGTCCGTGATATCCTCAACCAGGATTGGAATGTTATTCCTCTTTGCCGCCTTTATGGCTGCATCGGGAAGGAAAAACGGGGTCTTGAAACTGACCCAGGTCACATCGATACCCTGCTCCCTCAGGAGCAGGGCACTGAGAATACTGTCAAGCCCTCCGGAGGTAAGCCCCAGGGCCTTTACTTTTCTTGATTCTGTTTTTATATCCATCTACTCTGTCTTTTTCTTCTCCCAAAACTCCCGGCTCTCCTTGAGTATCTCATCGATATCATCGTCCAGGTTCTCTGCGCCCCCCTCATCGGCCAGGGCAATATCATCGAGATTGATCTCCGAGTCCTCCGCGGAAAAATCATCAAGGCCGAACTCGATCTCATCCGGGGAAAGATCATCCCCGGCAAGGCCCCTGGCCTCCAACTCCGGCCCCGGCTCCAACTCCGGCTCCAACTCCGGCTCCAACTCCGGCTCCAACTCCGGCTCCGGCTCCGGCTCAGGCTCCAACTCCAGCTCAGGCTCAGGTTCAGCCACCCCAAGAGGGGGCGCATCGGATAATTCCGCCGACGCTCCGGTTTCAGCAGGAGCGGATTCGGAAACGGCCGACAGCTCCTGCTTATCTTCCTCTTCCGGGATATGGTTTCCATTGCGATCAAACATCAGGCTCAGATCCACCTTGAGCTCGAGATCCACCCGGAACGCCACCTGATTTTCGTGGACAACGATCTCCCCCCCGGTGGTGCCAACCGAGGAAATTTTGATCTTATTCTTTACGATCTCCCTGACAGCATTCCAGTCAAGATCTTCCTTGACAGCATCAATCAAATCCCGCTCTCCGGTTCTGATAATTTCCGGATCCGTTACCTTCATGCATCACCTCATCCCAAAATAGAAATCCTGATCCAAGGAGACCAGAGTTACCGGTTACATGCCACACTCGCGAATTGCAAATCCACAAACTTATCGAGGTCGATGATCTTTCCAATTCCCATGACATCGTGCATATAGCGCTGAATTTTATCCAGGTCTTCCTTCACCGGATAGAGATCGTCCATGCGGATGGCCTGGGGCTGGGAAAATACCTTCTTGAGCACGGCGGGATTGAGGCCGAGCTTTCCTTCAGGGTCGAGAAACTTCACGGCAATATCGGCCGCCCGAGCCTTGTCCGCCTCGACATACTTGCCGGATTCCACAATCATGGAAACAAATTCCTGGGCCGCCTCCGGATGATTTTCAATGAAATCCTGCTGCATGGCAACGACACAACAGGGATGATTCTCCCAACGGGTGGAGGAAACAAACTCGAGGTTGCCGATTTCAGTTGCAACGGCCTTGGTGGCGATGGGCTCGGCAACCATGAATCCGGCAACGTCCTCGTTCTCCTTCATGATGCCGGGCATCTTGATGGGAGGAACGACCTCAAACCGGACATTGATGGCCTTTTTACCCGGCACTCCCGGCTTCAGCCCCAGCTCCTTCAGAAACTGATGTGCCAGCATGTGATGAACGCTCATCTTGTGGGGGATATCCACAACCTTGTACTTGTAAAAACTCTGGAGGGAGTCGAACCTGGGGTCATAGTGGCGGCTCCTCACAAAGGTACTGCCGTTCTTGTGCGCCAGAAGCACCAGGCGGATGGGTGAATCATAGGCAAAGAGATCCATGGCAATGGGCGCCAGAACAAAGGCGGCGTCAAGTTCGGCGTTTTCAAGCCCCTCCTGGATGGGGTTCCATCCGGGCTTACGGTCGGTATTGAGAACAAAATGTTTCGGCGTTATCTCACCCAGATCGATTCGGTGCTTCAAAGCGCCCAGGGCAAGGTGGTCGGTGATCTGAATGTGGGCGACATTGAGTTCCACCTTACCGTCCACGATCCGCCTCTCCTTTTTGACAACAGCGGCTTCATCCTCAGGGGCAAACACCTTTTCGATGGCTTCCTTGATCTGATTCGAATCAAAGGGCTTGGGCACATGGCCGTTTCCCCCGGCCTCCATGATGGTGATCTGCTGCCCCTTGTCGGCCTGGGCCGTTGCCATGATAAAGGGAAGCGTCTTGTACGCCTCCTGACTCCTGAGCCACTGGAGAAACTCGAGCCCGTCCTTCTGGGGCATATTCCAGTCGCTGATGACAAGGTCGGGTTCCTCCGCCTGAACCTTTGCAATCCCATCGTCTCCGTTCACAGCCATGACAATATTTTCAAACCCCGCCTTATTCAACATCTGCTTGAACATCATGCGCATGGTGCCGGAATCGTCTGTAACAAGAATTTTTATCTTCGGATCTACTGCCATAACAAGGCTCCTTATTTGTTTAAAACTTAAGACATGAACCCCTGGAACATGTCGACCCCGCAACTTTACAGCTATCGTCCCCAGGGCCTTTTACTATTTTCATAAAAGAGCAGGCACAACCACCTGTACCCGCTGTCATCCATCGTCTGTTCTTCACCGCTATTCGACCCAGGACCAGCTGACCAACCGCTGGATCTTCTGCAGTCCCCTGTCAAGGAGAAAGCCAAGGATGCCGATGGCGATGATCATGGCCATGAGCCTGTCATAGGACATGGTATCCCTGGCATCGTTGATCAGATACCCAAGACCGCTTGAAACCCCCAGAAACTCGGCAGGGACGAGCACGATCCAGGCCACGCCCAGTGCCAGGCGAAGACTGGCCATCACATTTGGCAAGGAAGCCGGCACGATAATGGTCCGTATGAGCTGAAAATGGGTGGCCCCCTGGTTCAAGGCCATTCGCACCAGCCGCGCATCCACACTCATAACCCCGATGGCCGTGTTAAGCATGATCGGCCAGACTGTGGCCATAACGATCAGGAAGTTGATCGCGGATTCAAAACTTGCAAACACGAGCACGGCAACCGGCATCCATGACAGGGGGCTGATCATTCTTAAAAACTGGATGGGGGAATAGGAAAGACGTCTCAGCTTCGGATAAAAGCCGATGATCATGCCGCCGGGAATTCCAATGGCGGCAGCCATGGTGATGCCGATGACCACCCGCCTGAGGCTGGCCCACACCGACACCCAGAAGCGCCCTTCGGTTGCCGCGGCAAAAAGGGCTTTCAAGGTCGGCAACGGCATGAAACCGTGAAAGGACTCAAACTTTTGACCGGAGAAGAACAGGGTACACCCCACGATCCAGACAAACACAAAGAGCACCATCCCAAGGATCTCATACCGGACCCCGGGCTCTTCACGCTCAAACAGGAGATTGACCCAGTTCGCCTTGGAGACCCTTTCCATGATATTGTTAATCGATTTCAATGATCTCTTCCCTTGATAAAGGTTGCGCCACATCCAAAGGAAAAAAACGGCCATACTCCCGGTTGCTCTCCATGGCCTTTAACACAAAGCTGTCATCCACCAGCTCCCCTGCGGCCCGTGCCGAATCAAGATTTCTCAAAAAACTGTTATCTCCTTCCACAAGGGTTTTTCCCATCTGCTCCAGGACAAACCGGGTGGCCGAGGGAAATGGATAGGGCTGAAACCCGATTCTCTGGATATCCCATTGGGGATGCATGATCGCCCTTGGAAGGGGACCCGTGGTATACTCCTTGAGGTTATAACCGGTGAAAACCCGTTTGAGGACTTTTGCCTCCACGGGAAGATACCCCTCACCGTCCCGGCTCAAGATATGGGCCGCCTGTTCCCGGTTCTGTTCGCACCAGAGCTGGGCCCTTACCACGGCATTGACAGCCTTTTGAATAAATGCGGGCCGCCTCCGGGTCAACTCTTCCCGGGTCACCAGGACGCAGCAGGGATGATTTTTCCAGATATCCCCGGTAAACCGCATGATCCTTGCCCGGACCTTCATCTCCGCAAGGGCGTTGAACGGTTCCGCAACAATAAAGCCGTCGATCTTTCGGCCGAGGAGTGCCGGCGGCATCTCCGGCGGCGGAAGAATAAAAAGATTTACTTCATTGGGTTTCAAGGGGCTGTTCTGGGGGCGGATCACCGGCGTAAGCCCCCGGGCCCTCAATCCTAACTGAACTACAAGATTGTGTGTGGAATACCAGGACGGAACGGCAATCTGCCTTCCGCCAAGATCGGCAAACCCCCTGATGCCTGAATCGCCGTGTACGGTCATGGCGCTTCCATTGGTGTGATCCCATCCCAGGACCTTGACAGGCATCTTATGCCTGAACCGCATCCACACGGGCATGGGAAATAGCATATGGGTAAGATCGAACTTACCCGCCATGAACGACTCTGCCAGAACCTTCCATGACCTTACCATAACTGGTCTTGGCACAACAAGCCCTTCTTCAAGAAAAAAACCGAGACTGTGGGCGATGAGAAGGGGGGCCGCATCGGTGATGGGAAGATACCCGAGCCTAAGCTCCTCTTTGGCGGCAAACGCCGGCAGAGAAGGAACAAACAGGGAGGTGCCGAGGGCTGCGGCTGCCTGTCCGAGGAATCGCCGCCGCCCCATGTTATCGGGACCGGATGCTTTCATAAATACCTCCTGTTGCCCACATAGGAACCCTTGAACTTTTCCAGGATCTCTTTCCTGAACCCCTTGAACCTGGGATCATTGACATCCCTGGGATACTCGAGATCGATGTTAAAGGTATCAATGATACCTGCTGGGCAACCGCCCAGGAGCACCACCCGGTTACCCAGCAAAACGGCCTCTTCGATATCATGGGTCACAAACACCACCGTGAACTGCTCGCTCAGCCAGAGATTGACCATCTCCTCCTGGATGTGAGCCTTTGTAAAGGTATCCAGGGAGGCAAATGGTTCGTCCATGATCAATATTTCCGGGCGGCCCATGAGGGCCCTGGCAAGACAGGCCCGCTGGGCCATTCCCAGGGACAGTTCCCCGGGTTTTGAATCCTCAAAGCCTGAAAGCCCCATGATTTCGATAAACTGGGTCACCCTGTAGCCGAGCCGGTCACAATCCCCCCTGAGCCGGCACCCATAGGAGACATTCTCCCGCACGGTGAGCCAGGGTATGAGGGTCGGTTCCTGGAACAGCATGGTTCTCGAGGGATGGATGTCCCGCACTTCTTCACCGTCGACCCGGATGGTTCCGGAGGTGGGAAGTTCAAATCCCGCCAGCATGTTCAAGAACGTTGTCTTGCCGCAGCCGGATTCCCCAAGAAAAATAACAAAATCTCCCTGGTTGATGGAAAGGGAAACATCATTAAATACGGGGTGCCAGGTTCCGTCGGATCTGAGGTAACTCTTTGACACCTTATCAAATTCGATTTTCAAAATTTATCTTACAACCCCTGTTTTGCGCGCGAAACTCAACTCAAGACATCCGGCCACATCCGTTTCACAACCAATACGTCCCAACTCCGTTCTCATGTAATCCAGTATAATCTCAAGCGTTTTTATGTCAGGCAGGCAACATCCCCCTGCCTGCCCGATTTCCTGTTTGCCAATCACCTTTTCAACAACTTGCGGGTCCTGATCCAGGAACGAGACCGCCGCGGAAACAAGGTCATTGGGACGACTCCCATGGTCAACAAGGTTCCTCACAAGCTCAAACACCGCGTCGGGATAAGCGGTTATCACGGCGTTACGGAGAACAAACACAGAGGACGGGTGACCCGGCCACAAGGTTTCCGATTTACAAACCATGGCCCCCAAACCCGATTCCACGGCCAGGGTTCCAAAGGGTTCCGGCGCTATAAAACCGCCTATTGCCGCCTCCCTGTCATATTCCAGGGCCTCGATCATCATTGCCGGGGCCATGGGTTCAAGAACAACATCGGCGGAAGCTTCCGCCCCGGCCTTCAATCCCGCGGACGCCATGAGCCTGTGAACAAGAAGAGTGTGTATCGACAGCGCGTGGGGCACAAGGATTGTCCGCCCCCTGAAATCAGCCACTGTCTTTATGTCCGCGCCCAGGCGCTTGACAAGCCCTGCCCCCGACCCCGGCCCCTGGAATAGAATTTTTATATCCGCTCCGGCCGAGATAAGGTCCATGGCCGCGGGGGCGGGAAGGAATGCCCCGTCAATGGTCTTGTCACGCACCCGTTCCACTACCTGATTCCAGGCATTCATGGAAACAGGCTCGAGATACATATGGGCAAGCTCCCTTCCCCAGGGCAAAGGCCCGGAGGCTGCAAGCCCCAAAACAAGGTGATCAACCGTTTTTAGGTGACCGATCCTGACAACCGGCTTTTCCCCCATCGACTCTCCTGTCCGTCCATCTCCATAAATACCATTACTAGCCCGTCAAGCTGTCCCGAAAACCTTTTTTTAACACAAGAGAGCCGTACTGTGCAACGTTTATATGGGATTGATCCTTGATCTGGAAGAGAGAATAGGTTACAAGAATGAAGGTTATTTTTCAGACAGATCCGACAACCATCATTAACATCTTACGACCACACCGGACCATCAGAAATGGAAACAAACGCATCCCCCCCCATTGTAGGCGAGTATCTGCTGAAACCAGGCTTTATATATCTGCCCCGTCACCCTACCGCCATCTCTGCCGTGCTTGGATCGTCCGTCTCAATCTGCCTTTACGACCAAAAGCTCGGCATCGGCGGAATGAATCACTTTCTCTTTCCCTGCGCCCTTCCCCCTGAGAGACCGACGGCAAAATACGGAAACGTCGCCATAACGGCCCTGATACGGATGATGCTCAAAAACGGCGCAACCCTTAAAAACATGGAGGCCCAGATGATCGGGGGCGCCTTTCACCCCAAGATCATGTCCCGGGACATCGGCAGGAACAACCTGGAAACGGCAAGGACCATGCTGAAAAAACGTAAAATCCGCATTGTTTCCGAGGATGTGGGAGGAGAGATTGGCAGGAAAATCGTGTTCAACACAACCAATTGCGAAATTGCGGTGTTAAAGGTGGGACGGCTGAGGAGCTCCGACTGGTACCCCTACGAAGAAAACCGGTAACCCGCATAACCCGGGGTCAGGCTTAGCTTATTGGCGCATTCACTGGGCAGATCGAGGACTGATGCAATAAGCTAAGCCTGACCCCGTATAGTGCGTTATAGACGGCCTTTTTTAAGGATGGCGACCAGCAGCCATATGCCCATGAGAACCGCGGCAATGAACCCGGCGATCCCGATCAGGGAAACCCCGAAAACAAAGGGAGGCACGTCGGAATTGATCACCTGGGCCGATCCCATGATCAGGGCGGCGATGATGATGGCAAAGGCGATCCGGTTGCTGATCTGGTCATAGGTGGAAAGCATCCGGTCGAGGCCCTCGATCCGGACGTTCACCCCAAACTTGCCAAGCTTGGCAAGGCGGAGAAGCTCCAGAAAATCCGAGGGAAACAGGCGGGCAAAACGCAGGGACTCCCTGACAACCCCCATGACATCCTCGGAGACCCTTTTGGGCGAAAGCCTGGACAGCTTTGCGGCCCTTACATAAGGGACGGCGGCGGCAATCATGTCAAAATCCGGGTCAAGGCTCTTGGCCACCCCCTCCACCGCGGCAAAGGCCTTCATCATCAGGAAAAGATCCGGCGGAATTCTCAGGCCGTGGTGTGCCGACGTTTCAAGGACATCGTTGATCACCTGGCCGATCCGGATCTCCTTCAGGGGCTTTTCCAGGTACAACCCGGCAAATTCGGTCATATCCTTTTCCAGGCGCCCCAGGTCGGGCTCGGTGTCATATTCGGCAAGCTCAAGAAGGAAACGGGCGCCAAGGCGCATGTTCTTTGAGTAGACACAATGGATTAGATCCACAAAGATCTCCCGGGTCTGCCGCGGCACAAAGCCTGCCATGCCGAAATCCACCGGGCAGATTACATTGCCAGGAAGGACAAAGAGGTTGCCGGGATGGGGGTCGGCGTGGAAAAATCCATGGTCAAACACCTGCTTCATCACAAACTGGGCCCCGTTTTGGGTAATGGCGCGCCGGTCCATGCCCTGGCGGTCGAGTTCCCCAACGGCCGATATCTTCACCCCCCGGATAAACTCCATGGTGAGCACCCGCAGGCTGGATTCTTCTTTAAAGAAACCGGGAATGTGAACGGTGGGGTCCGAGGCAAACTGCCGGGCCATCCGCTCCATGTTAGAGGCCTCCACCGAATAGTCCAGTTCCCTTGAAAGACTCTTGGCAAACTCCTCCACCATGCGGACAGGCCTGTGGGGGGCGATCTCCTCCACATGGGTCTCGGCCAGGGTGGCAAGGTGGTGCATGATCTCAAGATCCACCTCGATGAGCTTGCGTATGCCAGGACGCTGGACCTTGACAGCGACCTCCCCGACCCCTGCAAGGCCGGCCCGGTGCACCTGGCCGATGGAGGCTGATGCAATGGGCGTCCGGTCCATGTATTCGAATATCTCTTCATGGGGGCGGCCGAACTCGGAGGAGATGATCCCCGCGACCTCGTCAAAGGGAAAGGGAGGCACCCTGTCCTGGAGCCGCGCAAGTTCAGTCAACAGATTGACGGGAATGAGGTCCGGCCGGGAGGAAAGAATCTGGCCGAACTTGATGAAGGTGGGGCCGAGCTCCTCAAAGATCATCCGGATCCGCATGGCCCCGGAAAGCTTCTCAAACCGTTCCGTCTTGTTACGGGAGATCAGTTTGAGACCGATCTCTATGTACTGGTCGATGTTCAGGGCGTCGATGACATTGCCGAACCCGTACTTGAAGATGATGCCGAGGATCTGACGATACCGCTGGAAGTGGCGGTACCGCCTTCCAAGGCCCCCGATTTTCCGAATACTGATCATACGCTAATCGCCGGTCTTGAGATCGGCGAGCATGGCCTTGATCTCCCGGACCTCTTCCTTGAGCTCCTTGATTTCCGCCCCCCTTGGGATGTCGGCCTTCTTAAGGACTTTTTCCACAGCCGCCTCCACCTTCTTGTCAAGCTTTTCCCGGGTTTCATCATAATTTTCCATGAGATCGTCCAGAAACTTTTTCCCCTCTTTCTGGTCCATCTTGCTTTGGTCTACAAACTCCTTAGCAAACTCTTCGATCTCTTTTTTCGACCTGAGCGCCAGGCCCACACCGGCCAAAAGACTCTTTTTCATGTAATCAAGCATAATACCTCCTTGAATTTAGGAAACAGTCACGAAACACCCGGGCAGTGGCCCCGGGGAATCCCCGGAACCCCACTGCCCGGTTCTCTATCTATTTTGATCCAAAGGATGCCTCGGGCATCTCCTCTACGCTGGTGTCTCCCTCGACAATGGCATCCATCTTCGCAAGGGCGGACGGAAGCAGGGTGTTGATGAAAAACTGGGCCGTCCGTATCTGGCCCGCGTAATAGGCCACATCCTTGTTCTTGGCCGCCTTTGCCGCCACGGTTTCCCAGTCAAGGCTGCCCGCTTTCTTGGCAAGCTTGGGAGCTGCCACCGATGCCCGCCAGAGAAGCATCCACGCCATGGACACATCCCCTGTAACCTCGAGAAAGGGATGGGCAAACGAATACGCGTTCAACAGATCCTTGGACCTTGCCCGCTCACCAATGACCTTTGCCGTGCTTTCAAGGCGGTCAACCGCCTTCTCAACCCGTTCGGAGATGGCCGAAAGCCCCTCTACTTCCCTTGCCCTGACGATCACGGCCCGGATCTCGTCTATGAAATCGGCAAAGAGCTTGCCGCCCTTCATGGCAAGTTTTCTTCCCAGCAGATCCATGGCCTGGATACCGTTGGTACCCTCGTAGATCATGTAGATCCTTGAATCCCTCATGAGCTGCTCAACGGGAAACTCCTTGATGTAGCCGTAGCCGCCAAACACCTGGACACCGTGGCTGCACACCTCGAGGGCGCGATCCGTGACATACCCCTTGACAAGGGGGGTCAACAGCTCCGTCATGTCGGCGTACTTCTCCCGCTCCGCGGGATCGTCGGTGGTGGCGGCGATATCCGCGCACTTTCCGTTGAAGTAGAGCAGGCTTCTCATGCCCTCCACCCAGGCCTTCATGTTCAGCAGCTGACGCCGCACATCCGGGTGCTCAATGATGGGGCAGTTCTTGGCTCCAGGCTCCTTGCCTTTGAGGAGATGGCGGCCCTGAACCCGTGTCCGTGCATAGTCAAGGGAATACATGTAGGAGGCCGTGGAAACGGCAAAGCCCTGGAGCCCGACAAAGGCACGGGCCTCGTTCATCATCCTGAACATGGCGGGCATGCCCTTGTTCTCCTCTCCAAGGAGGGTGCCGATGCTCTCGCCCTTTTCACCAAGGGAGAGGGTACAGGTGGCATTGCCGTGGATTCCCATCTTCTCTTCAATACCCGTGCAGACCACGTTGTTGAACTCACCCAGGCTGCCGTCCTCGTTCACCATATATTTGGGAACAAGAAAGAGGGAGATGCCCCGGGTTCCCTCGGGGGCGCCTTCTATCCGTGCAAGCACCGGATGGATGATGTTCTCGGCAAGGTCGTGCTCCCCCGCGGAGATGAATATCTTGGTTCCGGTGATGGAGTAGGTGCCATCATCATTTTTCTTAGCTGTTGTGGTCAGGGCCCCCACATCGGATCCCGCCTCGGCCTCGGTGAGAAGCATTGTCCCGCCCCACTCACCGGAAAACATCTTTTCCATGTAGAGCTTTTTCTGCTCATCGGTACCAAACGATTCCACCAGGGTGGCCGCGCCGTGGGTCATGCCGCTGTAGAGCATGAACGCAGGGTTTGCGCCGATCAGGTATTCGTTGGCGGCAAGCCCCACAAGCTTGGGCATGCCCTGGCCGCCGACCTCGGGATCATCTGTCATGGCAAGCCATTCACCCTCTTTATAGAGTTCCCAAGCCCGCTTGAAGCACTCCGGAACAGTCACTTTTCCGTTATCGAACACACACCCTTCTTCGTCACCCGGCTTCTGTGTGGGAAGAATTTCCTTTACTGCGAGATTCCTTGCTTCTGAAACAATGAGATCAACCGTCTTTTTATTGAATTCGGCAAAGGTCTCGTGCTCGACCAGCCCAAGCTGTTCATGCAGAACAAAATCAATGTCTCTCCGGTCTGAAATTAACTGTGCCATAATCGTGATTTCCCCTTATCCCTGTCTATTGAGTTAATGGTTTCATCTAGGACTCTTTTCTTCCTAAGATAATACATCGTGAAAGTCAACACGGCAGAAGAAGATTTAGCCTGTGCCAAGGGGTGCCGGACCCCCCAGTCCCGCCAGCAGCCCCCTCCCGGGGCCGTTGTTAAAAATTTGTGATTGACATCCATTTTTTTTTCTGATTAGTTCCAAAATTAGGCTCAATATTTAACAGCTGTTCATTGGCACACAATCGTTAACAACAGGAGATCCCATGCTAATAGGACTTGACGTTGGCGGAACCCACACGGATGCAGTTCTCTTGAGCAAAAAGGGACTCAAGCGAAAAATCAAGGTTCCGACAGATCCATCGGATCTGTTCAGCACCGTCCTTTCAGGCCTGGAACTTCTTCTTGACAACATCGACCCACTGGAGATCAAGCGCATTGTACTGAGCACCACGCTTACCACCAATGCAGTCGTTCAACAACGGATCGATCCCGTGGGGATCATCGTAAGCTCGGGGCCCGGCATCGATCCTAAATTCTTTCGCACCGGCCCCCATTACTTTCCCGTGTCAGGCTCCATCGACCACCGGGGCAGGGAAAGAAGTCCGGTGGACCCGGGCGAAATCCGGGCCATTGCCAAAACCCTCAAGAAAGAGGGGATCAGGCACGTGGGAGTCATTGGAAAATTTTCACCTAGAAACCCCAGCCACGAACTTCAGATCCAGAAAATCCTGGAAAAGGATTTCAGCAAAGTTTTCCTGGGCCACCACGTCTCCGGTAACCTCAACTTTCCCAGAAGGATTGCAACGGTCCACCTGAACACGGCTGTTTACAGCATGCACAAGGACTTCTTCCATGCCGTGAAACGCTCCCTCGAGCAACAGGGACTCAAGGCGCCCATCCAGATTCTCAAGGCGGACGGCGGCACCATGAACCTTGAATCATCCATGGAATTTCCCGGCCAGACCATTCTATCGGGCCCTGCCGCAAGTGTCATGGGGGCCATTGGATATGCCCCTGTTGACAAGGATGTCCTGGTCCTGGATATCGGGGGAACCACAACGGACATCGCCATCCTCATCGATCAGGCCCCGCTCCTGGAACCGGTGGGCATCGGCAGGGGAATTTACAAAAGCCTGATCCGGTCCCTCAAGACCTACTCCAAGGGCCTGGGAGGAGACAGCCGCGTCAGGGTGGAAAACGGCGCCGTCATCATCGGCCCGGACCGGTCCGGACCAGCCATGGCATTTGGCGGGTCCCATCCCACCCCCACCGATGCCATGATCGTCCTTGACATCATGGATGCCGAGGATAAAGAGCGGTCCCTCGAGGGCATGGCGGACATTGCCGAAAAGCTCGGCACAACCCCTTTTAAGGCGGCGGAAACCATTTTCCAGACCGCCTGCTCAAGAATCGTTGAGGAGGCGTTCAAGATGGTGGACCGCATCAACAGGAAACCTGTGTATACGGTACACGAATTTCTCGAGGGATATCGCATCCAGCCCCGGAAGATTCTTCTCCTGGGTGGCCCGGCTCCCTATTTTGCCAAAGAGATCCAGCGCCAGTCCGGTATCGAGACGGAATCGGTTCCGGCAAGCTCGGTGGCCAACGCCATTGGCGCCGCGCTTGCCCGGACCACCTGTGAGGTGTCCCTCCTGGCGGATACGGAACTCGGCATTGTTGCGGCACCGGAAGAGGATTTCAAGGAACCAATTTCAAAGGGCTATACGGAGGAGGATGTGATTGAGAGCGCCTACGCCCTTCTCAGTGAAAAGGCCATGAAATCGGGGTCATCCCCGGATGATCTCGAGGTGGAGGTGATCGAATTCCAGAAATTCAACATTGTCCGCAAATTTTCAACCCAGGGCAAAATATTCAGAACCAAACTCCAGGTAAAGCCCGGGCTCATAAAAGGTTATGGCCAGGTCTACACCCAACTGAACAAGAACAGTGACGGCACACCATCGGGGGCAGAATGCTGAAAGCGTCAAAACGAACAGGCCTTGTATTTTTCCCGGCATTTGACTGGGCCATAGACCCGACCCATCCGGAACGGGAGGAACGGCTCCTCTATACCCAGGACCAGGTCATGGAAGAGGGAATCTTCGACATAAACGGCATCGAGGAGTACAAACCCGACCTGATCACGGCCGACGATATCCGACGGGTCCACTTCTGCGTTCCGGACGAGACGAGCATCACCACCCAGTCCCACCTCATCAGTGCCGGCGGGGCCAAGGCCATTGCCAGGGCCGTGATGGAAAAGGAGATCGAGCGGGGATTCGCTTTAATCCGTCCGCCGGGCCACCACGCCATGCGGGTCGCCCACGGCGGCAGGGGGTTCTGCCACATCAACATGGAAGCGATCATGGTGGAATACCTGAGACAGGAGTACGGCGTAAGAAGGGTTGCCATTGTGGATACGGACTGCCACCACGGGGACGGCACCAACGACATCTACTGGCACGATCCCGACACCCTGTTCATCAGCCTTCACCAGGACGGACGGACCCTCTATCCGGGCTCCGGTTTCACCCAGGAGCTGGGAGGCCCCAATGCAAAGGGGAGCAACCTCAACATCCCCCTTCCCCCGGGAACCTCCACCGAAGGGTATCTCTATGTGATCAACAACACGGTGCTTCCCATCCTGGACGAGTTTAAGCCCGACATCATCATAAACTCGGCCGGACAGGACAACCACTACACCGACCCCCTGACCAACATGAAGTTTTGCGCCCAGGGCTATGCGGAACTGACCCGGCTCCTGAAGCCGGACATCGCGGTTCTCGAGGGAGGGTACGCCATCGAAGGCGCCCTGCCCTATGTCAACCTAGGTATCATCCTTGCCCTGGCGGACATGGATTACACCTCCGTGGTGGAACCCGATTACGATCCCGTACGCCTGGAGCAGGCATCCCATGTGACGGACAAGATCAAGCGCACCTCGGATATTATCAACCGGTACTGGGGCCAGCGCATGGAGCTTCGGGCCAAGGCCGGCACCCACGGGGAACTCCAGCAGCGGCACAGGGAGATCTTCTACGACACGGACAACATCTTTGAGCGCCAGAAGGAAAAAATCCGGATATGCAGGGATTGCGCGGGAGCCTTTGAGATCGACTCCCAGGCCTCAACCGGCAACCATGTTCTCTGTGTCCACATTCCGTTAAACGCCTGCCAAAACTGCATCGACCAGGGATACGCCATGTTCAAAAACGCGGACATGAACCGGTACAACCGGGCCTATCTCCAGGACCGGCCCCAGGACCGCTACATCATTAAAGAAAGCTGAGACCATTTGTTTTACAATGAAAAATCCTAAAGACCGACTTACCCGCCGGGCCCGGGTCATCCAGGCCCTTCGCACCTTTTTTTTCCAAAACAACTACCTTGAGGTAGAAACCCCCATACGAATTCCGGCCCCGGCACCCGAGGCCCACATAGATTCGTTCGAATCCGAAAACTGGTACCTCCAATCCTCCCCGGAACTTGCCATGAAACGTCTTATGGCCAGGGGCCATGAACGGATCTTTCAAATCTGCAAATGCTTCCGGAAGGAGGAACGGGGGGACCGGCACCTTACGGAACTCACCATGCTGGAGTGGTACACGGCCGGGCACACCTACCGCAACCTCATGGAGCAATGCGCCCTCCTTGTCCGCCATGTGGCCAGGGAGACAGGTTCCGGGGACAGCCTTACCTACAGGGGAGAAACCATCGATCTTGCTTCTCTCCCGCAGATTCTCACCGTGGAGGAAGCCTTCAGCCGGTATACCGGCACAACCCTTGAACAGGCCGTTGCCGACCAAAGCTTTGACGAACGCATGGCCTTTGAGATCGAGCCCAGGCTCGGCCGGGGAAAACCCACCTGCATCATTGATTATCCTGCGCCCATGGCCGCCCTTTCAAGACTGAAACCCGAAGATCCGCGCTTTTCAGAGCGGTTTGAGTTCTACATCGCAGGCATGGAACTTGCCAACGGCTTTTCCGAGCTCAACGATCCTGCGGAACAGAAAAAACGGTTTGAAGCGGAAGCCGGGCTCCGGGCCAGTGCCGGAAAACCCGCCACGCCAATGCCCGAACCCTTTCTCAATGATCTTGGTTCCATGCCGGATACGGCCGGGATCGCCCTGGGGGTGGACAGGCTCGTCATGCTCTTCACCGACGCCCACTCTATTGACGATGTTGTTGCCTTTACACCGGAAGCGTTGTAAATAAACAGGCGGGGTAAGGCTTTCCTTATTGGCTTATTAGCTCGAAACTGCGAGCAGCTGTGTCAATAAGAAAAGCCTGACCCCATTTGAACGGACAAAGACGGGGTAAGGCTTTCCCTATTGGCTTATTAGCTCAAAACCGCGAGCAGCTGCGTCAATAAGAAAAGCCTGACCCCATTTGAACTGACAAAGACGGGGTAAGGCTTTCCTTATTGGCCTATTAGCTCGAAACCGGGAGCAGCTGCGTCAATAAGAAAAGCCTGACCCCGTTTGATACGTTTCAAAAAAGGAAGATTGATGATAAAAATAGAGAACCTGCATAAAAATTTTGGAAGCATTGAGGTGTTGAAAGGGATCGATCTCGAGATCCACCAAGGGGAGGTCGTGGTCATCATCGGACCCAGCGGGTCCGGAAAGAGCACCCTGCTGCGCTGCATCAACAAATTAGAGACCCTCACCTCGGGAAAGATAACAGTGGACAACTATGATCTGTACGACTCTTCCACCGACATCAACAAAGTCCGCACCGAGGCAGGGATGGTGTTCCAGCAGTTCAACCTCTTTCCCCACATGACAGTGCTGAAAAACGTAACCCTTGGCCCTGTCAAGGTGAGAAACATGAACCAGGACGATGCCGACAGTCTCGGGATGAAGCTGCTTGACAAAGTTGGGCTGAAAGACCGGGCCGGCCACTATCCGGACCAGCTCTCGGGCGGCCAGAAGCAGCGGGTGGCCATCGCACGCTCCCTGGCGCTTCAGCCAAAGGTGATGCTCTTTGACGAACCCACCAGCGCCCTTGATCCGGAACTGATCGGCGAGGTACTGGATGTAATGAAACAACTTGCAAGGGACGGCATGACCATGGTGGTCGTCACCCATGAGATGGGTTTTGCAAAGGAAGTAGCCGACAGGGTGATCTTCATCGACGAAGGGAAGATCATGGAGGATAACGAGCCCGGGGAGTTTTTCTCAAACCCGAAGAACGAACGGCTCAAGGATTTTATCGGCAAGGTGATCGGACACTAGAATCCGGCACATTGTACCACGGGGGCTTCGGCCCCCGGCATGCGGCAAAAATCCAATAAAACCAAGGATCGGTCAGGTGGTGCCCTGGCGATCGATATCGGAGCTCTCGCAGGAAGGACACCCCTCGGGCCGTCCGGTTCCCGGAGACTCGGACCATTTGTGGCCGCAGGCGCCACAGCAGAACATCCGCTCGGTAATGACGATCTCGTAGTGACCGCCCTGGACACTGATCGCCTTTCCGTTGATGATGGCGTCGGCCACCGTCTTTCTCGCGTTTCTCAGGATTCTTCCAAAGGTCGCCCTGGAGACACCCATCTCCCGGCCGCCCTGCTCGTGGGAAAGGCCTTCAAGATCGGCCAGGCGAATGGCCTCCCGCTCATCCACGGTAAGACACACCTCCAAAAGGTCAAACATGGGTATACCCCTTGGCTTGAAATAACTTACTTCAGGTTTATACCCCACTCGTCTGCTTATTAACGGTCTGACCATTTATACTTTCCAACTGCCTGTTTAAAAATTACGATTATACAAAAGAGGGGATTCCCTTGTTAATAAGAAAACCCCCTCTCTTTTTACCTATCGCTAACTAAAGAATCCTGATGTAAAAGGTTCTTACATCTTGCTTCCTTCAGCATGGCTCTGGAGCTTAACCTCAACCTTCTCGGTCAGGCCTGCATAGTACTCGCGAAGGATAACAAGAACTTCCTCACGACCAAAGTGATCAACCACTTCCTCACCATGGGAGAGGGCGTGACGGAGCTTGGTACCGGAGAGGATTACCCTGTCGTCCTTGCCGTGGGGGCAGGTTCTCATGGAAGCCATGCCGTCGCACTTGTGGCAGTAGAAGGTCCAGTCGATCTTCAGTGCGTCGCAGAGCAGGCCTTTTCCGGGCTCTTCGGGAGTCGGGATGGTATCAAAGATCTCCTGTGCCTCGAAGAGTGTGTAGAAGTCACCAACGCCGGCATGGTCACGACCGATGATCATCTTGTTAACACCGTAGTTCTGACGGAATGTAGCGTGAAGCAGGGCCTCACGGGGACCGGCATAACGCATGTCAAGGGGATATCCGCCGTTGACTACGTGCTCGGGTACGAAGTAACCCTTGATCAGAGTGTCGATACATTTTACACGAACGTCTGCAGGGATATCACCGGGTTTGAGGCTACCGATGAGGGAGTGGATGAGAACGCCGTCACATACGTCGAGGGCGATCTTGCAGAGATGCTCGTGGGAACGATGCATGGGGTTACGGAGCTGCATTGAAGCAACGTTTGCCCAGCCTCTCTCGTCAAAGATTGCACGGGTCTCTTTGGGAGTAAGGTAAACACCCTTGAACTTCTCGGGGAACTCACCCTCGGAAAGGACCTTTACAGGACCTGCGAGGCAGAACTCTTTTCTGGCCATTACAGCCTGAACACCGGGGTGATCTTCCATGGCGATCTTCCAGAAATCAGCGTCAGCAGACTCCTCGCCATGACCCTTATAAACCTTCTCGCACTCCCACTTTTTATCATCTTCGGTCATCTCGAATTTCTCGGCGACCTTCATGGTTGCGTAGATCTCGCCGTTTCTCTCGAGTGTGATCTCGTCGCCCAGGTTGATCTCGGCAGCGTCTTCTTTGGATGCATCAAGCATAACAGGAACAGGCCAGAATGTACCGTCTGCAAGCAAAAAGTCAGCGCAAACGCCTTTCCAGTCAGCCTGTGTCATGAAACCGTCAAGGGGGCTGAATCCACCGATACCCATCATGATGAGGTCACCCTTTACAGGTGAGCTAATCTCAATTTTCTTAAGTCCAGCAGCTTTTTTCTGCTCTGCCTCAAGTTCAGCGCCTTCGAGCTTGCAGCAAACGAGTCCTTTTCCACCGTGGGGTGCAACTAATTTAGACATATAACTAAATCTCCTTGTTTAATATTAACCACAATAAATGTTATACACAAACATTTATACAAATTCGATTGTCAATTTTACTTCACTTATATAACAACAAATGTTTCTACGAACATTTTTAAAATTCCATCAAAAATTCTTATTTCAATTAATCGTGATTGGATTTTTTGTCAAGGATAATTATTGATTTGTGGCTCTTCGCATACGAATAGAACCCATTTCCTGTCGTAACAGACAAGGCGGGCAACAATTCGAATGCAAGGGTCTACAGGTTGAGCAGGCCCCCGATCTGAGCCATGGCAGAAAAATGGTAATCCGCCGTCAATGAGGGGTTCTTAAAGGCAATAAAAGCGGTTCCCGCCCCGGCAGCCGCCATTTCGTCAAATTGGGAGTCCCCGATAAAAAGGAGTTCCCCGGCCTTTAGTTCAAATTGGTCCATGATCTTGAGAAGCTGATCCGGCGAAGGTTTTGCATTCTCCACATCGGCCGCCGTCACCACAGCCTCAAAGCTGTTCTCCAGGTCGAAGGCCTTTAACACAGCCCCCATGGTATTGGTCCGGTTGGTGGCAACAGCCCGGATGTATCCCCCGGTCCTCAGGGAGTCCAGCAGGCTTTTCAACCCCGGTTCCATGACCATATAACGGATGAAATCCGCGTATTTCAGCCCCTTCATGTACCCATACACATCATCGAGGCCGTTCTTTTCAGGAAACAGGTATTCAACGGCTGCCTTAACCGAAAACATGTGCACCTTGACAAACTGTTCATCGGTCAGGGCAGGCTTGTTAAAATGCTCAAGTAGCTGGTTGTAGTAGAGCCTGTTCACCTCTGCCGTGTCAAACATCACACCGTCGCAGTCAAAGACCACGGCCTTTATTCTGTCCATAATCCACTCAATCTCATTAATAATTATTTTTTATGCCGGTCAGGTCCTGTCCCTTAAGGGGTTGTGGACTTGAGCGTTCCCTTGGCGGACACGTTTCCGAACACCCGGATTTTCATCTCGGGCTGAAAAACGCTGTCCGTCTTCAGGGTGATCACTTCATAATAGCGGCCAACCACCGTTCTTTTGTTGGTCACCACAAGCTCCCAGGATTTTTTGTCACCCTTGCCCCGCTTCAACTCAATACCGATATTGTTTTTTGCGGATTGCAACGATTCTTCCTTGATTGAAAAGTCGTATTTTTTTTCAGGGACAATGGTAACAATACGCTGGATGGTATCTCCCGGAGCGCCGATAAGGTGGACCACTTTTGGTGTGACCTTGGCGATGGCCTCTACCTTGCCGGTCATCTTCAGCACCAGGTTTTTGGAGCTTTCATCGTTGGTATACACTTTTATATGTTTAGTCAGGGAGCGCCCCCCATAACCGTTGGTCTTCAACCGGATCTCAACTTTTCCTTCCCCGCCCGGGGAAATCTCGCTGTCATGGGAGACAGCGGTGCAGCCTCAGCCGGTCTCCACTTTGGTGATAAGCAGCCTGGCATCTCCTTTGTTTTGAATGACAAAGGTGTGGGTAATCTTTGCGCCCTCGGCCGCGGTGCCGTAGTTAAAAACGGATTCAGGCACAACGGCCCTGGCAGCGGGGCTAGCGGCCCACGCTCCGGGGATCCCGGTTATGCCCAAAACAACGAGTGCCATAAACACTACCAACATGTTTTTCATGATAGCAAACCTCTTTTTAAAATTTAGACGGTCAAAAATGTCTGACCCAATAGAAATAGATACAACCACAGGGTTTGTCAAGGCCCAATCACCAGGAAGCAACCCAGCCGGTCATGATCCAATGCCGAGCAGGCCATTGAAGTCCCGGCACAACCCAGGGGAGGGGTTCACAGGCCTGCCGTCCAGAGAAAGGACAGGGACGGCCCCCATCAGGGCATTGGTGAGAACAAGAGAACCTTCCCGGAGAAGCTCGGCAGGCATGAGCCGTTTCCTGACGATCCCGTACCCCCGGCTTTCAAGCATTGCAGCAAGGGCTTTGCCGGTAACCCCGGGGAGGGCATGGTCGGACACGGGTATGGTCACCACCTTTTTATCTATTGCCATGATGCTGCAGGTGTTTGTCTCGGAAACGGTTGCGTCCGGGTTCAGGATCAGGGCTTCATCCGCCTTGTTCAGGGCGGCATAGCGCCCGGCCTGGAGATAGTATAGATAGTTCAAGCTCTTGTGGTCGGCAAGGGGGGTATGCCGGGAATGGGGATAGGTAACAAGATCGATGCCCCTTTTACAGGACTTTTCAAGACGGTGGACATAGGGCCGTAGAAAGGCGGCCAGGAACATCTCTCCAGCCCCCCTGTCCGCGGCGATGAGTTTCAGGGCAAACACCCCTTTGTCAAATCCGTTTGCCTGGACAAGCTGCCCAAGCACCTGTTCCCAGGTGATCTCCGGCAGCGGGGTTCCAAAGAGGCTGCGCCAGGACCCATGGAACCGGTCAAGGTGCTCCCCAAGAAAAAGCGCTTTTCCATCCGCCACCCGGATTGTCTCAAACACTCCTGCGCCATGCTGGAATCCCGGAGAGACGGCGGCAACCGTTGCCTCGTCCTCCGGCTGGAGCCGGCCGCAAACCCAGGCGAACCGTTGTTCCCGCTCAACCCGCCCGGCACTGTTCTCCAGGGTCTCCATCAGGGTCTTTCCCTTGTGAAGGGTCTCCTGGAACTCTTTTTCCGGGTCTGAATCATACACAATTCCGCCGCCAACGGAAAAACTCAACTTGTTATCGGCAATGATGGCCGTGCGGATGGCAATGGACAGATCCAGGGTGTTGTGGAAGCTCAGATAGCCGATGGACCCGGTGTAGACATGCCGGTTCATGGTTTCGAGCTCGTCGATGATCTCCATGGACCTCACCTTGGGGCAGCCGGTGATGGAACCGCCGGGAAAGGTCGCGCGCAGAAGGTCCACGCTGTTCTTTCCTTCAGCAAGCTCCGCCGTGACAATGGAGACAAGGTGAAAAACGTTGTCGTAGGGTTCCAGCCGCTTGTGCTCACTGACCTCGACGCTGCCCCCGGTTGCCACCTTGCCGAGATCGTTTCTCATGAGGTCCACGATCATGGAGAGTTCGGCGTCATCCTTGAAGCTCTCCTGTAGTCCGGCCTTCAACCGCCGGTCCTCCTCCGGGGTGCTGCCCCGGGGAAAGGTTCCCTTGATGGGCCGGGTCTCCATGGTTCTTCCGTTCTGCTTGATGAACCGCTCGGGGGAGGTGGAGACGATCTGGTGGCCGCCGGCATTGACAAAGGCAAAGAAAGGAGCGGGATTCTTTTTAAACAGGGCCTGGAACAAAGAGAAGGCATTACCGCCGAACCCTGCCTCAAACCGTTGGGAAAGGTTTACCTGGTAGATATCACCGGCCTTGATATACTCGATGATTCTTGCCACGGCCGCCATGTAGGCGGACTTGGAAAAATTGGAGCGAAATCCCCGGCTGTCGATCCAAAAACCTTCATCCCCGGACGCGTTGCCGGTTTCCGTTTTATCAGAAGAATCAAGTGCGGTGAAAAACCTGGTTCGGACCGTTTCGATATATTCCCGGCCGGACTGATCACCGGCCGCTGAACCGATCAGGGGGATGGAAAGGGTGGTGGTTCCCGTATGCCGGTCGTGGACGAGAATAATGCTGGGAAGATAAAGACACAGATCAGGCAGTTTATGATCCATGCAGGTAACCGGAAGGATTTCGATGCGCTGCTTCAGGTCATAGGAAAAATAACCGAACAGCCCTGCCCCCACGGGCCCTGATATTCCCTCACCATCCAGGGAAAAACGTTCCGCAAGGGCTTCCACGCAGTCAAAGGGATCGGCTTCAAAGGAAGCTTTCTCGCCAAAGACTTCAATGGTGATACTGCGGCCCTTTGCCCTGATGGAAAGCCAGGGATCAACGGCAAGCATGTGGTACCGTGCGCAGTCCAGTTCTGTTCCGCTCATCAATACCACGGTGCCGGCAAGGCCCGAGAACCGTGAGGCAACCGAATCAAAGGGGACGGCCAGGTCTATGGATTCCTGGTGAACCCGTCCCATGGACGGCAGTTGACGGATAAACGATCTCATCGGGCCATGGTCAATCTTGCGCTCCCACTTCAGGCAAAGGCATCATATGATTTCCATTACCGCATTACCGCAGAAATGGATTCATCCTCCGCTCCTGGAGAATGGATGTTTCAGGACCGTGCCCGGGATAGACAATGGTCTTGTCGTCAAACCCGAGGAGCTTCTCTTTGATGGAGGAGATCAGGGTATCGTAGTCCCCCCCAGGCAGATCGGTCCGGCCGATGGAACCGGCAAACAGGGTATCCCCGCTGAACAGCGCCCCGTCCGTATGAAGGCAGACCCCGCCCCGGGAGTGACCAGGGGTGTGGGTAACCTTGAGGGTGATGTTGCCGAATGAGATCTCGTCCCCGTCGGCGATGTTCCGGTCGGAAGGAGGAGAGTTCTCGGACCTGAGACCAAAAGCCTGGGCGGCCCCGTGGAGATCCTTGAGCATGGGCTCATCCTCTGCATGGATCAAGAGCTCCGCCCCGGTGATCTCCTTCATGCGCTTATTTGCACCCACATGGTCAAAATGGCCGTGGGTGTTGATGAGGTACTTCACCCTGAGGTTGGACTCTGACAGGGTCATGAGTATCCTGTCCGCCTCGTCTCCGGGATCGATGACCACGGCCTCTTTTGTCTCTTCACAGCCAAGGATGTAGCAGTTCGCCATGATGGGCCCGACTTCAAGCTTCTTTATGATCACAACAGTCTCCTTAGTCTATATTTTCCGATAGGCGGATACGGTCCAGCACTCCGTTGATGAAAGCACCCGATCCCCTGGTTCCGAACCGTTTGCCGATCTCCACCGCCTCGTTGATGGAGACGCTGGATGGAATATCGGGCCGTTTCACCAGCTCAAAGGCCGCGATGCGCATGATATTTCTGTCAACCACGGGCATCCTTGAGATTTTCCAATTGCTGGAGCTTCTGTTCAACAGGGTGTTGATCTCATCCCGGGATGCGGTAACCCCCTCCACCAGTTCAAGGAAAAAGGGTTTCACCGTATCCGTTACATTCTCTTCAAAATTGGTGCAAAACAGCTCCAGCAGCTCGGCCGGATCGCCCCTGTCCATATCAAAATAGAAAAGAGCCTGAAGGGCAAGCTCCCTTGCCAACCTGCGGTAACCCATACTATTCCGTCTTCTCCATGGTTGTCATGAGATTGACCATCTCAACGGCGGCAAGGGCGGAGTCAAAGCCCTTGTTGCCTGCCTTGGTACCGGCTCTCTCGATGGCCTGTTCAATGCTGTCTGTGGTGAGGACGCCGAAAATAACCGGCAGGCCGTGCTCCAGACTTACGGTTGCAATACCCTTGGAAACCTCGGCACACACATAGTCGTAGTGGCTGGTGGCCCCCCGGATAACGGCTCCCAGGCAGATGACGGCGTCATAGGCTTTGGATGCCGCCATTTTCTGTGCAACAAGGGGGATCTCAAATGCGCCGGGCACTTTTACCAGGGAGATATCCTCATCGGCCGCTCCGCTTCGTTTCAAGGCGTCAATGGCGCCGCCCACAAGCCTTTCGGTAATAAAATCATTGAACCTGGCCGCAATGATTCCAAATTTCTTTCCATCTGCCCGAAGGCCTGCTTCAATTATCTGTGGCATCTTGAATTCCTTATCTGGTTATCTGAAAAAATCAGCACTGTTTTAGAGTGTGTCCCATCTTGAGCTGCTTGCACTTAAGGTATCCCTTGTTGAACTCGTTGGGCTCAACCTCGATGGGAACCTGCTCCACGATGCTCAGGCCATATCCGTCAAGCCCGATCATCTTGGTGGGATTGTTGGTCATGAGCCTCATTTTTCTCACCCCGAGGTCCACCAGCATCTGGGCGCCGACGCCATAATCGCGCATATCCGCGTCAAACCCGAGTTTCAGGTTGGCCTCAACCGTGTCGCATCCCTGGCGCTGGAGTTCATAGGCCTTGAGTTTGTTCACAAGCCCGATTCCCCGGCCTTCCTGGCGAAGGTAGAGAATCACGCCGCAGCCTTCCTCGTCCATCACGTGCATGGCCTTGTGGAGCTGCTCGCCGCAATCACAGCGCATGGAGCCGAAAATATCACCGGTCATGCATTCGGAATGAACCCTGACCAGAATCTCCTTCTCAGGATCGATCTCGCCCTTGACCATGGCGATGTGGGTGAGGTTGTCAAGGTCATTTTCATAGGCAACCATCCTGAAGTCACCGCCGAACTCAGTGGGGATAACGGTCTCGGCCGCCTTTCTCACAAAGGATTCCGTCTTGAGGCGGTACTCAACCAGGGCTGCTATGGTGCAGATGCCGATGTTGTGCTCTTCACTGAACTTCTCCAGGGAGGGCATCCGCGCCATGGTGCCGTCATCGTCCATGATTTCGCAGATCACGCCGGCGGATTTCAGTCCCGCAAGGCGGGCAAGATCCACTGATCCTTCGGTCTGGCCGACCCTGGCCATGACCCCGCCATCCCGGGCCCGCAGGGGAAAAATGTGCCCCGGCCTTGCAAGGTCGGCGGCCGTTGCCCCGTCTGCGACGGCGGTCTGGATGGTTGTGGCCCTGTCAGCGGCTGAGATACCGGTGGTGACACCCTTCTTGGCCTCGATGGAGACGGTGAAACCTGTCTCGAACTGGGAGGTGTTGTCCTCCACCATCATGGGAAGCCCCAGGTTGTCCGCCATGTCGGCTGTCATGGAGAGGCAGATGAGCCCACGTCCGTATTTTGCCATGAAATTGATTGCTTCAGGGGTAACGGCCTCTGCGGCCATGGTAAGATCCCCTTCGTTTTCCCGATCCTCGTCATCCACCAGAATGACCATGCGTCCGGCTTTGATATCCTCGATGGCCTGCTCTATTGTAATCTGCGGCATTGCTCTTATTCCACTCCTTATAAAAATCCTTTTTTCGCCAGAAGTTCCATGCTTATCGACCCTGTTTTCTTACCAGTCCCGGCAGTCGCATCTGTCGTGTTTCTTTTAAGGAAACTGTTAACGTACTTTCCTATCATATCGGTCTCGATGTTGACCTCATCCCCGACCTTCCGGACCCCGATGGTCGTGATCTTGGCGGTGTGGGGAATGACGCTCACATCGAAATCCGAGTCGCTGCACCTGTTAATAGTAAGACTGATTCCGTCGATTGCAACCGATCCTTTTTCGATTATTTCCCTGGCAAGGGCCGAAGGCAGGCCGATGGTGACGATCACGGCATTACTCTTGACTGTTTTGGCAAGCACACGCCCGGTTCCGTCGATGTGCCCGGAAACCAGGTGGCCGTCAAGGCGGTCGGAAAGCCTCAATGCCCGCTCAAGGTTGAGCAGGGCACCGGGAGCGAGGTGTTTGAAGGTTGTACGGTCCACCGTTTCCGGCGCCATGTCCACCTCAAAAAGATTGCCCTTCAGGGTCACAACTGTGAGGCAGGCGCCGTTGACGGCAATGGAATCCCCGATCTTTGTGCTGCTCAGATCCATGTCCGTTAAGATGGCAAGCCGTTTTCCCTCGCCAATGGGCTCAATTTTCTTGAGGGTTCCAGACCCTTCGATGATTCCTGTAAACACCGTGATTCTCCCAATTAACTGTTTTTCAGATATCCCGTAACAAGGATATCATCATCGAAACTCTCCACCGCAACGCGGCTCAGCTGAACGGCATCCTTCATCAATACAGGGCCTTTGCCCCTGCACATGGAAACGCCGTCATCCCCGCCCAAAAGCTTGGGGGCCATGAAGAGATATGCCTTATTGACAATACCCGCGGACAGGGCCGAATGGATCACCCGGCCGCCGCCCTCGATCAATACGCTCATGATCCCGAGCTCCCCGAGCCTGGCCATGAGACTGTCGAAATCTATCATCCCGTCTTTTTCCGGAAGGATCAGCAGCTGAACGCCCCGCTTCTGAAACAGGGCCCTGCGTTCCGGGTCCGCGCTTTCAGATGTAGCAATGATGGTTTTGGCATCGGACTCCCGGGTCACCACCCTGGCATCGGGATCAATGGAAAGGCGGGCATCCAGGATGACCCGTATGGGATCCCGGGTGTCAACGCCCTCTATCCGGGTGGTAAGGGAAGGATTATCCGCTTTTACCGTGCCTGCGCCAACTAAGATGGCATCCACCCAATGCCGCAATTCATGGACACGCCCCCTGGAGAGTTCGTTGGTGATCCATTTGGAATCACCGGTGCTGGTGGCAAGCCTTCCGTCCAGGGTGGAGGCGCACTTCAGAACCACAAAGGGATGCTTGTCGTTCTTCACATACCAGATAAAGTCTTCGATCAGAACCTCAGCCCGGGTACGGCTGACACCCACCTGGACCTCGACCCCCTGTTCCCGCAGAAAACGGATGCCGCCGCCGGCCACAAATGGGTTGGGATCTTCCGTTCCCACGAACACCCGCCTGATCCCCGCATCGAGGATTTTCCGGGTGCAGGGAGGAGTCCTGCCAGTATGGTTACAGGGTTCCAGGGTGACATAGATGTCGCTGCCCCTTGCAAGATCGCCTGCGTCATTGATGGCTTCAACCTCGGCATGGGGCAGTCCCGGCCCGTGGTGCCAGCCCTGTCCCACAATGGCGCCGTCCTTGACCACCACCGCCCCCACAATGGGATTGGGCGAGGTGTATCCCCTGCCCTTTTCGGCAAGGGCGATGGCAAGATCCATATACTCTTGATCAGTCATTGTCTGAATTTCCGTCGGTTTTCCGGTTTTGCTGCTGCTCGAGGGGGATCAGGCTTTTCAATTCCTCGATAAAATCATCGACATCCTTGAACTCCCTGTATACGGAGGCGAACCTCACATAGGCCACGTCGTCCAGGGCATGAAGCTGTTCCATGATCTTGTTGCCAACGATCCCGGAGGAGATCTCCTTCTCGTTGACCTCCCTGAAATCACGCTCTATGGAATCGACAATCTCTTCGATCTGATCCATGCTGATGGCGCGCTTTTCACACGCTTTTTTAATACCGTTCAGAATCTTGTCACGGTTGAATTCCTCCCGGCGGCCGTCTTTTTTCACGACCATCACGGGCAGTTCCTCAACCTTTTCGTAGGTGGTAAACCTGCGCATGCAGTCCAGGCACTCCCTGCGCCGGCGGATGGCAAATTCGCTGCGGCTGAGCCGCGAGTCCACCACCCGGTTGTTCAATTGTCCGCAATAGGGACACTTCATATCAGGACCTCATCATCTTAACGCCGTGAGCTCAATCCCGGCCTGGTCGAACATGGTTTCAGACATGGGGTCGTTATACCCGTCACCATAAATCACCCTGGTGATGCCTGCGTTGATAATCATTTTTGCACAGATTGAGCAGGGCTGATGGGTACAGTAAAGGGTCGCACCCCTGACGGATATGCCATGGAATGCCGCCTGGATAATGGTGTTCTGCTCGGCATGGACGCCACGGCAGAGTTCATGCTTCTCCCCCGAGGGAACATTGAGCTGCTCCCTGAGGCATCCTGCGACGTCGCAATGAGCAATGCCCGTGGGCGCGCCATTGTAGCCGGAACAGAGGATTCTTCTTTCCTTGACCAGGATCGCCCCCACCTTGCGCCGGGTGCAGGTGGCACGGGTGGCGACAAGACCGGCGATCCCCATAAAATACTCATGCCATGACGGCCTTGAACCATCACTCATCAGTTTGCGCTTCCCCCGTAAAGCGGAAATGCCTTGCAAAGGTCTTTCACCCCTGCATTCACGGCGTCCGCGGCGGAAGCATCTTCAAGCACGTCGCATATATATTTGGCAACAAGCTTCATCTCCGCTTCCTTCATTCCCCTGGAGGTCAGAAGCGGCGTTCCGATCCGGATACCGCTGGTCACCATGGGCCCCCTTGGATCGTTGGGAACGGCGTTCTTGTTGACCGTGATACCTGCAGCCCCGAGACTGTTCTCGGCATCCTTTCCGGACACGCCCTTGCTGGTGAGGTTCATCAACATGAGGTGGTTGTCAGTGCCGCCGGAAACAAGGTCGAATCCCCGCTCCATAAGACTCTGGGCAAGGACGGCCGCATTGGCCACCACCTGCTGCTGATACTGGGCGAACGTCGGAGAAAGGGCCTCTTTCAAAGCCACGGCCTTGGCCGCGATCACGTGCATCAAGGGCCCGCCCTGGATGCCGGGAAAAATCTGGCTCGAAATTTTGGCCCCGATCTCGTTGGATGAAAGAATGATCCCGCCCCTGGGACCCCTGAGGGTCTTGTGGGTGGTGGAGGTGACAATATCGGCATGGGGAACCGGTGAGGGATGAACCCCTCCGGCCACAAGTCCGGCAATGTGGGCCATGTCCACCATAAATAAGGCGTCGTTTGCCTTTGCAATGTCCGAGAACGCCTTAAAATCAATAATCCTGGGATAGGCGCTGGCACCGGCCACGATCAGTTTGGGCCGGTGCTTTTTAGCAAGATCAGCCACCTCGTCCATGTCGATCATCTCTGTTTCGGATGAAAGACCGTAATGGACAAAGTTAAAGAGCTTGCCGGAAAAGCTGACGCCACTCCCATGGGTAAGATGCCCGCCATGGGAAAGATCCATGGCAAGCACGGTATCACCCGGCTTGATCACGGCAAAATAGGCTGCCATGTTAGCCTGGGAGCCGGAGTGGGGCTGAACATTTGCGTACTCGGCCTTGAACAGATCCCTTGCCCTGTCAATTGCCAGCGTCTCCGCCCGGTCAACCACGGCGCATCCGCCGTAATAGCGCTTTGACGGGTATCCTTCGGCATATTTATTTGTCAAAACCGAGCCCTGGGCAGCCATGACTGCCCGGCTTGCGGTGTTTTCAGATGCGATGAGTTCGAGGCCCTGTTCCTGCCGTAGCTCCTCTTGTCTGATGATCTCTGCAATTTCCGAGTCGATTTCACTAATTGCGGTAATGTCCAACCCTCTCTCCTTTTCCAGTTCCTATCTTTCCATGCTCAAAATTCTGTCCAGATGCCTTCCACCCTCAAACGGGGTTTCAAGCCAGGACTTTACCAGCTCAAACGCAAGGGCATCGCCGACCACACGGCCGCCGAGGACAAGAATATTTGAATCATTATGCTGACGGCTCATGCGCGCCGAAAAAATGTCGCTGCAAAGCGCTGCCCGCACCCCGGGAAACCGGTTGGCAACCATTGACATACCAAGGCCGGTGCCGCACAGCAGGATTCCCCTGGAGTACTCTTTTTCCGACACAGCCTGGGCGACTTTCTTGCCGTAATCTACATAGTTTACAGACTCTTCGCTGAATGTCCCCGCATCCTTTGCTTCAATACCGAGGCTTGAAACAAAGGTAAGGATCTTTTTTTTCAGGCCAAAAGCCGCGTGATCGCTTCCGATTATAATTGGATTTTCTTTATCCATGAACCTGTCCGTTACTAAGATTTAGACCTGATATACTCAATGGCATCCTTCACAGTGAGCATTTTCTCGGCGTCATCATCATCGATATCGATGTCAAACGCCTCTTCCATGGACATCACAAGCTCAACCAGGGCCAGGGAGTCAGCCCCGAGATCGTCGACCAGCGACGCCTCGGGTACAACATCCTCAATATCCACACCCTGGAGCTTCTCTGCAATTATCTTTTTAACCTTTGTCTCAACAGTCATTGTTCGAGAACCACCTCCGTAAAGGGTTTAGGAAAGGTCGGATACTACTCTTCGTCAGTATCGGCCTTCACATTCATTCCGCGATATGCACCACACTCGGGACAAGCAGCGTGGGGAAGCTTAGCCTCCTGGCACTCGGGACACACGGTGATGGTCGGAGCCGCAACTTTCTGATGTGTACGTCTCTTCCTACCACGACTCTTAGAGCTTTTTTGCTTTGGAACTGCCATTTGTATTTCCTCCTAACCATCTAATTTGTTTCAAAATATACTATACGTTCGTAGGTACCAATAAACGTTAATATCTAAATTAACCGGCAAGAATTGTCAAGAAAATAATCACCGCGACCCAATATCCCTTGCCCAAATCCGGGGCCTGTGATATTTGCATGCCCCAGGATTTACATGAAAAAACCAGATTGATTTTACGGATTTACGGAGCAACTATGGATACAATCATAACACGTTTCCCCCCCAGCCCCACGGGCTACCTTCACATAGGAGGGGCAAGAACAGCCCTTTTCAACTGGCTCTGGGCAAGGAAAACCGGCGGCAAATTTGTTTTAAGAATCGAAGACACGGACGAGGCCCGCTCCACAAAAGAGTCGGTGGACGCCATCTTCGATTCCTTGAGATGGCTTGAAATCGACTGGGACGAAGGCCCCTTTTTCCAGACCGAGCGCTACCCCATATACCGTGAGTACATCCAGAAGCTTGTGGAATCAGGCCATGCCTACTACTGCAGCTGCACCCCGGAAGAGGTGGATGCCATGCGCGAAGAGGCCAAGGCAAACGGCAAGCGCCCCATGTACAACGGTAAATGCAGGGAGCGCAATCTTGAGCCCGGCGAAAACATGGTTGTAAGACTCAAGGTGCCGAACAACGGAGCCACGGTGGTGGAGGATGTGGTCAAGGGCCCCACCCCGTTCCAGAACAGCGAAATCGATGATTTCATCATCCAGAGAAGCGACGGCAGCCCCACCTACAACCTGGCGGTTGTTGTGGACGACCTCACCATGGGGATCAATACCATCCTCAGGGGTGACGACCACCTGGTGAACACGCCTAAGCAGATCCTTCTTTATAAAGCCCTGGGGGCGGAACCACCGGTCTTCGGCCACGTTCCCATGGTCCTCGGCCACGACAAATCAAGGCTATCCAAGCGCCACGGCGCCACCAGTGTCGAGGAGTACCGGGAGCTGGGCATCCTGCCCGACGCCATGCTCAACTACCTGGTAAGGCTTGGCTGGTCCCACGGAGACCAGGAGTTTTTCACCAGGGAAGAACTCATTGAAAAATTTGACATAGAGCACATCGGACGCTCGGCTTCCATGTTCGACATGGACAAGCTCATGGCCCTCAACGCCAAGCACATCCAGGCCAAGTCAAACGAGGAGATCGCGGAAGCCCTGATTCCCTATCTTGCGGCCAGGGGAATCGAAATCGAGAATAACGAGGCCGCCCGGCTGGCGGTCGAAACCCTCAAGCCAAGGAGCAAAACCCTGGTTGAGATGGCCGAGGCAGCCCTCTTCTACTTCCAGGAGAACCTGGATTTTGATGAGAAGGCCGTCAAAAAATTTCTCAAGCCCCAGGCCCTTGCGCTCCTGACCGAGAGCGCCGACCTCATCGAAGCCCTGGCGGATTTCACCGAGCCCGCCCTTGAGGATATCTTCAAGCAGGTGATGGAGAAGCATGAACTCAAGTTCGGAAAGATCGCCCAGCCCCTGAGGGTGGCCCTCACCGGCAAAACCGTCAGCCCGGGAATCTTTGAAATGATCCTGGCCCTTGGGCATGAAAAAACCGTCTCACGCATCCGGGAAGCGATAAAACTCATTCCCCCGGCAGCGGAGTAGTCCCGGCCAAACCAGTCCGCAGTAAAACATCAAATGGCGCAGGAAAAAGCTTCCTGCGCCATTTTTTTTGACAAACAACGTCATATTTTACTTGACAAAACCAGATACAAATAGTTCGATTTCCTGGTCGAGGCACTGTCTGGGCCTCCTGAGTATCCCCCCCTTCAAATCCGTTATAATGAATATTTTTTAGTTCCGGCTTTGGGGGAACGTCAATCTTAAAAAAATTTGGAGCAAAAGAGGTTATGATTAATGTTTGCGTAAAATCGTTAAAAGTATCCGTATTCCTAGCGTTCCTGTTAACCTGTATTTTATCATGGGAAACCTCTGTCCGTGCGGCCGGGCCAAAAGTCTCAAGCATTGGCACGTTTAACGGCACAACCTTCTGGCTGGGTTATAACTTCAGCTTTTCAGAAAATTACAACCCGGAGAGTGAAACATACAACTGGATGTTTTATCTGGCTCCGGAAGGCGTTTATGTGGGGCTGACAAGCGCCAGGTCACTCTATACCGGCGTGGATGTAAACGCCGCCGGAACCGTCTTTTACGGAAGCTGGGCCATTCCGGATTCAAAACTTTCCCCGGCCGGCGGGGGAAATGACCTATCAACGGTAACCTGGGATAATATGACCAGCATATCCGGGATTACAATCACGGAAGATCCCCTTTCGGCAACGATTCCATCTATTGGCCCATTGATCAATTTCGGGCTTGGGGTTTCCATGGGTCCCACCTTCTTCAGAATCGGAGATTCCAAAACCCTTCAAAAGGCAATTCAGCTCAACTCCACCCTGAGTGTCAGCCTGGCCCTTGTTCCCATGCCCCCCTTTCTTCCGGGAGTGGCCCTGGACATGACCGGCCCGAAGGACACCAACCTCACCAAAAAGGACACGGGCTTTTATCCAGTGATTCTCTGGGGCAGTCCGGTAACATTATCGGATGTTAACACCCATGGGGTGTTAGGCACCATCACCCGCAAATTGCAAGAAGAGGCTGCAGGCACCCCGGCTGGGACAATCTCCGGAGAAATGGCCCAATCTCTCCTTGATTTTTTTACCCGCCTCAATAATGCCGCTTCAGTCAATGGACAACTCCTGGCCAATTTCCTTGATAAGTATGCGGCGGAGGGTGCATCCTCCGGTTCCACAGCGGTGGACGCCATGATTTCCCAGGCGGAAACCTGGCTCGGCACGAGCAACCAGGCCCAGGCTGCCCGGGAGTTGAATACCCTTATGGAAAGCCTTCCCATTGACCTTGCGGAACTTAAGGAGGATACGGAAATAGTCCGACCCGCTGTTGAGCTTGGCTTTCAAATCGCTTACAAGAACGGATATGACTGGGCCGTGGAAAACAACACCCGGGAAGATGACATCCTGTACAGTGAAAAAGTGATCACCGATTACTGCGCCACCGGAACAAAAACATCGGTTTCGGTCACCTCAAGGGAAATCCATGAAACCCTTGGCCTCACTTATTCTGAAAACTCAGATATATTTGAGGGGGAAACCGTGGTGTTCAACAATTCCGTTGAAACTATTTTTTCCTCAAAGGATAACATGGATACGACCGTGGATGCGGTTATTTCAAACCACCAGGCCGAGCATGAGCTTGTCCAGAACACCCCCATGGAATTTCTCAGTTACGGGGTGATCTACCTTGACCACAGCCTGGATAAATTCCAGGGAATACAGTACAAAAAAGTTTGCCTGCCCCGGCACAAGGTTATCTTTCTTGAGCCTGACGCGGTGGCCGTCCAGGGCGAAACGGTCCGGCTGTCCGGAAGCGATCCATCCGGTTCCGGAAACACCTTTCAATGGATTCAGGTGTACGGCCCCACTGTCGCCCTGTCCGGAGGAAACACCCTCACCCCCACGTTTACAGCCCCGGAGGTGCTCTCACCGTCGAAACTTCTTGTTTTTGACCTGATGATTGACGGCAACCGGATCGAACGCGCCGCGGCGATCAACGTGGTAAATCGTCCCCTGAGCGAACTTCAAACCATATCAAGGCCCATTAAAGATTCTATAACCGGTATCTCGGTGGACGGCCAGACATTAATGATTGTCAATATCGGAGAAAAAACGTTTCAATTTTTAAATCCTTCCGGGGAGCTGATAAATACAATTTCCCAGGAAAAAGAAATTTCCGGCCACCCGTTTTGCGGAACCATGGGACAGGATTGGATCTGGTACACCATTTATACTCAGGGAGCGGTCTATAAAATAAAAAAAGACGGCTCCAATAATATCAAGGCCTTTGACACAAATGCAGACAAAGTCTCAGGCATCGTATTTGATAATGCCTCTCTCTGGGTGGCGACACAAAACGGAAACAATTCACAGATTCATCACTATAGCCTTACCGGCGACACCTTGTCCGCGTCTCTTCCATCTCCCGTGGATGATCCGTCAGGGCTGGCATTTCAAGATGGCAACCTGTGGATTGCCGACCCAACCAATGACCGGGTTGTGGAAATGGACCTGACCGGAAAAATTGTGAATACCTTCGCATTCCCTGGTGACGATCCCATGGGGCTCGCCTTTGACGGGCAGGGCTTTTTATGGGGAGTCGATTTTCAGAACTCCAAAGTGAAAAAACTGGGACAATATCCCGTTGCCGCCACGGATAAAAGCAGAACCGTCCAGGAAGGGGAAGTGATCATTCTGGATGGTTCCGGCTCCTTTGATCCTTCAGGCTCCGGGCTCTCCTTCCAGTGGCTCCAAACGGACGGCCCGACCGTCCTTTTAACCGAGGCAGACACGGCAACCCCCTCGTTTATCGCTCCCGCTGCAGGCCCGTCCGGAGAGAATTTAACCTTTCTCCTTTCCGTCAAAAACGATCACGATTTAGTATCCGTTGAAAAAAGCCGGGTGAGTGTTCAGGATTCAGGATCACTTCTTACCGCAGAAGCCGGGGGAAACCGGATTGTGACATCCGGAAGCAGCATTACCCTTGATGGATCATCATCGGTGGACGCCGGTGACTACCAGTGGAAACTCCTTCAAGGAGAGGATGCCGATATTGAAAGTCCCAATAATGTCCAAACCCGGATCTCTTTTCCAATTGTGGACAAGGAACAGACATTCAGGTTTGAATTGGTGGTGACGGACGATAATGGAAACAAAGCGTCGGATATGGTGGAATGCCTTGTAGTGCCTTCCGACAATAATGGTGATGATGATAATGACGAAGCAGCAGACGGACATCTGTATTTAAAGAACGACGTATCATACACCCTGGGTTCAGGAAGCTGCACAAAAGTCTACGGAACCACTGGAGCAAATAATATTGCCGTTGAAAGCGGAGCGACAGTTTACAGTTTGATATCTTCCGGCAACAACACCATTACCCTGGCATCGGCATCGGGGTTGTTTACGGTTTCCCGATCCGGATCAACGGTAACACTCCGGGGAAGTGATGATACAAAAGTTGTTTTACCCGGGACGGCAACTCCCCAGACGATCATATTTTCAAATGGCGCCGCCGACCTGATCGTGGAACAGGAAATTGTAAAACTTGGAGAGCAGGAAATCAATTCAGACCCTGAAGCTGTGAGTACCACCCTCGGGACGGCTCCAGGAATTGAAGAAACACCTTCCGGCGGCCTCAATACCCCGGACGCCTATCTAATTTTAACCGGCAACAAGTCTTACACGTTAAAGCCTGGAAGCACCACGGAATTATACGGCAGTTCAGGCATCAACAATCTAAACCTTGAGAGCGGGGCTGTCGCCAGACTGCTTTCATGCCCGAATGCCAACACAATAACAATGGAAGCGCAATCCGGCCTTTTTAACGTATCCCGTACAGGCGCCAGCGTTACCCTGGAGGGAAATGACGGTACGAAGCTAATTCTGCCGGCAACTTCAACGTCCCAGAAAATTCAATTTAACGACCAGACCCTTGATTTAAAAATCGACTCCGGCCGCATTATGCTTGGCACTCAGCTTATAGAAAGTGATCCTGTCCAAATCCAGTAATAAAACCGGTCGCACAACCTTGAATGGCGCAACGGAAGATTTCCGTTGCGCCATTTTTTTCAAAAACACTACTTCCTAAAAAGTCAGAGATGCCGCCCGTTCACTTCCAATGATTACATCGGCACGTACATATGACGAAAACAACGATTCAACCCGTGTTATAAATACAGTTACTGCCTTTCCTCGAAATGTTCCGTTTGCGTCCGTGCTGTTCGAAAAAACTGGAAGATTCTCTACTATTACGGGCTGGTCATTGATTGTTATAGTAACTCTTCCTGCCCAACCGGACATCGGCTCAAGCTTGCCGGATATCCTGTAAGGTTCTCCGTTATGACTCTGTGGACGGTAAAACTGAGTTGGTGCAACCGATGCGCAACTTTGAAAAATTAATACTGAAAAAACAGGCATCCTTCATATGACCCCAGAAGTGCCTTACAGTGTTTTTAATCAGGATTTTGCTCGCAACTATTGCATAACGGCAGACTCCTGTGTCTCCCGTGTAGCTATACCAAAATTTAATTTGTGATTATCTCGACAATTTT
>JAAEMK010000556.1 GCA_024225635.1 Desulfobacteraceae bacterium | reverse complement strand
TGGAGAGATTTCCTGAAGGACCACCGTTTGAAGCCCAGTATGAGCCGTCGCGGAAACTGTCACGACAATGCGGTTGCGGAAAGCTTCTTCTCATTACTCAAAAGTGAGCGAGTGAAGCGGAAAATCTACAAGGATCGGGAAACAGCCCGGCAGGATATCTTCGATTACATCGAGATGTTTTATAACCCGGTTCGTCGTCACGGCAACAACGGTGGCTTGTCGCCGGTGGACTTCGAAAAGCAGTACTTCACAAAGCTGTCAGGTGTCTAAGATATCGGGGGCTTGCCACTCTCGGTCTAGGCTCCAGTTTTCTCGTGTGGGTCACAACAAAGTGGAAATTCTTAATTCCGCCATCGATATCAACTTTCTGCACCAACCAGTTGTTCTCCGCACCAAATCGGATTTCTTGTATTTCGGAGATTCGCATACCGGTAAACATTGCAACCATCACATAGGCTGCCGCTCTGACGCGCGAAGCTAGCTTTCTCTCTGTGCATGCTGAGCACGAATCGTAGACCCCATATTTTTTGAATACCTCAGCTACCTTTATCGGGAGGTCATCTTGCTTTACTTCTCGGCATTTATACCGATCTTTTAAAAGCCGCATATCAACAAGTGCATCAGCCAACCGTAGGTCTTTGATCGCACAAATAACCAATTCCGCCGCAACTGAATCAGGCATCTCCCTGGTATTAGATTCCTTCCTCCCCAAAACGGTCTCTGCAGCAGATGCTGCCCACTGTGCACGCGATCCAAAACCGCGGAAAAGGTTGATGCGTAAGCCGTGCGTCATCTTCGTGGATTGCTCATACAACCAGTCGAGTCCTTGCGAACGACTAGTCAAAGTCCTGTTGGTAATAACTCCACCAGAAGAATGGTTTTTGTTCGCTAACTGACCTAAAAATTCCTCCAAGTCATATTCATCTAACTCAGATAGGTAATTGAAGCCATTCTCAAACATATAATTGAAAATCGCCTTCAACCCATTCTTTATGCTCGAAAAATAAGTCGTGAGTTTGGGCCTTGACCAAGGCGGTTCAACCAACAATGTGTAGACGTACTCTTTTGCTTGATCGAGATAGAGGGATTTGGTTGGATCCGTGATGTCGCTTCCATCTGAAAATTTTATTTTTCGAAAATTGAGAGTAACATCCGAAGAACGGTACTCTGGATACTCTTTAGTAAAGTCCCAAACATTTTCTCGATAACATGAAGATCCAGAAACTCTAAGTTTATCTTTCCCCTCTTCACCTAAACATTTAATATCTAGATACCTTACTTCATCTTTCTCAACGCCCTTAAAGCGCTCCCAAGCCGAAGGTTCAATTTTCAAATGGCTTGCGCTAGTCACTATCTCCTACCCTCATACAATACGGGATCCCAAACTGGAATAGGTGATATCCTTGCTTCAGTCCTTATTTGTTCGACAACAGCGTTTGGGTACTTAGGCAAAATGTACTCTTCCCAAAAAAACTTTTTATTTTCTGTAGCTTTTTCAAACTCTTCTTTTGAGATCTCATCTATATTTAATAGATAACAATGAAAATTCATGAAGCAAAAGAATTTTTTTATGTCTTCGGGAGTTATTACAAGATTTTGACAACCTTGACAAACCTCGACATCAGCATCACAGATTTCTCCTTTTCGTTGTCCTAGGATCTGCGCATCGAATGGATTTTTACAATGGTTCAGAAGTCCATCATGGATTCCGTTGGCCGTATCCTTGGCTATCACCCTTGACTCGTTGGCCTTAAGGTAATCCTCGGAGACCGAACCGCCCTCAGTTAACCCAAGGAACATCGCCTCCTGATGAATTGCGCGCCTTGATCTAAAAAGGGGGTCCTCAACTCTTCGCAGATACTCTGCGGTTGTAGATGGATCAGCATGCCCCAAAAGTGATTGTAGGTACCTCAGATCTTCAGTCCTGAGGTACTCATTCCATGCGAGGGTAGGCCGAATTTGGTGCGCCTGCACCCAGATTCTGTCGCCTGTATCCGAGGCTTTAATTGGGTGCCTATCGAAGATTCTCTTCACACCTGAGTGAAAATACCCTGAACCGAAAGTTTTCGGCTCCTTTTGGGGGTTAGCGTTACTTATCCAGAGCTCTGCTTGACCTTTCGTACGAATCCTTTCCGTAATTTTGATTACACGTTCTATTATTGAGATCGCCCACGTATCGTTTTCGGATTCCTGCTCAGGAATTGTTTTACCCTTCTTTGAAGACCTGTACTTCGTCCAGTCTATATATTTTCTCTCTGGGTCAATTGGATCAGGTTTTATGCAATCGACTGTCAGCCGTTGAATGGTGCTCGGATTCAACCCCGTTCTGAGTAACAGCATCAAGTAATAGGGTGCTAAATCGTAAGCAGAGATCCAAGACCAAGCCTTCATTTCCCTGAAAAATTCACCATAGCCACTCCAATTTTCTCTCATTGCTGTACGAAACTCAGGATAATTCCGCCTTAACATTTTGTCTGTATAAGGCTTCGCCTCCATGAAATTTTCCCAATACCAAATAACATATTCTTTATTTTTCCACGGAGTTAAATATTTTATCGGCGTCGGCTGCCCCAGGTATTTAGGTATATAATTCGAGTCAGCGCCAATACAATCATAGAACTCCTGGACGGATGAATATTCTTCCGTTGGATAGTCACGCTTCACACCGTACCAAAACGTGTGCCCCTTTGGGTATTTAATGATATCGGTATAACTCGAAATACGCTGGCAACTCAACGTATTTTCAAAATACCAGATAAGGTGTTCCTTGCTCGCCCATAAAGCCCTTTTTCCTGTAAATGCATTCAATTCAGCGACTCCCTCCATCGGAGGGGGCTTCCCGATATATTTTGGCGTGTAGGTGGTTTCGAATTTATCTTTTTGGTTTCGAAGCTCCTGGACCACCGCTTTAAAAATCTGCTTAAGCTCCTTTTTGTCATAACCAATATTGGGGCTCTGGAGACTCGTAGACTTCGGGAAGACATTTCTAGGTGGGACAAACTCCTCTATCAATTTTGGGTGATTATTCATCTGAAGAAATACAGATTTCAAAGATCGATATCGCGAAGCAGCTGTCGAATAACTAATCGATGTATATCTTTTTAGCCATTCAGCAAATCTAGAAAGGAGTGCTGAATTAAGCTGATCCGGTTGGTAAACCGAATGCCTTTCAAGAAACTCAAAGAATCTATTTGATGAATCATATATAGCTATTCGAGTATTATTTCCTTGCAGATACCGAAGTTTGAATAATGCCCAGACAAAAATCTCCAGAATCTGCCGGGAGCTTTCAGCATAGGTTTTCGTCGAGAAATCAAAGGTCTTTCGTTTACCATCATTTTTGCAGGTAACCGAGAAAGCCAGATCGGACTGCACACGCTGCTCTGCAGCCCCCAGGGCCACAACACTAGCGTACTTTTTCTTACCCAAGAGAGGCCTCTATCATTTGATCAAGCTCGCGTTGAAGACCTGAATACGTTCCCGAATAGGAAACTAATGTGGCCGTATGGACATAGTATAGGTGTGTCGTGGTCTCGGATTCATGGCCCATAAGCTTTGCTAAACCAACCAGATCTCGATTTAACAGATAATGGTATGTTCCGAACGTGTGCCGAAGAATATGTGGCGTTGACTTGATCCCTACGTACTGCCCAGCTTTTCTGAATAATTTTTGGACCCAATTGGTAGCAATCGCTTGACCTTTATCCGAGAGGAAAAGGTTTTGCCGAATACAGTCCTCACTGACTTTGGAGATCCTATCGCAGACAGTCTCACGGTCAATATCCACGTACTCCCACAACTGCAATAGCAGCTGGTTTGGGATCAGGATCACTCTGGCTTTCGCCCCCTTGCCTATCAGTCGCGCAGGTGTCGAGATTCTTCTTGAGTTTACCTCTGGTAAGTCGCTAAGCGGAAAATTACATACCTCTGACACCCTTGCACCTGTTTGAAGCATGAACGCGCCCATGAGGATATTCCTTCGTTTGACATGTGGATGCGTACGCCCTGAGACCAAACCCAACGCGTCAACGAACCTAATTGCATCCTCCATAAGCAAGAAGCTTACAGGCTCCGCTAGCGGGCGAGAGGGATGGCCTTTACTTTGGTATTTACGCTTCGCGCTTAAATTAATGTTTTTAGCTTCAACAGGATTAAGGTTGGGGCAAATGCCTTGTTCGTATGCCCATAGTAAAAACCTGTGGGCTGCCGAGGCCCGCGAATTCACGGTGTTCCAGCTTAGCTGACTACCATCAGACTTCTTATAAACGCACAATGCTTCTACGTAGTAGTCAAAAGCATCCTCGTCGATATCTTCAATCGCCAGTTGAGAATTTGAAAGCCAGATCAAGAGCTCTTTGAGATGCTCAGAAAGGGTGAGCAGGCTTTTAACCGCCAACCTGCCGGACATCATTCGCATGTAAAGATTAGCGGCTGGGATGGGCGCTAGTTGATCATCGAAAAACTGGGGAACTGCAGCGCCCAGCAATCGCACTTTGTCTATGCTGGAATTTCTGAAGTCAACCTTCACACATTTTATGAGGCCGTCGCCCAATTTCACCGTCTCCCGCTCTTCAAATACTTTAAGGATATCAATTGCCGGTGTTTGCCTAATGATGGGCGACCTAGAACCACCTTGATCTCAGCATAGATCAAATTTCGGTCCTGTCTACTGAATAATTTTAGGTCGAGAGAGGGGCCAGAATACATAAATACAGCCTTTAGATGGGTCCTTCTAACAAGGGATTCCCATAACGCAGAAGTCGGCCTCGACGGCACGATCAAGGCAAATATCCTGAACAGGCGACTCAATCAGCACCGATTCGTCGTCAAACAAATGCGGATTGCGTTCAAGAGACAGATCCAGGTACTTGCGCTCAATTTCGACAGCGACTTGAACATAAGTGCCCACGCCGGCTCGCGCCATTCCAGAATGGATTGCGCGATCAAGCACGCCCCCTCCGTGGAAGAGACTATGGACCGCCAGCTTGCGCTTCTCCGCAATCTTCTTACGGATACGCTCAAGCCGTTCCTGAGCGGCTGCTTTGAGGTAGTGCTTGCGAATCACTATCCGGCCTTTCCGGATGGTCACTCGAAGCTTTTCGTCCTCATCGAACCATTCCGCCAGCTTTTGTGCGTTCAGGTCGATCACCGGTAATGCCGCGCCATTCCTTTTTTTGGAAGAGACGTTGCGTTTGCCGCCAGTGACCTTGACGAGGGTCAGCCGATCACCTTTGGAACCGTCCACGTTATAGGTCTCGCCAGTGCGAAAACCCTCACGTTCGAGCTTCCGACCTTCGAGCCAGATCCTCGGGGCGTTCTTGTTGGTGCCAACTTTGGTAACGATGATTGCAGTCATGGTGTAACTCCTTCATAGGCTGAAGGGGCTCACACACTCCTCCCGACTGGGGAAATGTGAGAACCCCAGTACGGGTTAAAAAGGTTTAGAAGTACAGACCGGGACCGGAGTCGGTTCCGATAAACTGACTTACTTGAGGAACGTCTTGCCAGAGCTCAACGATCGACATTGGCTCAGGCTGGCAACTTGCGTCGAAATCGATGGTATCGGGGAGAATAGCGTCCTTCTCGAACGTCCGGGCCAAACGCAGCGCCGGTTCCCAATCCTCGATCCCTCCATCACTGTTGATTACCAACAGATCAGGAATGAAGTGATTGACCAGAATAAGCAATGCGCAAACGAGCAAGTCGTAAGGCATCCGATTCGTCTTACATTCGGTCATCCCCGGCGCGACATCTTGATCCGCTTCCGGTGAGAGACAGGTCAAAACGAACGGTTCTGATCCGAGATCCCCTTTACCGTCAAAGATAATGGCCGGCTGGCCCACCATCTTCTGAACGACATTAGGTTCTTTGTGACTGACATTAACCGCCGTGTCCGTGAAATCATTGAGCGCGGCGTTACCTTGCTCTACATAGGTTGTGAGCGCCCCTCTGAGAGGGTCATTTTCACAATACCCTCCCGCAGAATTACTGCGCATGGGGGTGTTCTCTATGAGATACATTGCGATGTGCTCAATGATCTTCCACTCATTAGCGGATGGAGCACGGTTCTTTCGGAAGTGATGGGTATAGCCCATAGCATCTTCTCCCTGGTTTGTTCCGCTACATCAACCCGAAGGTTCATGCGGCAGTTGGCTAGATGAGTTGCCAGACCGATCGTTGATCAGTGCGGCAGTGATCTGAGGACAGGCTCTTCCGGCATTGCACAAGGCGCAGCCCAGTCACCACAGCCAACAGAACGCTGGCCATAGAGGATGGGGAAATGCTCACACAGCTTTTCAGCCAGCCGGTCCGGATAATCTTGGATAATCTGGAATGCTTTGCTGAGCTGGTTTGTCTCTTGGGCGTAGCTATAAACCACAGCCCATTCGGGACAGATGAGCGGGGAATCCCCAACGAAACCGAGTTCCTGATTGTTACTCAGATTCCAGGCAGTGATGTTCTTAGACATGATATGTCTCCGTATTAAGAACGGAGCCGCCCCATACAGGGAAGGCCCCGTATGGGTTTTGGTGGGATGCTGTGCTTGCAGTTACGCCAGGTCAGCTACCTGATTTGTGCCGGGGGCACAAAATTCGTTTTTGCCGTTACGCTCAGTGAACTCGGCGGCGAAAACAAACTTTCCTGATGTTAACCAGGTTACTCCTTAACGCCCTATTCGGGGCCAGAGTGGCTGCGAAAAAAGTGATCATGCAGCTCGCCTGAGGCCCCAACGGGCCCCAAACGATTCTGCTAAACCAATTCCTTCTGTCTATCGATGCGGCGAAGCTGCCAATTCGGTCAGCGTGCGCCCCGTGCACCGGTACGCCAGAAACAGGGCATGGCTTTCGGTGAGATACCCGAGCTTTTGGGCCCCTCGATGAAAGAGATGTCCTCTGAGATTGATTCTTTCATGTGGATTTAAGGCTCTGGGCTTGGAACGAGTGTGCATACAGCTCTCCTGAGGTAGGTGCCGCCCAAGGGCCCGGAGGCCCATGAACAGTCACTGTGAGTTTATTGTGATGAGGTTTCCACCATCAAAACCGGGCTGATCTCAACCCAGGGGCCGCATCCATCGCAGATCCAAATGCCTCCGGTATGATACGGATACAGCTTGAATACCTCCGCGACGGGTTGATCGCCGTTCTGAAGCTTGCCTTCGAAGCGCAGCTCAGTAGCAGAATGCTCAGCAATCTCTCCGGCAAATACGTACTCGTTTTTCCGTGTACGCAGGGTCATCACAGCCTCGGATTCAGTACCTTTCAAAGACACCACCTGACCATTGCCAGGCATTAGTGGCGATTGTTCAAAAGCCACCGTGGAATCCGCACAGCCATGAATCAATCCGGCGCTCAAGGCGACTGCAATTGAGAGTTTTTTCATCATCATTTCCTCTGGTTAGTTCCGCGCTGGAGCCCGGAGGCTCCAAACGCGGTTGGGTTGAAGACGGGAAGAATTTCCCGCCTTTATGCCGCCGCCTCTGCAAACAGATCCAGATTGAACTGGTCGTCTCCTTTGGCTGCGATTTGACGCTGATAATCTTCCAATAGCTGGAAGTGCTCAGCTTTTGAGATGGAGTTTTCTCGGGCGTAGTCCTGAATGTCCATCACATTCAAGTCCTGCTCCAGGCGTATCCAATGCTGGGCACGCCGGGCGATCTTGTCGTAGGTGGCAATCTGCCCCTTCCCTACTTTGACCAGACCGCGATCGAGCAGATACCGCACGCCGTCGTAGTTCTCCAGTGCCAGGGTTTCGAAGTAGATATCTTCGAATTCGAGTAAAAACAGGTTCGCCTCTGCACCATTGATGCTCAGCTCATCGTCTTCCTCGAAATAGGCCACCCTTCGGGTTTCCCCGGTTTCCGGATCTCGATACGCGCCAAACGGAGGGCGATCGGGACGGCGGGCCGGGTTTATCGCTTCGCCATAGGCGTTACGAAGGCCATCGATCTTCCACGGGTGCTCGTAAGCGCCGATGTGGAAGTACCTTTTTTCCGGCACTGGAATGCGCGGGAACTCATCCTCCCCAATATCCGGGATCTCATAGCGACGACCCAGACGGACGATTTCGTACCACTCCCGTAAAGCCGGGAAGGCATGCGAAAACTGACCGTAGATGCCCCAGGCGAAATCAATCGCCAGCAACATCTTTGGAGTGATGAATTCGAACTGCGGGTGAGCAAGGCGACGGTTTACCGTAGTGTCCGGTATGTCACCTCGATGCAGAGCAGCTGCATGATCCTCCGCCCGCTCTTGCTCCCGAATATCGAGAGTGAGCATGTAGCGCAGGATCTCCCGCCGCATCCGACTGGAGTAATTATCTGGAGATAGCGCGACGTAACCAATGTCTGATATGCCTCGCTGGAACCATTCACGCCGACCGAAATCATGCTGCGTGCGTACCAGGAAGTTTCTCATTCGATTGATGCCATCAAGATACCCGAACTGTTCGGGTTCCGACTCGATCATCGAGGTCATTGATTTGTCTTTGCTACCCGCTATTGTGCAAATGGAGCAACCATGTCTTGAGCCGCAAGCCGATTTTGAGCCGCCATCCCCGACGATTACCGCACACATACCCCCGTTGCTCGCTTTATAAAGCTCAAGGGTGTGCTCGAAGTTGGGGACGTAGGTCGAAAACACGCCATTCCGGTTGGAGTCGCACGCCATCAGAAGCTCCCAAACGTCGGTCATTTCCCAATCCGCGATACATGCATTGGAATACAGACCGGTCTTTCCCTCTTCGGGGATGAGAGCCGTGGCAGCGTGGCCCGCCTTTTCCATCCGATCAGCCCTGCCGGCTGACTCAGACGTGCGGGTACCAACAAGAACAACGAGGTCTCTGCCATCGCCATTTTGCTTGCGGATATGCTTCAGCGCCCGCTGTTGGGGCTTGATCTTCCAGTCAATGCTGCACTCGCGATGTTTGCTGTCCACAAAGCGGGGCAGCTTGCCGCGTCCTACGGTTGCGTAGAAGAAGCTGGCACTCAATGAGGGCTCAGCCAGTACGACTTCGACAGGTAGATCTTCTTGATGAATGAAAGCGTCCAAGTACATCAGCTGCTCGCCGGTATAGCTATCCATCGCGGGATTTTCTAAACCGGTGTTGCTGTGGCTGATATAGCACTCGGGGACTTCGATCCCCTTGGCCTTCGCACGCTTCAGGGCCTCAAAGAAGAGCACCAGCACTACACTGCTGTCCTTCCCGAAGCTACTGGCCGTACAAAGTGCGTAGCCTTTCTCCACCAAGCCAACCAGGTGTTGAATCACCGGTTCAGCCTTCTGCTGGATGCGTTCATATCTTGAGTTATGGATTTGAACGGTCATGACGTTCTCCTGTAGTTCAGGAGAGCACGCCAACCCACTGAGGGTTAGCGCACCCTCATGGGTTGTGAGAGCTGAGACTCTCAGGTTGATGTGTGACTTCGCCGGCTAGCTGTCACGGTTATGGTTGTGTAGGCCGTTATACTCAGCCGCTTCTGCCTCAAGGTCCAAGCCGAGCTTTACCTTGTGAAAAGCAGTATCGATTGCATTAACTGCATCGACGTGAGGGTAGAAAGGGAAGGAAGAACGAGGCTTCTCCCCATAATCTCCAAAGTGGCTGAACAGATCTCGTATGGCCAAAGTGCTGCCGTACTTAAACGTCATCACAAACTGGCGAGAAAAATCAGTATCCTCGCTGGTTTTGAGTACCGCTTTTTCCAGCAGGTTTAACCCGTCCGTTTGGCCAGTTGCGCTCAGGTAGAACCGAAGCCCATTCAGCGTCCCGGTTAGGTTATAGGGGTTGTTGTGCCGAACATCGTCAGGATGATTCATCATTGGTTTCTCCACGTTGGTTTCTCAATTACAGGTCCGCCAGCGTGGGCTTAGGTTGCTCGATCGCAGGTTCAAAAGGTGCGTCACCTCGCCGGAACCCTTTGCTGGGGTCGGGGGCATCGCAGGCCGCTCCAAGGAAGTAATCGGTGATCACCCCTCTGGGATTAGCCGGGCCTTTCAGAAGCAGGTCGAACAAAAGGCTGACATCCAGGTACGATTCAACACCATCGATCTCGGGTTCATCTGAGACGTAGTAGATCTGTGCTTGGAAGTCATAGAACGAGGATTCCGGGAGGGGGTCTACTTTCAGATCCCAGATCGGAAGCAAGTAGCTTCGAGTCAGAATAACTGTCCGCAGGGCGGTTTCGACCTTATCCCGAACGTTCTTGGTGAGTTCGTTAGACGATTTCAGGTCTACGAATAGCATCATTGATGACATGGAAGGTCTCCTTGATTAGTGGAGCCCTTCACCCCTACAGGGGCAAAAGAGCCCCAGATAGGGTTTGAATTGCTGTGCTTGCCCGAAGGCCGGGGGCAGCTCCCCGTTTCGTGCCAGCGGCACAAAAACTTTATAGAATCGGTTCGTTGGCACTGATCGCATTGTCCAGTGCAATCCCATCCACGACGCTGACATGACGCTTGCCACTCAATTCCGCCAGGTATGACTCAATAGCACAAGCCTGTGTCCGGATGTCATGGTCACGGAAAAGTGCTTTTCCGGGATGAAATTCCAATCCAATCCGGTATTGCCCCTCCCATTTGATGCGGTAACGCACAGTGGCCGGCATCTGATGAAGCTTTAATTCTGGCTTATCAGTTGCGCGAACATACAAACAGACCTCATCGCCTTTTTCCCAAATGGGAACGGCCACTTTCAAGCCGGCACCGTGGCGGTTGAAATCGATGACATCGACATGCATCTGTTTCTTGGATTTCCAACGGGGTGTAATGAAACCCTCAAGTGCATCAGCGCTGTATCTGTATGTTGCGATCTTCGTATCTGCTCTGCGTTCGATCGCTTCACGGATCGCAGCCATGTTGAATGGTAGTGGCGGCATGAGTAATTCCCAAAGTAGAGTTTGATCTATCGACCATCCTACGGTTTTATCGCCATTTGTTTTGAAAGTGGCTGCTGTTTTGGTGACGAAAAAGAACTTTTCTTTGGCCAATCGAGTAGGAGGGGGAGTTACCTCCCCCGTCCTCTCACACCACCGTACGTACGGTTCCGTATACGGCGGTTCATGGCTGGCTCTGAAGCCGAGTCATCGTATCCAACAAGCTTACCAGAGACAGGCGGTTAAAGACCT
>JAAEMK010000555.1 GCA_024225635.1 Desulfobacteraceae bacterium | reverse complement strand
TTTTCATAGACAGTTTTGCGCTGAAACCAGAGGCCCGGGGATAGTGGTGTGCAAAATTTTTCCTACATGGTTTTATGCTGAAACTTGATATCTTGCAGGAAAAATTTTGCACACCCTACATTTTGAAAAGCGATCCTATTGGGAAAAGTGTAAAATGACAAATGAAGGATGCCAACCTGCCTTTTACTTCGCGGGCGGATTACATGTTGTCCGGTGTGAGCCGGCAGCTCCGGCTCACACCTCGCTGAATCGAACCCCTGACAGAAACATTACGGGTACAAGATATGCTTGAAACCTTTAATTTTAGAGTCATACTGGAATATATGCCGCTCTATGGGCAGTGCTTCCTGGCCACCCTTTGGCTGTCTGCTTTGTCACTGCTTGGAGCGATTGCGGTGGGAATCATCGCCTGTGCCATGCGGCTGAGTCAATCACGATTCTTGTCCCTCGCAGCCGGTGTTTATATCGAAAGCATCCGCTCGACGCCTCTGTTGGTGCAGCTCTATTTCTTTTACTTCGGTCTGCCCTCCATGGGCATCATGCTTCCCGAATGGGCGACCGGTGTTATTGCCCTGACCTTGAACAGCGGGGCCTATTATGCCGAGATCATCCGGTCGGGCATTCAGGCCATTCACTTCGGGCAAATCGAAGCCGGAATCGCCTCCGGTTTGAGCTATGTTCAACGCATGCGCTATATTATCCTGCCTCAGGCGCTTGGCATGACAATTCGGCCCATGCTGGGGCAAGCCATCGTTTTGGTAAAAGATTCGTCGTTGCTCTCATTGATCTCTATTGTGGAGCTGACGCGTGCCGGTCAGACATTGACATCGGAACGATTCATGCCGGCCGAAGGTTTCCTGACCACGGCGGCTTTTTATCTGATTCTCTATTATATGCTCAAAGCCTTCTCCGGTTGGGCCGAAAAACGGCTGATCTTTCGGGAAGCACATTGAGCTTACAAGGAATGAATTATGTGGGGTTTTTATTTTAATGAACTGATGCACAGTCTGCCCTTTTTTCTCAAGGGCGTCTGGATGACCGTCGCGGTAGCCGGATTGAGCTTGATAGCGGGGACCGTTATCGGCTTTATATGCGGAATCATGAGGGCCGGCCGTAACAAGCCTGCCCGCTTAATCATCGGCCTGTGGGTGGACCTCATTCGGGGAACACCGTTTCTGGTGCAGGTGTTTATCATCTTTTTTATTCTGCCCGGTATCGGCATAGAACTGGAAGCCTTCCCGGCAGCGGTTATTGCGTTGAGCAATTTAACGGCCAGTTTCATCTGTGAG
>JAAEMK010000554.1 GCA_024225635.1 Desulfobacteraceae bacterium | reverse complement strand
TTTGTGCCGCAATTTTGGCGAAAAACGAGCGAAACAGCCTTGACATGGCACAAATTGGAAGGGCATTGTGATTGCACCACATTTTGGAACAGCTGTTGTAGACGTAGTGCTTGTTGTCGTTGGTCATGGCCCACTGCACGCAGTGACACGCAGTGGGGGGCGGCCGCCTCAATGGATGTCACGGTGGTCCACGTCATCTCCTTGGCAGCGGGCGGCACGTCCTCGTCAGTGGCTGCCTGGGAGTCGCCCAGCGTCCCAAAGGTGCCCACCGTCACCTCCTTGAGCCTCCTCCTGACCCCTGACCCCTGACCCCTGACCCCTGACCCCCACTCCCTCAACAGCTTGAGCTCGCGGTAGTAGGTCGGGACATCGATGGGCACGTGCGCGCAGTTGTTGACTGGGTCAGTGCACGCCAGTTTTTGCCACGTCCAGGCAGTTTCGTTCATTTTTTGCCAAAATATTTGGCGGAACTTTATGCTATGATGCTTTTGCACGAATTTGTGCCGCAATTTTGGCGAAAAACGAGCGACACTGCCTTGACATGGCACAAATTGGAAGAACCATTGTGATTACACCACAGTTTGCCCACATTTTGGTCAGTTGTTGATACGTTTGACAGTTTTTGCCACATCGAGGCACTTTCGTTCATTTTTTGCCAAAATGTTGGCCAGAATTTATGATGTGATAATTTTGCACGAATTTGTGCCGCAATTTTGGCGAAAAACGAGCGAAACAGCCTTGACATGGCACAAATTGGAAGGGCATTGTGATTGCACCACATTTTGGAACAGCTGTTGTAGACGTAGTGCTTGTTGTCGTTGGTCATGGCCCACTGCACGC
>JAAEMK010000553.1 GCA_024225635.1 Desulfobacteraceae bacterium | reverse complement strand
TGCGACCGACGCCAGCCGCCTACTCCCTCAAGATGAAGTGATGTTGATACCAGGAGGAGTGTTGAAGTGATTTGGTCTCAACATCATACCACTTCTTGAATACCACACATACTTTCCCCGCTTACTTTACGCTGTCTCGCCTTCACCTGTCTGGTCTATCTGTCTTACGCATTCACGCAAAATACGCCTTTACGCTTTTATACTCGTGTCCAAAGCCATCGTCAAACTGCTGCGCAAGACACAAGTTCAACAGGTTATGGGCCCAGCAGTGTGAGCAGACGGTAGCTGAGGACGACAACTACGCCTACGCCACCTACGCCTTCACGGGTTCACGCCACCTACGCCTTCACGTCGCCTACGCTGCCTACGCCATTTACGCCGCCTACGCCAATTCGCCTACGCCCAGCCGCCAATTCGCCTACGCCCAGCCGCCAATTCGTCTACGCCCAGCCAGATGGCGATGGTTGACCGAATCTCGCTCGACAAGCTCACGACGGACAAGGAGGAGCGCAGCAGCAAGGAGGAGTACAACAGCCATCGACCAACTACCAGGACGCACCCGCAGAACTACAACGTGCCGCCAGTCTGCCGCCGCTTCTGCGACCGACGCCAGCCGCCTACTCCCTCAAGATGAAGTGATGTTGATACCAGGAGGAGTGTTGAAGTGATTTGGTCTCAACATCATACCACTTCTTGAATACCACACATACTTTCCCCGCTTACTTTACGCTGTCTCGCC
>JAAEMK010000552.1 GCA_024225635.1 Desulfobacteraceae bacterium | reverse complement strand
GTGCCAGCTTTTTACTGCGAATGAAAGCTCCGCGCTCACTCTATTTCAGTTTGACTCTTGGCGCAAACCGACGGATGATTCCAAGCAAACGAGGGCTGGGTTTTTACTGCGAACAAAAGCTCGGCGCTCACTCTATTTCAGTTTGACTTTTGGCGGAAACCGACGGATGATTCCAAGCAAACGAGGGCTGGCTTTTTACTGCGAACGAAAGCTCGGCGCTCACTCTACTTCAGTTTCGCTTTTCGCACAAATCCACGGATGATTCCAAGCAAGTGTGTGCCCGCTTTTCACTGCGAAAAGAATTGCGGCGCTCACTCTATCTCAGTTTGACTTTGGGAATATTTCGCAACGAAACGCACGGACTCCCCGCCCGGATTTGAGCTGTTTTATTCGATGGAAAGCTGCACTCACGCAGCACTGATCGGTGAACTTTGTGGTAAGTTTTTCTTTTGTTTTTTGTGTGATCACAGGCATCCCCCCCCCCTGGCCTCCTACACGCGTATCCTCAACGTCTCGTTCATATTCGACGACGCATTCGCCTGCGTGTATTACAGCAATATTGCGGGGCTATGACCCAGTCTCGTTTCTTTGCGGGAGTGAGGCTGGCGAGCTG
>JAAEMK010000551.1 GCA_024225635.1 Desulfobacteraceae bacterium | reverse complement strand
CATGCACATACATGCCCCTCCTCGAAGTCCAGGACTTCTGAACTACGGGCACACGCGTGCAACTTTTATCCAAGGGTTGAGCAGCCTGTTGAGCGCTCCGCTATATGGATTTGACAGTCAAATGTTCATCATTCAGCCTATGGATCTGTATGATGACAGGGACGTGAATCTGTCAGTGGAAGCGCGGGCTCAACTGACCAAAGCCAAGATGTGGAACAACGATTCCACAAACAATCCACAGCTGATGGGGCTTACCATCGGCAACTTGAGAGGCGAATATGTTTCGGCTCTCCTCCCGGAAATTGTCATCACTGAGGACGATGTCCCTCCCTGTTTGCCTGACGCACTCAGGACATTCTTTGATGACCACACCTTCTTCGTCTGGAACAGACAGAAGATGGGACATTATTTCCTGGAAGAAATGGGGTATAATATTGGCCCCAACTTCGTCTCGATCGACGGCTTACTCCAAGTCGCCGACATACATATCGGCTGCATTTTGCGCACCGTCGCCAATTCTGACATTGAATTGGAAGAAATGGTGCAATTGGTCTGCAGTTCACAGACCTTGCATGCCACCGTAGCCGATAACATGCCCTTGCTTAAGGCCATGATCCAAATTGCGGCCATGACCGCAACTGCTGCCAACCTACTGGTGCACGTTTTGTACACAGTTGTTCAAGTGTACACCCCTGCCATAGATTCGTGTTCTAAATGGATCCGACAACAATGGGATCTATTGCAACTTCAACTGAAAATCGATCCAGTCTCATTGCTTCAATTGGAAGCGAAACGAGACGACGACGATTGGAACCAGTTGTCGTTGGACATGGACATCCCTGACGATATTACGGACCAAGCAGATCAGATCGCCAAACTGATCATGGAAGGCCGTAAATCTAATCGGGAACAATATTTCCTCGGCTCGGGAGCAGAGGAAACCTT
>JAAEMK010000550.1 GCA_024225635.1 Desulfobacteraceae bacterium | reverse complement strand
CGCGACCGCTTCGTCCTTGGGATTCAGTCGGAAGACACGTGGCGACGTCTGATGGTCGAGGAGAAGATCGACTACAAGAAGGCCGTCGATATGGCCAAAGCGATCGAGCAGATCAATCAGCGGGAAGGGGACAGGCCTAGTCGGGAGGTGTACGCCGTGAAGGCGAGAGAACAGCGGCGAAGCAAGACGAGGAAGGAGCGCCGCAGGAAGGAGTATAGCTCTGAGCGTTCGTCGGAAGACGATGACCAACAGCAGGGAACCTCATCCAAGCGACAGTGCAAGAGTTGCGGAGGAACGCACCAGACCGGCGAGCAGTGCTTCGCCACGGACTTGAAGTGCCACAAGTGCGGACGGAAAGGCCACCTGCGGCGAGTCTGCCCCAAGCGAGGACAGACGAACGTGGTTGCTAGCGACGACGCCGAATGCCATCGGTGGGAAGACGAGGACGACGTCGTCTTCGCGTCGCTAGGAAAGCAGCCAGGGACGAAGGGCGCGGACAGGGGCTTCTTCGTCGACGCAGAGCTCAACGGCTACTCGACGCGCTTGCTGGTGGACACGGGTGCAAGCCGCAGTCTCCTCTCAGTAGCGTCATGGCACAAGATGGGACGACCACGAACCACGCCGGCCGCCGAGAGACTGGTCACTTTGACGGGAGAGCGGATCTCACTGCTGGGCAAAGTCGAGCTGCAAGTCCGCCTGCAGAACAGCGCCACTCGCCGTGAAATGCTCGTCTGCCGCGGAAGCAAACACGACCTCATCGGACGCGACTGGATTGCCGAAGCGGTGCCGGGGATACGCGAGCTCTTCAAGCAGCTGGGCGACGCGACCGCCACCGCGACTGCCGACATGGAGTGACTAGCGATAGATACCTTGTGACTAAAGACGACATCTTTAGTAGGGACGACTGTGGTATCTTGGACCAGCATACTCGTGATACCACAGGAACAGCATTTATGTAAGTAAGAGTTCGCTGTGCTTCCGAGTTGTCTTTACTTTCCTTGAATAAGAAGCAAGCGGAAAAAGGCCGACCCTAAGGACACAACAGTGGCGACACCTGAGTAGAGGGAAGGACATGCCGCCTCCGGTGCTGCCGACGACGGCGGATGCCGAGATCAAGGTGGGCAAGATCAGCACGCTGCTGGGCTCGATCGAACCATTCGACCCGATGACCGACCGATGGGACTGCTGGGAAGAGCGCCTCGACGTGTACTTTGCTGTCAACGGCGTGGAAGAGACGCAGAAGCCGCTGCTCCTGATCACCTTTGTCGGAGCAGAGCAGTACAGGCTGTTGGCGACGCTGACGGCACCGCAGAAGCCGAGCTCCAAGACTTACAAGGAGCTGGTCGAGCTGATGCGAGGACAGTACACGCTCAAGCGATTGCTGCTGAAGGAGCGACAGGCGTTCTACGCTCGAAACCAGGCGTCCGGGGAGTCGCTGACCTCTTTCGACACCGAACTGAAATCGTTGGCTGACAAGTGCGCTTTCGGCGACTACCTGGACGACATGCTGCGCGACCGCTTCGTCCTTGGGATTCAGTCGGAAGACACGTGGCGACGTCTGATGGTCGAGGAGAAGATCGACTACAAGAAGGCCGTCGATATGGCCAAAGCGATCGAGCAGATCAATCAGCGGGAAGGGGACAGGCCTAGT
>JAAEMK010000549.1 GCA_024225635.1 Desulfobacteraceae bacterium | reverse complement strand
CAACCACGGGTCGGATCTTAACAATTCTTTAGGCAAATTGTCTTAGAATTTAATGTAGAGAATGATAGAAGTGTTAGTTTTAATGTTAGTTATATTTTTGTTAGTTTTGTATATTGTGCCTAGCTTCCCATACATTTGCAAATGAAATGATTTTGAATAAGGAAGCCAACTCCTGTTCAAGGTGTTTTTTCTTTTTCTCTATTGAAACACAAATCAATCTAATTCAGGGTGGGTGTATCAATAGAAAAAAAGAAAAATCAGCCCGAACAGAAGTTGGCTTCCTTTTTGAACTTCTGTTCGGGCTGATTTTTTTCTTTTCTATTGATACACCCATCTTGATTTAAATTGATTGGTGTATCAATAGAAAAAAAGAAAAATCAACCCGAACAGAAGTTGAAAATAGTTCTGTCTTCTTGGAAATTAAATTCTAAGACAATTTGCCTAAAGAATTGTTAAGATCCGACCAGTGGTTGCTGAGATATTAGACTTTTAAGGGAGAGTGCCCCGCGGTCCCGCTATAATATATAGGGAATAATTGTCGGCTTCTATTATTATAGCGTGATCGCGGGGCACTCTCCCTTAAAAGTTTATTTTCTCAGCAACCGCTGGTCGGATCTTAACAATTCTTTAGGCAAATCATCTTAGAATTCAATTTGGAGAATGATAGAAGTGTTAGTTTTAATGTTAGTTATATTTTTGTTAGTTTTGTCTATTGTGCCTTGCTTCCCATACAGTCACAAATGAAATGATTTTGAATAAGGAAGCCAACTCCTGTTCAAGGTGTTTTTTCTTTTTCTCTATTGAAACACCAATCAATCTAATTCAGGGTGGGTGTATCAATAGAAAAAAAGAAAAATCAGCCCGAACAGAAGTTCAAAAAGGAAGCCAACTTCTGTTCGGGTTGATTTTTCTTTTTTTCTATTGATACACCCACCCTGAATTAGATTGATTGGTGTTTTAATAGAGAAAAAGAAAAAACACCTTGAACAGGAGTTGGCTTCCTTATTCAAAATCATTTCATTTGTGACTGTATGGGAAGCAAGGCACAAT
>JAAEMK010000548.1 GCA_024225635.1 Desulfobacteraceae bacterium | reverse complement strand
TCGAAACGACCAAAGGCGTAAGCTGGCTGAAGGGCTGGATCCCAGCAATGCATGGCTCTTTGGCATGTGGTGAAATGCTTGTGTTATGACATTCTGCAAGATTGACGTATCACATACGAGACCCACTGCACCTATTTGCGCTCATTGACACACAAAAAAGGTTATGTTTCAACGTCATGGGTCGAAACGACCAAAGGCATAAGCTGGCAGAAGGGCTAGATCCGAGCAATGCATGACTCATTGGCATGTGGTGAAATACTTGTGTTATGACATTCTGCAAGATTGACGTATCACATACCAGACCAACTGCAGCTATTTGCGCTCATTGACACACAAAAAAGGTTATGTTTCAACGTCATGGGTCGAAACGACCAAAGGCGTAAGCTGGCTGAAGGGCTGGATCCCAGCAATGCATGGCTCTTTGGCATGTGGTGAAATGCTTGTGTTATGACATTCTGCAAGATTGACGTATCACATACGAGACCCACTGCACCTATTTGCGC
>JAAEMK010000547.1 GCA_024225635.1 Desulfobacteraceae bacterium | reverse complement strand
GTTTTGAACAGTAGTTGAGGAGACCCCCCATGGCCTGGGAGGCGGGGGGAGCCCCCCCAGAGAGCCTGGGAGGCGGGGGGAGCCCCCCCAGAGAGCCTGGGAGGCGGGGGAGGCGAAACCTATTTCACGCCGGGCGAAACCTATTTCACGCCGGCAGAAAAACCGCCATTTCACAGTCACAGGCGACCACCCCCTCCCCCAGCAGTAGCCGTCAAAATTGCCGCCAAAAACGCGGCAACACGACGGTCGGAGCACCGAGTGCCCAGGCCATCGCTAGACGGCGCTCAAAACCCAACTATTGTTTGCGTGCTATCTAATGCCCCAATGTACCCAGTTGGGGGTGTAATTGCGCGTGGTTGCCCCAGAGGTTTTTTACCCCTGGGGCGAAAGGGGGTCCTGCACTTGGCTGGGACCCCACAAAAATAGCTTCTACTGGTTCAGCCGTAGCCCCTAAACCCATATTCCCTTGCTAGGAGAACCGAGTAGAAGTTTGGGTACATCCCAGTTTTAGGGGTAATAAACCTCCACTTTGCCGCCGAGTCGTTTTCATCAGAAACACACATCCTACGGGTTCAGTATCTGACATTACCGTCCACGAAAACTGACGAACAAATGACGTCATTTGACGTCATTATGCGCTGGTTGGTTAATTCATTTGTCGCGTCCAATCAGCAATAGAGAATGACGTCTATTTGTAATGTTGTTACTGCGTCCAATAGAGAATGACGTCTTTTTGTAATGTTGTTTGTTGCGTCTAATAGAAAAATTGGAGACTTGCCAACGAAATTGGAGACTTGCCAACGAATCAGCAAATGCAGCAGTTTGTCACGTCCAATCAACAAATGTCGAAAACTGACGAACATATGACGTCATCATATAAAATTTTTTCAGTCCCACGCAAACTATTCTGTTTGAGACCCAACAAATTTGAATTTTTTTGAATGTAGTGAATGCAGAATTCGAGTTCTACTGAACCGATTTCGCCGAATTTGAGCTCAATCGACGCAGAATTGTACGGCACGTCTTCTGGTGCACCATTCAGTGCAGCGCAAAGTGACGTCAAGCGT
>JAAEMK010000546.1 GCA_024225635.1 Desulfobacteraceae bacterium | reverse complement strand
TTGGGCCGCGTAAAAAGTTTTTTTGGTTCGAGCCCATCATTTTCCACCCCCAACTTTTTGTAGGGGGCTTAGGAAAAGTGTTTAACTTTTATGATCGCTTTTGATCATAATTTGATTTTTTCAGATCATGAGATAAACCTAAAAATTGATTTATGATCGAAAGCAATCATAAAATTGATACCCTTTCCAGATGTCTCCGACAGAAAGTTGGGGGTCTAAAATGATGGGCTCGAAACCACAAAACTTTTTATGCAGCTCAAAATGTGAGAATCATTTATAAAAATTGTGGATTTTTTCAAAATATTTTGAGAGATTTCCTATTTATTCAAATATCAAAAACTGGCCATGTTGAATGATCAAAAGCGATCATAAAATTGAAACCCTTTTGGGAAGCCCCCGACAAAAAGTTGGGGGTCCAAAATAATGGGCATGGACCCACAATTTTTTTCACGCGGCCAAAAATGAGAAAATCTTTCTTAAAAGTCATGGATTTTTGCATAATACTTTAAGAGATATTTTATTTTTTATCAAAAACTCAAAACGACCCATTTTCTAGGCCAATTTACTATCAGATACACTTGAATATTGATTAAAAGTAATAAACTATGATGACCGGCATGGAAAAACAAAAAAAAATGTCCATCTCAGATTATTTATACTTT
>JAAEMK010000545.1 GCA_024225635.1 Desulfobacteraceae bacterium | reverse complement strand
CCCCCACTGGAGCGCGAGTTCAACTCCTCGCTTTCGCCGCGCCAGTAGCTCGAACGACTTCGCCGTCTTTCAGCCGACTGAGAAGCATCGTAGCGCGCTCTCATCTTCGCCTTGATCGGCGTCGCCAACAAGAGCGCTCTTCTTCTTGCCCTCTCTCGAGCCTTCTCAGGCGACCTGGCGTGGCCGGCGCGTCTCTTCTTCTTCAAGGGGCTGGCGTTTTCTTCCCAATACGTACTCATCTGCTTCCGCTTCTTTGCACTGGCCGTCAAGAACTGCCGGAGTCCCTCTTCCGACTCCCTCCCTCGCTTTCGTCGAGCTTTAGACAGTCTATCGTCCCTTCGTTTCCGCTGTGACAGGCTAAGTCGCGAACTAAAACGGACATTGTACATTCAAAACGGCACCAAATGCATGATGAATAACAAAGAAGCGTACCTGTCAGACTTGCCCTTGTTGCTTCCAGCGCTGCGGATTGTGGACGAAGTGCTGTCCAAATCGGACGGTTCTCCACGACTGAGTCGACTCCCCTCAATCGGGCT
>JAAEMK010000544.1 GCA_024225635.1 Desulfobacteraceae bacterium | reverse complement strand
TTCTTCTGGTCCTTGAACAAGTGAGCCAGCTGGAGCAGGAGCCCGATCACAGTTGCTACGGCGAGCCGCCAGACGAGAGACGCAACGATTCGCGACGCAACAGGAAGAACACACCGGTTCCCCCTATTCCCTCCCAGACTGAAGTTCCTTTGTCCGTTGTACCTACCGGCACGAATACCGTTAGTGAGACAGTACCGCCGAGAGAAAGGGGTATTGGCGGCGGTGGAATATTGCGTGGCCGAGGCGGTTACGGTAGTCTAGGCTTCGGTAGAGGAAGAGGAGGTGGTTCTGGTCAGGTTTCTGAGAACGACGTTGGAACGTTCGTCAAGTGTTACGGTTGTGGACAGATGGGTCATATTCAACGGAATTGTCACAAATCATCAGTCCAGGGAGAAGCGAAGAGTGCTGTCAAAGAGCCGACGGAAGCAGAGATGTGGGAACAGTTCATCTCTGGTTGGAATTCGTGCTGCAAATCTGTTGTCTTCAATATCAGTGAGTCTTCTCAGCAAGGTTCTTCCACGGCCATGGCTACTAGAAGGGTGCCTCGACTTCCCATAGAGATTGATGGTGTTCATCTTTCTTTCTCGGCGCTACCCGACTCTGGAGCTTCTATGTCCGTCTTAGTTCCTTCCTCATTGATTCCAGTCATCTACAAGGGCAGGCTCTTCCACGTGTATCAGAATTTGAGGCACGTGCCATCGACTCCTATCCGCCAAGTAGAAGGACAACCTCTTCACATTCTCGGTTCATTATTAACTATGGTGACGATGTGCGGACAGCAGATTTCCACTCCCATCTACATTTGTCCCGGCATGGCGGCGTCCAATGGAATCATCGTTGGTTGTCATTCCCTCTGGCGCCTAGGTTTTTCTCTGTGCAGACCGGATGGCATTGACTACCTTTCGACTAGTGATTCGGCAGACAACCTTGAGCTCAACAAATTGACTTCTTTTCCGGCACCGAAAGGAATGCCTTTTCAAGGGGAGGAGAGGGAGGAAGAAGCGTCGGTCCAGATACAACCAACAGGTCGAGACTCACAAGTTTGTGAGGAAGGAGCATCGAGTCAGACACGACCCATGGGTTGGGACTCATTAGGTCAGCAGGCGACGACGCAGACGCAGTCCTCCAAGGCAGGAGTAGTGCGGAAGAAGAAGAAGAAGTCGAAGAAAAAGCTCAAGGGCCAGTCGCCAGACAGAGTCG
>JAAEMK010000543.1 GCA_024225635.1 Desulfobacteraceae bacterium | reverse complement strand
GCAGAGATGCTCAGTTCAATCGTGTCTCAAACTCCGGCAAGTCATCATGTCTCCCGGAAAATCAATACTACAGCTTCGCAATTGACGATGGAATCATTTTCAGAACTATTCACAATGGCAACCCTCAACACGAAGTGTTTGTTGCTGAGGGTAAGAGGTTCTTTTGCAGTCCAGATGACCCGCCAACTCAAGAAGAAAGGCAAGTCCAAGCAGAAGTTATTGGCCAGCGACGCCTCCCTCTTCATCTGGAGCAACATGGAGGATCCAAACGATTTCAAGCTCGGGTCCGAGATCTTAGAGCGTCGTCGTGTTCACACTTATCGCAGGTGGCTCCGCGCTCGGAAGCTCGCCGTGGTCTCAAGCTGTGTGGCCAAGAGGAGACGAAAGATGCACGGGGATCATCGATCCACCAATTTGTTCGCCACCATCATGACTCGCCAGATCGAGAAGAGAGACCGAGCCAGCGAGAAGCTTTTGACAAGGTGCATGGACAAACACAAGGAGATACATCAGCTCGCCCTCCGCCTGCTAAAAATGGTCCCAGCCAAACTCACCCTCGTGTCCAGGCAGATGACCAAGACCAAGAAATTCAAAGCATGGCGCAAGGGAGTACAAGATTTCTGGGACGAGGTCAAAGATGTCTTCGATTTGAGAACAAGCCCTTGGACACATTCAGATCACATCACGGCCTGACTCAAGACCGCCCTAATTCAAATGAAGGACTCCGAGACGACCACCGCCAGAGGCTGGCAACAGGCCGAAATCCGGGAGTTACTCACCCGAGTCATGACGCTGCTTTTCTGGACATAATCTCCAAAGTTCCCGCCCTACTGAGAGAAGGGAGCGCGTTGAGTTTAACTGTTTTCATTGATTCCAGATTCTCCCGCAGCGATATTAAGATGTATGAAATCCTCGACGTGAGGAAGATCAAGGGCCAGTCAAGATACATCCGCTTAGGTGACGTGGCCTTGTTGAAGCTCCCTCCCGCGATCTACCGGCTCTGCAGAGTTGAGCAACTCCTGAGGGATACCCAGCACGGCTTCGTGGGCACAGCCGCTGTCAAGGTGTTCAAGAGAGATTCCCCTGGCGACCCTGCCTGGGCTACTGGCCTCATGGAGATCCCCATTGACAGGCTGAAGGTAATCAAACCAGCCAAGGCTCCTCGGGCCAGTTCAGCTCCGGAGCCATCCCACCTTGAGGTCTGTCTTGACGAGTCCGACCTTGAGCTCCTATGTGCTCTCCCCACTGTCTATGAGAAGGTGTCCGGGCCTAGTGTTGAGATACAGGATTCTCAGACCAGCTCAAACCTTGACTCGGAGGGCTGCATCACCGAGGCCGACCTCGAGTTTCTTTGCACCATCGGCGCTATCCAGGATGACGAGCCCGGCGACAGGCTGCAGGATCCCGTCAGCTAGACCCCACAAATCAAGTCGGGGCGAAAAGAGTGATAGACTCAAGACTAAGAATCAATTTATTTATTTCGAAAATTAAGACATTTGATTACATATCACATGTCAATACCCTGTTCGTGATTCAATAACCTTTTATGATTTAAGACATATCAATGCCTCCGGGCACAACGTACTCGCCCGTAGACAGATTTACCATGTATACCTTGGCTTGGTCAAAGTCCAGGAAAATCTTATAGACCTCCGCTGGCCTATTGTCAGGCTCCTGATTTTCTTCCATGTTTTATCTAGAAAATATTTAAAGTCTTAGTCAATTTCCTTATGAAGAATTCAAATGATATTAAATGTAAATTTCACGTTTATATTTTTGCAATGCTGTTCGCAACGATTTTGCTCTGCTGATTTTGCTCATTACCTATGCCATATGGGTTCGCGACCTCTCCCCCCGGGATTGTGTCCGTCTAAAGCGGAGGGAACAATCTGTGCTCTAAATATCGTCGTATTTTATTTTGCATGGGCGCTTGCCGCCAACTCTTGTAACAGCCAGTCAAACTAACCTGACCTTGGATATCAATTTCAAGATGTCATTTAGTAAATACTGTAACTCCTGTGTGAACACATCCAAGTTGTGTCAATCTCAATCGCGGAGACTTTTTCTCCAGCTAAGTTAAATGCTCAAGAAATCAACTACTTTCAGAGGAAAAGCGTGGTCCGTTTAGACCAGCTATTTTAAACCAAAGCAACTTGACCACTGAGCCCAAAGCTGTCCCGAAGCCCCGACTTGAGACTGGTCCACATTGCAGACAGGTACTTTCCTGATCTCTTGATCGTCATGTTGATGATCTAATGATGCCTCTTTACAGGTGCCCATTGCCCTGTACAAAGCCAACTTCCTCCACGTCTCCCACAAAGTCGGCGCTCTCCGCAACAGCCGAGGTAAATGTTGTAAACCTCAAGGCTTTCTTTTATCAACTTGACAATCCTTAAAGGTTGCCAGTGCAGCATCCTTCTCGATACTTGTTGTATCATCCATTGACTCATCAAAGACTGAAATTTCAACTGTTTAGGTGAGAATAATCATTGTATTTATTTGTATAAATTTTGACTATTTATTCCTTTATCAGAACTTCACTTCAATAAATGATGTACGACAGAAGATTACCTCATTGTTGAGCTCCCTATCGATCGCTCACGGTGTCAGTCTCTTTGGATGATTGGTTGCAAGTCTAGAGCAACAAGCCATTGTCGAGTAAGGGTCTCCGTCTTTATCTAGACTGCGACATTCTAAACAGAAGATCCTCATCGGAGATTCTGATCAACACCATCAAGGAAGCCGCCCTCAAGACTAGCGCCTTCCTCTTCATTCACAACAAGCACAATTGATCTCTTCATCAACTGGAGAGCTCACTGCCCACACAGCGACTCAGAAGACTCAACCGAGTCTGATCGCTCACAAGAGGACGAAGAGCACATTCTCGTCTCCCCGCCACATCCCGTCATGGCACATGATGATGAACAAGCACTACCCAGAGAACTTACTCAAGAAGAAGTTCAATCACGAGAGCAACTCAACAAATGGAGATCTCACCATGAGAGACAGATCCAAGAGGGTAAAGCTCCGAACATTCTCAAGAGCAGCCTCACAAGAGCCAAAGGATTCTATGAGGACTGCTATCGTCTCGCCCAGGAAGCCATTGAAGATCTTGAGACCGAAGAAGCTAAAGCTGCGGCCAAGATCCAGCTCAACCAGTTTGAGATCACTCAAATTGAATGGCAAGACGAGAGGGATTACCACATACGGGTGCTGGAGAATCCAGCACTCCAGGCTAACAATGCACAAATGTCTCAGACCACCAAAGATGCAAAGTATGAACTTTTGCATATCAGGGCTAAGTCACGAGCAGAGGACGCCATAGCTCAACTGGTTTCCCTCCAGAGAAACCTAGGTCAAGCCATGTCTCACAGGAGTCTCGAGGTC
>JAAEMK010000542.1 GCA_024225635.1 Desulfobacteraceae bacterium | reverse complement strand
TTGACATTCTATTAAAAAATGGTATACTGTTTCAGGTTGGTCACATTCAACACATAATCCATCGTTACTATCAGCACAACAATGGTATTTGCAATCATATGTTTCATTTATATAACCATATGTTTCAATCTGTTGTTTATATATTAGATAATGTTTGCGGACATGAAAATACCAGTTCAGATGTATATGTTCTGTTCGTAATTGTGTTAATAACCCGGCTTCTGTTTTATTATACTGTTTCATATCCCAAATTATTGGCTGTTTTTCATCGTAAATGTTCCATATTTCCATATTCCTTGAAATAACGGCAATGTTATTCATATTTTTGATATTTGTATATTTGATATTTTTCCATGCATTTTTTATATATGTTTTTAATATATTTGATGAAATCGGCGTTTGGTAATTACCATATTTTAGTCCACCAAATTTAATATAATCATCTACTGATTGTTTGGCTAAAATATCGGCTTCATTATTACCATGCCATATTCCTCTTTCACACCATTGTATTCGAATATTTAAATATAATTCATCAATTTGTTGCATTTTTTTGTAAATAGTTTTTACTAAATTGTAATTATATGGTTCTGTCGTATGTTCCTTTTGTGTGATCCAATTAAATATATTTTTATTGTCTGTAATTATATGAATTATACTATAATTTGGTAATAAATTTTTATAAGTGGTGTATAATTCATTCAGTGCACTATATATTCCTTTTCCTTCAACGAAATTAATATCATATTGCCTACCTAATGCCATATTCCATGATGCGATTTTATTGGATATGAATGAAACTTTCCCAGTTATGATATGTGTTTCCATAAATACTCCAAATCCACCAATATTTTGTTTGATGGATCCATCTGGCCACACATATAATGTATTTGGTGTAAAATTATAATCCTGTGTACTATGATATCTTTGATTGATAACTTGTAAATTCAACGGCATTGTCGGTAAATACATAACATGTGTGAATTTTTTGGTATGGTAA
>JAAEMK010000541.1 GCA_024225635.1 Desulfobacteraceae bacterium | reverse complement strand
GGCGACCTGTGAGCAGCTGAGCGCCCAATCCCGGGGGCCCCGGGATTGACGGTCCGTCCATTCGCGAATACAAGTCCCTTTGGTCCGCGCAAAAAACACATGAGCTCACGTCGGAGTGCCCAGAGGTCGCTCTCACCCAATATCAAATCCATATGATGCTTGCTTCGCATGTAAAGGTCGACTTTTGCCTGCGTGGGACCACCGGTGAACAATTGTTCGACTCAAAGCACAAACCCGGGACCCCCGGGATGTATGGCCCGTCCATTCGCGAATGCAAGTCCCTTTGGTCCGGACAAAACAAACATGAGCTCACTTGGGAGTGCCCAGAGGTCGCCCTCACCCGATATCAAATCGATATGATGCTTGCTTCGCATGTAAAGTCGAGTGTTGCCTGCGTGGGGCGACCTGTGAGCAGCTGAGCGCCCAATCCCGGGGGCCCCGGGATTGACGGTCCGTCCATTCGCGAATACAAGTCCCTTTGGTCCGCGCAAAAAACACATGAGCTCACGTCGGAGTGCCCAGAGGTCGCTCTCACCCAAT
>JAAEMK010000540.1 GCA_024225635.1 Desulfobacteraceae bacterium | reverse complement strand
GGCGACCTGTGATCACTTCCAAGTGAGCTCATGTGTTTTTTGCCCGGACCAAAGGGACTTGCACTCGCGAATGGACGGACCCCCAATCCCGGGGCCCCCGGGATTCAGAGCTCAGCTGCTCACAGGTGGCCCCACACAGCGAAAGTCGACCTTTACATGCGAAGCAAGCGGGATATCGATTTGATGTTGGGTGGGCGCGACCTCTGGGCACTCCGAAGTGAGCTCATGTTTGTTTTGTCCGGACCAAAGGGACTTGCACTCGCGAATGGACGGTCCATGCATTCCGGTGGTCCCGGGCTTTGAGTCGGACATTTGTTCAAAGGTGGCCCCACACAGCGAAAGTCGACCTTTACATTGGATGCAAGCTTCATATCGATTTGATATTGGGTGAGGGCGACCTGTGATCACTTCCAAGTGAGCTCATGTGTTTTTTGCCCGGACCAAAGGGACTTGCACTCGCGAATGGACGGACCCCCAATCCCGGGGCCCCCGGGATTCAGAGCTCAGCTGCTCACAGGTGGCCCCACACAGCG
>JAAEMK010000539.1 GCA_024225635.1 Desulfobacteraceae bacterium | reverse complement strand
TTTGATGGGGTGCTCCCCAATTGCCCTTGGCACCCCCGTCCGGTGGTTCAGGAGAGGATGCCCTGGTAGAGGAAGACCGAATAGGAGAGGGCCAGGACCGCTCCCATGAGCTTGGGCAGGCGTCCCAGGAGGGCCGTGAACAGGAAGAGGGTGGCCCCAGCTCCCATGATGAGACCGGTTCCGAGTTGAAACGTGGCGGGGATAGTGATGGGGGCGGCAATGGCATAGAGGCCGATGCAGAGGGGGACGCAGATGTGGCAGTCCCCGATCTGGGAGGAGTAGGCAATGTCCGGGCGTCCCTTGGCCGAATAGTAGAAGGCGAGCATGGCATTGGGCACCACCATGAGAAGACCGCTCAACAGCCCCAGGTTCTCCCGGGAGATGAACCCGCTGCCATTTTCCGTGACCCAGGTCACAAGCCCGTCGGTGCTGTAAACCGTGGCCCAGGCGCACAGGCCCGCCACAACGAAATCTCCGATGACGGACGGCACGATGGTACGGTCTTTCCGCACATTGTTTTTCATCACGTCAAACACGTGGAACACCTGCCAGAACAGGAAGAGACCCGTGAGGATCATGCCGTCGGAAGCGTTCAGGCTGCCGTCCATTGCAAGCACCCATACGGCCCCGGTAAAGAAGATCATGGCGATGAGGGAGAGGAGCAGGGACAGGTAGTTGATCTTTGCCTCGGTCTTTTTTTCTTTATCTTTCTCCCTTGCCGAGGCTTTTTGGTTCTCTTTGGATTTGTTCGCCTCTTTTTTTTTGCCGGCGATGTTGAGGCCGCAGAACATGGTGGGCAATCCGAGGATCAGGGTGAGGTTGGTCACGTTGTTGACGATACAGTTCTCGAGCACCAGCCTGCCGCCGCCCTTGCTGCCGGCCATGACAAGGGCAAAGGCCAGGTTGGCAAAGCCCGAGCAGTAGGGCATGACGATGGTGCCCACCATGGTGCCTTCAAAGCCCTTTTGCTCCACGGCGTTGAGCCGCCAGATCATGATCAGGGAGGATGCCATGAAGATAAACAGGAGCAGCAACGGTCCCGGGGTGAGATCCAGGTCCGGCAGCCGGTCCAGCGCCGGGAGATCGATCCGCACCTGGGGAAGGCCCTTTTCCAGGCTTTCAAACATTCCTGCCATTTGTCCTGCTATATTCACTTCACTATCCTAAACTGGGTTTACTCGACGTTCTTCAGTTGACGACTAATAATGGAAATATCGTTGTCCTGCAACTGAAAATTTTTTATATCTTTTCGATTTCCCGGTGAAACAGGGCTTTTTACGAGGCCATAGGCCCGCACCTTGCCGGTTTTACCTGTTTACCTGAAAATTCCCTTGACAAGAGCGGGGCTTGTAAGTAAGTCCTACTTACCGAGTTGTTGTCTACCATGAACAACTGTTTTATTACAGAACAAGATAAGTAGGAAGTGAATGGCTAAACATAAGAAGGGATCGCCACCGGGCCGGGTCAAGATCATGAATGCCCTGGCGGAGTTGATGAAGAAAAAGGATTTCCACTCCATTACCACCTCGGGGATCGCGGCCGAAGCCGGGGTGACGGAGGGGCTGATCTATAAGTATTTCAGGGATAAGAAGGATCTTCTCTACCAGGTGCTGAAACAGCATTTTGAGGCGTTTCAGGAGAAGATCGTGGAGACCGTCCAGGGGGAGAGTTCAAGCCTGGACAAGCTTGCCCTGGTCATCCGGTGCACCATCGAGAGCTACGCCGCCAACCGGGTTTTTGCCAGGATTTTACTCCTTGAGGTGAGAAGTTCCCCGGATTATTTCAAGTGTGCGGCCTATGACATGGTGAAACGGTATGCCGGGACCATCCTTGATATCATCCGCCAGGGCCAGACCGATGGCGAGATCAGCAGGGACGTGGATCCGTATGTTTTCCGGCAGGTGATCCTCGGCTCCATCGAGCATGCATGCTTAAGAGAGGTTATTTTCGATTCAAAGATAGATACGGACCTTGTTTCAGAGCGAGTCAGCAGAATACTGTTCAAAGGAGTTCAACCGTAAATCAAATTTAAACTGACCCGGGGACAGATACCCGGGGTTCCATGGAGATTTGTTATGAGTCGTGTTGTTGAAGCAACGAAGATGGTTGAGGAGGCCCTGGCTTCAGGGGCGGATGCGCTGTTGGAAGATGATGCAAAAACAATTTTGAATCTTTTTGGAATCCCGGTGGTCAGGGAACAAAGGGCCGGGAGTTCGGATGAAGCCGTTGAAGCGGCTGTTGACATGGGATTTCCCGTGGTGCTCAAGGCCATGGGCGGTTCCTTGACCCATAAGACCGAGCTGGGGCTGGTGCGGGTGGGCCTTGCCGGTGAATCCGAGGTGCGGGAGGCGGCCGATGCCTTGGGGAAAATTGCCGGGGACAGGCTCGAGGCGTTGCTGGTCCAGCCCATGGTCAAGGGAAAGCGGGAGCTTGTGGCGGGCATGTTCCGGGATCCCCAGTTCGGGCCGGTGATCATGTTCGGGCTTGGGGGCATTTTTACCGAGGCCCTGGATGACGTGGTGTTCAGGATCGCTCCTTTACGGGACTATGACATGGAGCAGATGATGGCGGAGCTCTCTTCAAAGAAACTGCTGGCCGGCTTCCGGGGGGAGGCCGCAGCAAGCAAAGCTCTTATAAAAGCTGTTCTCAAGGGGCTTTCCGATATTGCCGAGGCCCTTCCCATGGTGCGGGAGATCGATATCAACCCCTTGATTGTCACTTCCGGCGGCGACCTTTCCGCGGTGGACGCCCTCATGGTGGTGGGCGAAGAGCCTGAACCCGCCTATGCGAGGCCCAAGGTCGATCCCAAGGTGCTGGGGGAGCTGTTCTATCCCAATTCGGTTGCCTTTGTGGGTGCGTCGGGCACCCTTGGCAAGTGGGGCCACATGCTGCTGACCAACACCTTGAACGGCGATTATAAAGGGGATGTCTACCTGGTCAATCCAAGGGGCGGCGCCATTGCAGGCAAACAGGTTTACCGGTCCGTGTCCGAGATTGAGGGGAGGGTGGACCTTGCCGTGGTGACCATCCCGGCCCGCATGGTGCCGGACCTGATTCCGGAATTCAAGGCCAAGGGAATCCGGGGCATGCTGCTGATCACCTCTGGATTCGGCGAAATAGGGCCGGAGGGCGTTGCGGTCGAGAAACATTTGGTGAAAGAGGCCTCCAAAGCCGGGATCATCATCCTGGGCCCCAACACCATGGGCATCTGCAACCCTCACAAGGGGTTCTTCTGCAGCGGCGCCCATGTCCATCCCATGCCCGGTTCAACCGCCCTGGTCTGCCAGTCCGGCAACATGGGCACCCAGCTTCTGGCCTTTGCCTGCCAGCAGGATATCGGCATCCGGGCCTTTTCAGGCTCGGGCAACGAGGCCATGGTCACCATCGAGGATTACATGGAGGCGTTTGAGGTGGATGAACTCACCCGGACCGTGGTGCTCTATCTCGAGAGCGTCAAGGAGGGACGGCGGTTCTTTGAGAGCGCGGCAAGGGTGTCCACCAAGAAACCGGTGGTGGTCCTGAGCGGGGGCCGTACCGAGGCCGGGGGAAAGGCCGCGGCAAGCCATACCGGCGCCCTTGCCTCCGATGCCAAGGTGCTGAGCGCGGCCTGCAAACAGGCCGGTGTGATCCAGGTGGACCAGCCCATGGAGCTTTTGGACCTTTCCGCCGTGTTTTCCTCCCTTCCCCTGCCAAAGGGCAACCGGGTGGCCATCATGACCCTCGGGGGCGGCTGGGGCGTGGTCACGGCGGACCTGTGCATGGACAACGGCCTGGTGGTGCCGACCCTGTCCACTCAAATTACGGAGCGGCTGGACACCATGCTGCCCCCCTATTGGAGCCGGGCCAATCCCCTGGACATCGTGGGGGAGAACGATCCCAATATTCCCCGGGTTACCGTGGAGGAGCTGTTGAAGTGGGATGGGTGCGATGCGGTGATCCATCTTGGCATCCACGGCAGGCGGGTCTTTGTGGAGCAGATGGTGAACTCCATCGATGCCGTGGACCCCGGTTATTCGAGGGAACAGCTGGATCAGATCCGGGACGCCCTGTTCCGGGCGGAGGACGACTATGTGGACCATGTGGTGCGCCTCACCGAGCAATATGAGAAACCGGTGCTTGGGGTGAGCCTTTTGACCGATCATAAGAGCCGCACCCTTTACAGGGTGGACGGCTGTAAATACAAGGGGGTCTTTTTTCCCTCACCCGAGCGTGCGGTCAAGGCCCTGTCGGGCATGTACCGGTATGCGGAGTGGCTTGGGGCCCATTGATGGGACAAGGCCCGGGTGAGCTCGAACCGGGTGATGGATGCTTCAGGATCAGACAACGCTAATAAGCTAAGCCTGACCCCAGGATGCCCAGAGGACTTTTGCCGCGAACCAGAGGAGGGGGAGGAAGACTGCGGGCAGCATGCTGCCGATGCGGATCTTGGCAGCCCCCAGGAGGTTGAAGCCGATGGCCATGATCAGCACACCTCCCACCGAACTCATCTGGGTGACCACCTGGGGGGTGAGAAAGGGCTTGATCAGCACGGCCGCCATGGTGATGAACCCCTGGTAGAGAAAAAGGGGGCCCGATGAGAAGATGATGCCCATGCCAAAGGTGGAGCCGAGGATGATGGAGGTGATGCCGTCCAGGGCGGATTTGGCGAACAGGGTCTGGTGGTTGCCGGTGAGCCCGCTCTCCAGCGACCCCACGATGGCCATGGAGCCGACGCAGAAGAGAAGGGTCGAGGTGATGAAGCCCTGGTAGAATCCCTTGTCGTTCTTGGCAAAGCGCTTTTCCAGGGTCTTGCCCAGGCCCTCCAGGCGCTCCTCGATCCGCAAAAGCTCCCCTGTAAGGCAGCCGAGGGCCAGGCTGAAGATCACCACCAGCAGGTCGTCGGACTTCATGGCTCCCTTGATGCCGATGACCAGCACGGCCAGGCTGATGGCGTGCATGATGGTGCGGTTGTACTTCTCCGGGATGCCCCCCCGGAACAGCAGGCCCATGAGGCCGCCTGCGATGATGGCTGATGCATTGACGATGGTTCCTAACACGTGGTTATTTTTCCTTCCCTATCTGAAATCCTTGTAATTAATGTCCAGCTTCTCCGCCTTGTAGGAGAATTTCCTCACCGTTGTTTTCAGGAGGTTGGCTGCGTTTTTCACGTTTCCCCGGGTGTTCTTCAGGGCATCCATGATCATCTCCCGCTCCAGGTTCTTCACCGCCTCCTCCAGGGAGAGGTGGGAGAGGGTCTTGGACCCGTGGCCCGTCTGGAGGCTGGGGGGCAGGTGGTAGGAGTGGATCGCCCCCTCGTTGCACATGAGCACGGCCCGCTCGATGCAGTTCTCAAGCTCCCGGACGTTGCCGGGCCAGTGGTACTCCATCATCATGTCGATGGCCGGGGTGGAGAAGCGCTTGATATCCTTGAAGTTCTCCTTTGAATACTTTTCCAGGAAATGGTCGGCCAGAAGGATGATGTCGGTCCGCCGCATGCGCAGGCTCGGCATGTAGATGGGAAAGACGTTGAGCCGGAAGTAGAGGTCGTCCCGGAATTTTCCCTTCTCCACCATCTCCTCCAGGTTGGCGTTGGTGGCGGCAATGATCCTGACATCGCTCTTCATGGTCTTGATGCCGCCCACCCGCTCGAACTCCCTTTCCTGGAGCACCCGCAGCAGCTTGACCTGAAGGCTCAGGTCCATGGTGCCGATCTCGTCCAGGAAGATGGTGCCCTTGTGGGCCAGCTCAAACTTGCCCTTTTTCTGGTGAAGGGCGCCGGTAAAGGCCCCTTTCTCATGGCCGAACAGCTCGCTTTCGATGATGTTCTCCGGCAGGGCCGCGCAGTTGATCTTGACAAAGGGGTGGTTGTTCCGGAGGCTGTTGTAGTGGATGGAGTTGGCGACAAGCTCCTTGCCCGTGCCGCTTTCCCCCCGGATCAAGACGGTGGCGTTGCTCCTGGACACCTGGGAGATCATCTGGAACACCTCCCGCATCTTGTTGGAGTTGCCGATGATGTTGGAGAAGCTGTACCGGTTTTCAAGCTCGCTCTTGAGCCGGGTGTTCTCCTTTTTCAGCTTCTCCTTTTCCAGCTGGATCGCTTCCAGGTTGATCACATGGCGGGCGATCATGGTGGCCACCACGCTCATGATCTTCTCGCCTTTTTTCAGTTCCGCCTCGCCGTCGTAGTGGCGGTCAGCGCTCAGGGCGCCCACTACGATGGCGCCCTTTTTTACGGGCACGCAGATAAAGGAATATTCCCGGCTTTCTTCGGGGTCCCTGGAGTCGGTTCGGTCCAGGAAGGAGGGGTCTTCGCTGATTCTGGGAACAACGGCGGGCTTGCCGGTCTGGATCACCTTGCCCGTGACACCTTCCCCGAGCCGGTACCGGACCCGCTTCTTGGTCTTTTCCGGGATGCCGTGGGCCACCTCGATACGGATCTCCTGGGTGGAGGGGTCAAGCAGGGTGATGGTTCCCTTGGTCAGTTTCAGCGAATCCGCAAGAATTCCCAGTACCTTTTGCAGGGATTTTTTCATGTCCATGTGTTCGTTCAGTGCTTCGTTTATCTCATACAGCAGGGAAATTTCCTCAATGGATCGCATGGATCTTCTCCTCGTCTTTTGTATAGATCCCGTTCTCAAGCTTCAGCTGCCCGGTTTTCACCAGGAGGTCAAGGTTTTTTTTCACAAGGTGGCCTTCGTAGATTTTTTGCAGGAATCTGTCCGGGAAACGGTGGTGGTAAAAGGGGGAGCCCGCTACCAGTGCTTCCAGGGTTGCACCGCTGCCAACGCTGTCAAGGACCTCCTGTTGCTGCCGGTCAAAGGCGGCAAGGAAGCGGGAAAAGGCCCCTTGGGTGCCGGTTGTCATGGGCGGTTTGTGGGCGGAGCAGACCGTCCGGGCATCGATCCTAACCAGGGCCTTCACATCCTGCCTGAACCGGGTGATGTCCGCCTCTTCATGGCCGTACCAGGGGCCGAAGCCGGTGAAGTCCACATCGGTTGTCAGGAGTGTTTTTGAGTTATGGTCAAAGAACCCATAGTGGTCCCTGAGGTGGCCGGGCAGGTGGATCGCTTCCAGGGACGCGCCCCCGAGGTTGATGCGGTCCCCATGGGAAAACCTCGAATCAGCCTGTTTCAGGGGATGAATCCCGTACTTCTCTTCCATTCGTTTTTTCCAGTGGCGGCCGCCTTGGTCGGAACCGGTGAACCGCCTGCCCAGCTCGAACAGGTCATGGACCGATGCCGGGCTTTCCCTGGGAAGCATTAGGTGCCGGTCTTTCAGTACATGGGAGGCCAGGATGTGATCCGGGTGGGGGTGGGTGATGATGAGAACGTCTATCCGTCTCTCCCTGTCAATGGCTTTGATGATGGCCTCGCCCGCTCCGGCATCAATGAGCACCCGCTCCCTTCCCTCAAGAAGAAAGGAGTTGCAAAATGGAATCCTGGCATTGTCCGGCCCCTTGACAAGACAGAAATTGTCCGCAAGCTGTTCAATGAAGTCTTGTTTTTCCATGGATGCACCCTTATCATAAATCTTGATTTAAAACAGCAACAATGCAATATTAATTAAAACTTGCAGCCGGCTGCTGATGTTGTCCGGGTATAGCGTTGGAATGGGGATGAGTATGGGAGAAGTAACAGGATGACAAGCCAGCCAAGCAAAAGGGATGCCAACACCACCATTGATGTGCTGTTTGAGATTTCAGACGCCGTCAACAGGACATTGGATCTGAACGAACTCTTTGGCGTGATCCATAAATCCCTTGGCCGAATCCTCAATGTGGACAATTTCTTCATCGCCATCCATAACCGTGAAAAGGACTCCATCACCTTTGAGTACTGGGTGAATGAAAAGGATGAGCTGCCCGGTGAGATCACCAATTTCAGCAACACCGCCTCCCTGACCGGGGAGGTGATCACCGCCGAAAAGCCGTTGATCTTCTACAGGGATGATATCCTTAACTTTGCGAAGTTCAAGGACAGGAAACCCATCGGCAGCCCCAGCGAAGTATGGCTGGGCGCCCCCCTCTGGAGCCGGGACCGGGTGATCGGCGTTATTGCCGTTCAAAGTTATACCTCGAAAGATATGTATCACCCGTCGGACCTGGATCTTCTCAATTCGGTTTCCCAGCACATCGCCCTTGCCATCGAGCGGAAGCAGTCGGACAGGGCCCTTAGGAACCAGCGGGCGATCCTTGAACAGATACTGGAGCTCTCCCCCGTTGGCATCACCCTCCTGGAAAACCGGGTTTTTAAATGGGTAAACACCGAGATGGTGCGGCTCTTCGGCTATACCGGCAAGGAGGATTTCCGGGACAGGAGCGTGGCCATGATCTATCCCTCCGAGGAGGAGTTTGAGCGGGTGAACAAGACCGTCTACGCAAGCCTTGCCTCGGGCGGACGGGCCACCTATGACGCCGATCTCATACGCAGGGACGGCACCATCTTCCATGCCAACGTCAAATTGAGCAGCGCGGACAGTTCCAATCCAATGGCATGGGTGATTGCCACGATTAATGATATCTCTACCAGGAAGAGCGACGAAGCCGAGAAGATCCAGCGGGAAAAGCTACAGGGGGTGCTTGAGATGGCCGGTGCCGTCTGCCACGAGCTCAACCAGCCCCTCCAGGCGATCCTGGGCTCTTTTGAGCTGATCATGATGGAAGAAAATACCGACGCCCTGCCCAGCCGGGACCTTGATACGATCCGCAGCCAGATCACCCGGATCGGCGCCATCACCAAGCGGCTCTCCAGGATCACAAAGTACAAGACCGTTGATTATCCGGGCAATACAAAGATCGTGGATATCTGGGGATCCTCCGTAAGCCACGAGTAGGGAATGGTTGCCACCGACCGGACCATCCTCCGGATCATGATGGACAAACTGAAGCGTTAAGTGATAAGAGGTTGGTTTTCAACTTTTTGTGAGGATCCCTGATTTGAACTCTCCAAGACTCTCCGGCATCATGCCCCATTTAAGCCTGTTGACGGCAAGCCTGTTGTGGGCAAGCTCGTTCATCGCCCTGAAGCTCGCCTTTGTCCACTATCATCCCATGGTGGTGATCGCCGGCCGCATGGTCGTTGGGAGCCTCTGCTTTCTCTTTCTGCCCCGGGTGTTCCGGGGGGTGAAGATCCTGAAGGAAGATATCCGGCCCCTGGCCCTGATGGTGCTGGTCGAGCCCTGCCTTTACTTCATATTCGAGGCAAAGGCCCTGGAACTGACCACCGCGTCCCAGGCAGGCATGATCACGGCCCTGTGTCCTCTCATGGTCTCTTTCGCCGCTTTTTTCTTTTTGGGGGAGCGGCTGACCCACAAGAACGTGGCCGGCATGGTGATCTCCGTTGCCGGGGCGTGCTGGCTCAGTGTCGGCGGCCAGGGTTCCGCCACCGCCACCGCCCCCAACCCGGCCCTGGGCAATTTCTTTGAATTCCTGGCCATGGTGTGTGCCGCGGGCTACGGCATCCTGCTCAAGCAGCTCACCAACCGGGGGTACAACCCCTTGTTTCTCACGGCCCTCCAGGCCTTTGCAGGCAGCCTATTCTTTCTGCCGGCTCTCTTTTTCCCGTCCACGGTCCTGCCGACGGCGTTTGAGCCGGTGTCCGCCATGGCCGTTCTGTATCTGGGATCGGTGGTCACCCTGGGGGCCTACGGTTGCTACAGCTTTGGTGTCAGCCGGATTCCGGCAGGACAGGCCTCCTCATTTATCAACCTCATCCCGGTCTTTACCCTGATCATGGGGATGGTGGTGTTGAACGAGACACTGAACGGCCAGCAATACATTGCCTGCTTTTTCGTGTTCGGCGGGATTTTCCTGAGCCAGCACCGGGAGCGAAAGCCGGTCCCGGCGACCGTTACAAAGTAGAAGACCTTATTCTTAGCCCCTGCCGCCGGACCACAGGAGCCTTGCCTTGAGGACCTTGAAATAGTTCAGGTCCGAAAGCGAGATCATCTTGACGGAGTTGTCGCTCTTTTTGACCACGATCCTGTCCCTGCTGCCGATATCCATGCCCTCCTGGCCGTCAAAGGTGAGGACGATGTCCGTGGGATCGCCGTCCAGCCGTATGGCCACCTCCGAGGTGTCGGGGATGATGAGGGGGCGGTTCGTCAGGGTAAAGGGGCAGATGGGGGTGAGGATGATGCCGGGCACGGCCGGGTGGATCACGGGACCGCCTGCGGCAAGGGAGTACGCCGTGGATCCTGTGGGGGTGCCCACGATCAGGCCGTCGGCCTTGTAGGTGGTCAGGTAGTTGCCGTTGATGTCCACCCCGCAGTAGGCAAGCCTGGAGAGGGCTCCCTTGTTGAGCACCATGTCGTTGAGCACATCCACCGTTGCAATGGCCTTGCCGTCCCTTTCCACGGTGACGTTGAGGCGCATGCGCTCTTCAATGGTGAATTGGTTGTCAAGGACCGCCTTCACCGCTTCAAACAGGTCATCCTCGATGGTTTCGGCCAGGAATCCCACCTCTCCGAATTTGATGCCCATCAAGGGTATGTCTTTGCTGCCCACCAGGCGTGCGGCACTCAAAAAGGTGCCGTCACCGCCCAGGACGATGACGCAGAACAGGTTGCAGGGAAGTTCGCTGGAGGTGATATCGTCTGCAAGCACCACGTCGACCCCTTGTTTGATCAGCCACGCTTCAAGCTTCAGGGCCATTTTTCGTGCGCGTTCATCCCTCTTTATCACCAGACCAATGCACTGTTTCATAATATAAACTCGAGTATTTAGTTTTTTTTGGTAATGGGTATTATACCACACCCTGTTATCAATAGTTGTCTTTTTACAGAAGAGGGGATCAAAGAAGCAAGATCTTTTTAAAATTTCTTGCCGGACCCGTGGGTGAATTTTGGCTAATCCCTTGATTTCCGTTGACTCCGATTCCTTGTCTAAGTATAGAACATAGGTTAATATGAGAGTTTTGGGTTAAATCAATTTTTAAAGTGAAGGAGAGGTTTATGAAAAAGATGGGGAAACTGTTTGCCGTTTTATCGACTCTACTGTTTACATCGGTTGCACTGACCGGAAGTTGTTTTGCCGCAGAAACAATCAAGCTGGGAGTGCCGGGCGCCCACAGTGGTGACCTTGCCTCCTACGGCCTGCCCACGGTAAAGGCTGCCGAGCTTGTGGTCAAGAAGATCAACGCCCGGGGCGGCGTGCTTGGCAAGCAGGTTGAACTGCTGGTGGAAGATGATGTCTGCAAGCCCGAGGTTGCCGGCAACTCCGCCACCAAGCTTGTCTCCGACGGTGCCGACGTCATCCTCGGCCATATCTGCTCCGGCGCCACCAAGGCGGGCCTTGGCTTCTACAAGGACGCCAAAATCGTTGCCATGTCTCCTTCGGCAACCACTCCTGATCTCACCCTGGGCGGGGACTATCCCAACTTTTTCAGAACCATTGCCCATGATGCCGTCCAGGCAAAGCTCCAGGTCAAGTTCGCCACGGAAGTGCTCAATGTGAAGAAGATCGCCGTTCTCCACGACAAGGGCGATTACGGCAAGGGCCAGGCCGAGCTTGCCCGGAAATACTTTACCGAGGCAGGTATCGAAGTTGTCCTGTTCGAGGGCGTAACCCCGGGCGCGGTTGACTACTCCGCCATCGTCACCAAGGTTCGCCGCTTCAAGCCCGACCTGGTTGTCTGGGGCGGATATCACCCCGAGGCCTCCAAGATCGTCTCCCTCATGAGAAAAAAGAGGATGAAGACCGCCTTCATTGGCGGTGACGGCGTCAAGGACGACACCTTCATCAAGGTCGCGGGCAAGTATGCCGAAGGCGTCTATGCCACAGGTCCCATGGATATCTCCAAGAACCCCCTTGCCATCCAGGCAAAGAAAGAGCACCAGGAAGCCTATGGATCTGATCCGGGCGCATTTTTCGATGCGGCCTACTCCGCTGCCCTGGCGTTGCTGAACGCCGTTGACAAGGCCGGCTCCACCGATTATGACGCCATTGTCAAGGTGCTTCGCACCGAGTATGTAGATACCCCCCTTGGAAAGATCCGGTTTGACGAGAACGGTGATGCCACCGGTATCGGTTTTTCCGTCTACAGGGTTGAGAACGGCGCCTTTGTAGAGCAGAAATAGCAGTCGCTCTAACTTGGGATGAATCACCCCGGGGGGCGGGCGTTCTGCCTGTCCCCCTTTGTTGCATGAACAGGCATTGAACCACCGGCCAACAAAGCAGGTTTTTATGGATTTTGAATATTTTACACAGCTTTTTTTCGGGGGTCTTACCCGTGGAAGCATCTACGCCCTTATCGCCCTGGGCTATACAATGGTTTACGGCATCATCCAGCTGATCAACTTCGCCCATGGCGAGATCTATATGATCGGGGCCTTTACCGGTCTTATCGTCTCAAGCGTTCTCACCATGATGGGCATGCCCGCCCTGGGGGTGGTTATCATGGCGGCAATGGCCGCGGTGATCTACTCCAGCGCCTATGGCTATACCATGGAGAAGATCGCCTACAAGCCCCTTCGGAACGCGCCCCGGCTGTCGGCCCTGATATCGGCCATCGGCATGTCGCTCTTTCTCCAGAACTACGTCCTCCTTGCCCAGACTTCGGACTTTTTACCCTTTCCCAGCCTGATTCCCGATTTTGAATTCTGGGAACCCTATGCCCACATCCTCACCTCACCAGAGCTTGTGATCCTGATCACCACCGTTGTGGTGATGGTGCTTTTGACCGTGCTGATCAAGTTCACCAAGATCGGCAAGGCCATGCGCGCCACCTCCCAGGATCAGGTGATGGCGGCGCTCCTGGGCATCAACGTGGACAGGATCATTTCGGTCACCTTTGTGGTGGGCTCGGCAACGGCCGCCATCGGCGGCATCCTCATCGCCTCCCACATCGGCCAGATCAACTTCTACATGGGATTCATCGCGGGCATCAAGGCCTTTGTCGCGGCCGTTCTCGGCGGCATCGGCAGCATCCCCGGCGCCGTGCTCGGCTCCTTTGTCCTGGGATGGACCGAGAGCTTTTTCACAGGCTATATCTCAAGCGACTACGAGGATGTGTTTGCCTTTGTCATCCTGGTTGTGATCCTTATTTTCAGGCCCTCCGGCATCCTGGGTAAATCCGAAACACAGAAAGTATGATGATTATGACAGTTACAAATGAAATAAAAAAATCGTTTCTCGCCTCTGTCTGGTTCATGTTTCTCACCTTCCCCATCATGGTTCTCAAGGTGAACACCGTCTCCAACACGGTGGAGTGGCGCTGGATGAACATGGTGGGTGTGGGCGTGGGCGCCTTTTTCCTCTCCATGCTATGGCGGTATCTTTTGGTCAAAAAGGAGATGGGCGGGAAAAAAGAGAAAACCGATAAGCCGGGGCTCGTCCAGACGGTCCTGGGGGAACGCAGGTTTGCCGTTCCGGCCCTTGCGACCATCGGGATCTTCACCCTTGTCTTTCCCCACATCTTTTCCATGTACCAGACCAACATCATGATCTCGGCACTGATCTACGTGATGCTGGGGCTTGGCCTCAACATCGTGGTGGGCCTTGCCGGGCTTTTGGATCTTGGGTATGTGGCCTTCTTTGCCGTGGGCGCTTACTCCTACGCCCTCCTCAACCTTCACTACGGGCTGACCTTCTGGATCGCCCTGCCCCTGGGCGGGCTTCTGGCCGGGTGCTTCGGCCTCATCCTGGGCTACCCCGTGCTCAGGCTGCGGGGGGACTACCTTGCCATCGTCACCCTGGGATTCGGGGAGATCATCCGCCTGGTGCTGGAGAACTGGAACGAGTTCTCATATGGCCCCAGCGGCATCGCCAACATTCCCAAGCCGCCCCTGTTTGGCCTGGACCTCTCCTTGAACCAGAAGACCATCTATCTCTTCTATATCCTGGTCTGCCTGGTGATCTTCACCATATTCGTGATCAATCGGCTCCAGGACTCCCGGATCGGCAGGGCCTGGATCGCCCTCAAGGACGACGAGATCGCCTGCCAGGCCATGGGGATCGACAAGGCCAAGACCAAGCTGAGGGCCTTTGCCCTGGGCGCCACCTGGGCCGGCATGGGCGGGGTGATCTTTGCGGCCAAGACAACCTTCATCAATCCTGCGAGCTTCACCATCTGGGAGTCGGTCATCATTTTGTGCACCGTTGTCCTGGGGGGCATGGGCTCCATCCTGGGCGTCATTTCGGGCGCGCTGCTGCTCATCCTCCTGCCCGAGTACTTGAGGAATTTCGGAGAGTTCAGGATGATCACCTTTGGAACGGTCCTTGTGCTCATGATGGTGTTCAGGCCCGGCGGAATAATCGAAAACGTCAGGAGAACCTATACGTTCAAGCGATAGCGCCTTTATAGCTTCTCGCATATGAATTGAGCCCCGTTTTTATTATAATACGCAAAGCTGGTGTCGATTCGATTGCGAAGGGCGATAGTCTGACGCGAACCTTAGAAAAAGACAGGAAAGATGAAACCAATTTTAGAAGTGAACAATCTGACCATGGATTTCGGTGGGCTCAGGGCCATCGATCACCTGAACATCTCCATCAAAAAAGGGGAGATCGCGGCCCTGATCGGACCCAACGGTGCGGGCAAGACCACCTTTTTCAACTGTATTACAGGCATCTACACCCCCACCGGCGGAGATGTCTGCATCTCCCCCGGCGGAACATCGGAACGGATCAACGGGCTCAAGCCCAACGTGGTCACGAGAAAGGGGCTTGCCAGGACTTTCCAGAACATCCGGCTTTTCAACTCCATGACCGTGCTTGAAAACGTCATGATCGGCTGCCACCCCGTGACCAGTAGCGGGGTCCTGGGGGCCATCTTCAGGACCCGCGCCACACGGGCGGAAGAGAAGCTGATCGTGGAGAGAAGCTACGCCATCCTGGAGAAGATAGGTCTGGCGCAGTATGTGAACGAGCTTGCCACCAATCTTCCCTACGGGGCCCAGCGCCGCCTTGAGATCGCACGGGCCATGGCCACCGACCCGTTCCTGCTGCTCCTGGACGAGCCGGCCGCCGGCATGAATCCCCAGGAGACCCTGGAGCTGGACGAGCTGATCCTGAAGCTCCGGGACGATGACAAGATATCCATCCTCTTGATCGAGCACGACATGAAGCTTGTCATGAGCCTTTCGGACAATATTCATGTGGTGGATTACGGAAAAAAGATCGCCGAGGGCGGGCCTGAAGAGATCAGGAACAATCCCGTGGTGATCAAAGCCTACCTGGGGGAGGAGATCGATGCTTAAGCTCAGAAACATTCAGTCATATTACGGAAACATCCAGGCCCTCAAGGATATCTCCATGGATGTCAAGGAGGGGGAGATCATCACCCTCATCGGCGCCAACGGCGCAGGCAAATCCACCACCCTCATGACCCTTTGCGGGGTGGTGCCGGCCCGCCAGGGCCAGATCATCTTTGAGGGCCGGGATATCACGGCCATGGCCCCGGAGAAGATCGTGGCCTTGGGGATCAGCCAGGTGCCCGAGGGACGGCGGATTTTTCCCTACCTCACGGTCACGGAAAACCTTGATATGGGCACCTTTTTGCGGAAGGACACCCAGGAGATCAAGCGGGACATGGAGCACATATTCGAGCTTTTTCCCATCCTTGCCGAACGGCGGAACCAGCCCGGCGGCACCCTGTCGGGGGGGGAGCAGCAGATGCTTGCCATCTCAAGGGCCCTCATGGGAAAACCCAAGCTGCTGCTTTTGGACGAACCCTCCCTGGGCCTTGCCCCCATCGTGATAAAGCGGATCTTTGATATCATCAAGCAGATCAACAAGGAGAGCAACACCACCATCCTGCTGGTGGAGCAGAACGCCAACCTTGCCCTGAAGGTGGCGGACCGGGGGTATGTCATGGAGACGGGAAAGATCACCATGACCGATACGGGTCCGAACCTTTTGGCCAATGAAGACGTCAAAAAGGCCTACCTGGGGATATAGATGAACAAGCGAGTCGCCAAAGCGTTCAGGGCCGGGATCTTGCGGGGATGGTCAGGCTATGTCTGGCTGTTGAAGATCCTGGTCCCCATTTCATTTGCCACCGCCCTGCTGATCTGGTCGGGCTGGCTTTATAAGCTCGATTTCCTGATCCAGCCGGTTATGGGGCTTTTGTCCCTGCCCGCCGCCGCGGCCCTGCCCCTGATCATCGGGCTGTTCACCGGCATATACGGGGCGGTGGCGGCCATGGCGGCCATGCCGCTTACCATGGAGCAGATGACCCTGATCGCCATTTTTCTGCTCATCTCCCACAACCTTGTCCAGGAGAGCATCATCCAGGGCCAGTCGGGGTTGAACTCCCTTGCGGCCGCCTGTTTCAGGCTCCTCACCTCCTTTGCCGTGACCTGTGCTGATTCCCGGGTCATGGATGTGGCCGATCCGGTTATCCTGACCGCCACGGCAGGGGCATCCGCCGGGGACCTGCCCCCCTTCGGTCCCATGTTTCTTTCCTGGGGCCGGGATATCGCGGGGCTGTGCATGCAGATATTCGCCATCATCATGCCGCTTATGGTGGTGCTTGAGACCATGAAGGAGTTTGACCTGATCCGCTATATTGTGGGGGCGGCCACCCCGGTCTTTTCCCTGCTTGGCCTTAGCCGGGCGACGGGCATGCTCTGGCTCACCGCCGCCCTGTTCGGCCTTTCCTACGGTGCCGCCGTCATCGTGGAGGAGACCAGGACAAACGATTTTTCAAAGGACGAGCTCACCAGGCTCCAGCTCTCCATCGGGATCAACCACGCCATGATCGAAGATCCGGCCCTTTTTCTGCCCCTGGGGATCTCCCCCCTGTGGCTCTGGATTCCGAGACTTCTGGCGGCCATTGCCGCCATCTATCTGTTTCACCTCGTAACTTTTTTCAGGAGACTTAATGCTCAGCGAACTGGCCATAAAAAAATTTGCGATCATCGATGATATTCGCATCTCATTTTCCAACGGAATTTCCGTGCTCACCGGAGAGACCGGCGCCGGAAAATCGATCATCATCGAGGCGGTCAACCTGCTTCTCGGCGGCAGGGCCTCGGCGGACCTTGTCAGAACCGGGGAAAAGAGCGCGGAACTCGAAGCCACCTTTGAGATCGATCCCGGCTCCGAAGCCGCCGCCATCATGGCGGCCCAGGACATGGACCCTGAAGAGGGACTGATGATCCGGCGGATCATCTCCGCCGGCGGCAAGCACAAGGTGTACATCAACTCCAGGCAGGCCACCATGCAGCTGTTAAAGCAGGTCACGGAAAACCTGGCCGGCATCTCCAGCCAGCACGCCCACCAGGGGCTTTTGAAGGAGGAGAACCACCTGGAAATCCTGGACCGGTTTGCCGGCACCCAGGGCCTCAGAAACGAGGTCAGGGCCCTTTACAACGAGCTTGCCCCCATGGTCAAGGAGCTCTCTGATCTTAAGTCCGGCGCCGCCCGGGCCGAGGAGGAGAACGATTTTCTGCGGTTCCAGATCGAGGAGATCGAAGGGGTGAACATCCAGGCCAACGAGGACAAGGAACTCGAACAGGAGCGCCTCCGCCTGCGGAACGGGGCCGCCATTGTCGAAGGGGTTACTCTTGCCATGGAGGAACTCTTCTCACGGGAGCATTCCATCCTCGAGCGCCTCGGGTTGCTCCGGGGGGATCTTGAAAAAAAATCGATCCTGGACCCCAAGCTTTCGCCCATTGCAGAGAAGCTCTCCCAGTCCCTGTTCGACATGGAGGACGTGGTCGAGGAGCTCAGGCTCTACAAGGCCACCATTGATCTCGACCCTGCACTCCTGGAGGAGACCGAAGCGCGGCTCGACCGGATCCAGAAGCTCAAGCGGAAATACGGGGGCTCCCTTGCAACCCTGTTTGAACGGTATGAGGAGATGAAGGCGCAGCTTGCCCGGACCGACAACGTGGAGGGCCGGATCGCAAACCTGGAGGAGGAATCCGCCCGTTTGTCAAAGGAGCTGGGGGCCAAGGCCCTCACCCTTTCGGAGAAGCGGGGAGAGGCCGCCATCCGGCTTGCCGTCCTGGCCGAGAAAGAGCTGGCCGAGCTTGAGATGGGCAACACCCGGTTTGTCATCGCCCTTACCCGGACCCCGTCAACGGAACCGGGCTATTTTACGGCGGACGGGATGACGGTTTCCCCCACCGGCCTCGACAGGGCCTCTTTTCTCATGGCCCCCAACCCCGGGGAGGAACCCAAACCCTTGAGCCGCATCGCCTCGGGCGGCGAGCTCTCCAGGGTGGTGCTGGCCCTGACCGCCATTCTCTCCAAAACCGAGGCCCTTGGCACCCTGGTGTTTGACGAGGTGGATTCCGGTGTCGGTGGCAAGACCTCGGACAAGGTGGGCAAGAAGCTCAAAAGCCTTGCCGACACCTACCAGGTGATCTGTATCACCCATCTCGCCCAGATCGCCCGGTACGGCACAAGCCACTACAGGATCGAGAAGAACGTTGTCAATGAGCGGACCGCCACCTCCATCACACCCCTGGAAGACCCGGAGGATCGCGTGGCCGAGATCGCAAGGATGATCGGAGGCGAAGAGATCACCCGGGCAACACTCACCCATGCAAGGGAGCTGCTGGGATTTTCGGCCTGATATTACGCCGAATTTGAATCAGGCCTGACCGGGATAGCTCCGTTTGTGGCCAATCCCGGTATCCCTTCCATTTCCAAGGGGGAAAAAGATAACTCAGTCCCTGTTATCTTTTTGAAGGCTGTTATACCTTTGCAGAATTCTATCCCAGTTATTCTTCATCAATTTAACAGCGTCTCTCAGCGTGAAATCACCTGATTCAAGGTAGCCGTCATTCGATAAAATCTCCCTGGTTACCTGTTGGGTGATTTCCATATACGGAAGAAGAAACGGTATGGAGTAGTTCAGAATGTTTCCGCCATATTGTTTCAGCTCGGAAAAAGTTAAGGGCCTTGATTTTCCTCCCTGAATATAATTGAACATTATCGCTGTTTCGCGATTCACCGCATCCCTCACTTGCAGGATCTTTTCAGGATGATCGACTCCGTCCACAAGAACGATCGGGGCCCCGGCTTTACTGAACGCTTTGGCTCTGACCAATGCTTTTTTAAAGTCAGGTTCATCCGTCCGGGCAATAAACAGAATATCATCTCCTGTAAACTTCAGAAGAACTTCCAGTTTTCTTAAATAGTCATCCAGGGGGATGACGACTTTGCCGGGCAGATGTCCGCATTTTCTCTTTTCGGTGTCCTGGTCATCATATTGAACCGCTGAGGCATTCCCGCGCAGTTCGTCTAAAATGTCCTTTGTAAGCGTTATCGGTCCGAATCCCTCATCTATATCCACAATAAGATGGTGGTCCGGAAAAATTCTCTTCATGTTCTTTGTCCATCTTGCAACCGTATTTGCTCTTATATGGCCTTCATCCGGCAATCCGAGTTCAGCATAGGATTTCGCAAGGCCGCTCAGGAAAAAACCATAATCATTATTGTCTATCAGGGGTTCTGCCGCAGTTGCACAAGCGAGATTTACAATTCCCAGGCTGCAAAAAACCTTATCTTCCATTAATCTCTCTTTTAACTCTGCACCCATTCGTTCTGTTTGCTGTGTCATAATCGTCTCCTTTTTTTTGTAACTTAGAAAAAAAATGGGGATGAAATAACCTTCTGAAAACACTTCATTGTGTTATGGCTGGCCTGAGGTGAATAGAGAAGTGTCAACCAAATATCGTCATCACTAAATATTGAGCTTGAAAAAAAAGACAATAGTCAATTAATCTGAAACCGCCGAATTGCTGAGCGCGCATTGTTGTTTCGAGATCGATTGCAAACAGATTGTCAAATAGTTTAGACCAGTTTGATAAAAAAACACATTGAACAGGTACATTTTTACAGAGTTTTTAAATTAAAACAAATTATTTTTAAAATCAATGATTTAAGGATGATAAGAAGCACCATTCACTTCACATGCATTCGAATGAAGAAACTGTTTTCGATGTTATGAATGGACGCAATTAATTCTGTTTGCCGGTTGACCGGTTTTTTCCCCGTTTCATGCTGGTTTCATCCATTTTTGACTGATTGAAGGCCGCCCTTTTCACGGCTGTAGAGAGGGGCGGGTTCCTGCTTGAAAAAGTGGACCTTGCCGGAGGGTTGGCATTGAAAGGGATGGCGTTAAAAAAGAAGAGCCGCTTCGGGTTTTGGGGCAACGGGTTGACCGAAACGAGGATCAAAACCGGAAACTTTATCATTGATTTTTTTTAAAAAAAACTTTAATCTAATCTATCCCAATGAATGAAAATAAACAATTTCGCTGTGAGATGCCCCTTCCACCGTGTTCACATGGACGTCATTTCCATCCCTGCCTGGTTAACGCTATTGTGCTGGTTCCCTGAATCGTTCAGCTGTCCCTATATTCCGCATCGTCGAATTATTTCGAAAATGTGTGGTCGATACAGTCTTCTAAGTGCTGAATATCAGAAACAAAGATCTTAAGTGAAAAACGACATTCGGCTTTTCAATTAATACGTATTTTATCTTGGGCCGGACCAGGATGTAAGGAGGTGTTGAATTGTAGCCTGGTTGGATCGGGGCTTGGGTGCTGATGGATCTTTCTTACTATTAATGGCTGTAAAGGAAGCGTTTTCTTTAAGGGTCGAGTAACGCTTGAACGTTAGGCAATATGATCAGGCTGAATAATAAAAAAGGAGGAAAGATTATGAGAAAAGCATTTATGTTATTCCTGGCGGGTATGTTTCTGATCGTTGGTTCTGGAGTCGGTCATGCCGGTGAAAAACCACCTAAGGAAGTGTTCGATTTGGCAAATTCCGTTCTGGCAAAGCTTGGAACCGATCCGGTTATCGTGGCGGCGGTCAATGCCGAAAATGCCAAAGGGAAAACATTGACTCAAATTAAAGAAAAAGATGAGAAATGGAGGAATACCCCCGGTATTGTTAACTATATGAATGCCATAATGGAATCCCAATGTGGCAAGCACCTGCGTACCCTCCAGAATTCAGCCCCCTATTATCTGGAAATATTTGTAATGGATAATCAAGGGGCGAACGTGGCCATGACCGATAAGACCTCCGATTATTGGCAGGGGGATGAAGCCAAATTCCAAAAAGCTTACAATAACGGCAAGGGAGCCGTCTTTGTGGATGATGTCGAATTCGACGACAGCTCACAGGCGTATTTGTCCCAGGTATCCGTACCTGTCAAGGACGGCGGCAGGGTGATCGGCTCGATCACCTTTGGCATCGACCTGGACAAAATTGAATAGTCCGGGTTTGGGGGAGTTCAATTTGCTCCCCCTCCTTTTATCTGGTGATGGAAGATAAGTAATAAAGGAGGCGGTCCAAAATGAAATTGTTTAATAGTCTTAAAATCGGATCCGTACTTGCACTTGGATTCTCCTGTATGATTCTTTTGATGGCGATGATAGGTATCATAGGCTTTAAAAGCATCACAAGCATTCAACAAAATCTGCAGGAGTTCTTTTCGGTCAAGCTGCCATGTGTCGCCAGCTTGATCGAAGCTGACCGTGACCTTCATAAGTTGCTGGTGGCGGAACGATCCATGATTTTTGCCAATTCCAGATCGGACGTGTTCAAGGTGCTCTTAAATGATTATGAAACAAGCTTGAAGAATTCAGAAGAGCATCTGAATAAATATAAACAGCTTATCACCAATCCTGAAGAGAAGGCGCTTCTTTCCCGGTATGAGAAAATCCGGGAAGAATGGGAAGTTGTTTCCAGGAAAATCGTGGACGGACGCAAGGCGGATACAAGGACGGGCAGACGTGAAGCGCTCGACCTTTCGTTAGGTCTTGCCCAGGACAAATTTGCGGAAATGCTTACCTACCTTGAACAGTTGACGAAACTTAATTTTAATGCTGTCCAAAAGAACAATGAGGCAACATCCGCCACTTATCGGATTCCAATAATTACCCTCTTCTGCTTTGTCGGTGCAGGTCTCGTTATCGGAATTCTCCTTTCGTGGACTATCAGTAAAAGCATTACAAAATCCATCAATCGCATCATTCAAGGTCTGTCCGAAAGCGCCAACAATGTTACCTCGGCATCAGGCAATGTTTCATCTTCAAGCCAGGTCATGGCCGAGGGAGCTTACGAACAGTCTGCCTCCATCGAAGAAACCTCATCGTCCATGGAAGAGATGGCGTCCATGACCAAGCAAAACGCGGATAACGCAGGTACTGCAGACAGCCTGATGAAAGAGGCAAATCATGTGGTCATAACAGCCAATGAATCAATGGAAAAGCTTATCGGCTCCATGGGAGATATCTCAAAGGCAAGTGAGGAGACATCAAAAATTATCAAAATCATCGATGAGATTGCCTTTCAGACAAACCTGCTCGCCCTTAATGCAGCCGTCGAGGCCGCCCGGGCCGGGGAGGCTGGAGCAGGCTTTGCCGTAGTTTCCGATGAAGTCAGGAACCTTGCCATGAGAGCTGCGGAAGCTGCGAAAGATACAGCTGAATTAATTGACGGCACCGTAAAAAAGGTTGATGAGGGATCGGAACTTGTTACAACCACCAATGAGGCGTTTACCAGGGTTGCCGAAAGTGCTTCCAAGGTTGGCAATCTTGTTGCTGAGATCTCCGTGGCATCCAGGGAGCAGTCCGTTGGCATCGAACAGATGAATCGGGCCATTGCCGAAATGGAGCGGATTGTTCAACAGAATACCGCTGTTGCAGAAGAATCCGCAAGCGCATCAGAAGAGATGAATGCTCAAGCCGAACATCTTAAAAGCTATGTAATGGAACTTGACATGTTTGTTACCGGGAAAAGAAAAGAAAAGATCGCAGAACCTATTCAAAACGATGTTAACTTCGCCGCCGTTCCTTTAAATGAAAAGCAAGTAACAAAGGTATAATAAAAAAACGGTGGCCTGTACGGAGTCAACCCTAAGGCAAGGCTTTTACGGTTAGTTGTTCTGCTCCGGGCTTTGCCGGTCGGGCGAAACCATCGTATTTTGTACGATAAATCAGGAGTGGGGGGGGGCCGGGATCGCAACCACGATAGGCGGCGAAGATATCACCTTGGCCTTCCTCACCCACGCAAGAGAGCTGCTGACCGTTCAGTGATGGGACTTGTGGTGTGTCAAGAGTGTAGACCTGACCCAAATAATAGATTTAAGGAGTAGTGATTATGGGAAGTGCGAAACCAGGTTGACTTGACATGCAAAGGACCCTGACGTGGTTGGCAAAAAAACATACCCGATTGTGACGGCCCTCCATCTTCTGTCCGTTCCCAACGGACCACAAAAAAGAGATCGCGCCTTGGCCGGATCTCTCTTTTGTTCATGGTGCTATCCGGTTGAGAGATAGCTATAGCTCCGTTTCCTGCAGAAATAATCTGTGGATCTTCATTTAATTGATTCAGGCATGTTGATGCCCGTCATCCGGATTGAAATCCCCAGGAGACGGCAACAGCTCCATCTTCGGTGATGCTTCCCCTGTTGCACCGGGGTTCTCCTTGCCGCCCTCCCCTTGTTCCCTCAAGCCGACCACGCTGGAAAGGATCTCAACAACAGAGCTAATCTGCCTGATCTGCAGCTTCATCTCCTCTGCCGCAGAAGCATTTTCTTCGGCATTGGTTGCATTCTGCTGTATCAATTTATCCATTTCATTGGTCGCGATGCTGATCTGCTCGATCCCCAGGGACTGTTCTTCAGAGGCTGTGGCAATCGTGTTGATGACATCCCCGACGCTCGAAAACACCTCATTGTTCCTGGTAAGGGCCTCCACAATCTGGCGGTTCAACTGAGCGGCTTCCACGATTTTGCCATTGGCCGTTTCGATCAGAGTGGCCGTGAGTTTTGCCGAATCCGCGGCACGGATGGCAAGGTTTCTCACCTCATCGGCCACCACAGCAAACCCTGCACCCGCTTCCCCGACCCTGGCGGCTTCCACGGCGGCGTTAAGGGCGAGCAGGTTGGTCTGGAATGCTATTTCATCAATGGTCTTGATGATTTTCTGGGTCTCCTCACTGGCCTGAACCGTTTCGGAGATCACCTGCTTCATCTTTTCCGTCTGCTCGTTCATGGTCCTGAAATTGGGGATCGCCTCATTCTCCATGACGTTTTTCGCCTTTAACGCCCCCTGGGAATTCTTTTTGACCATGGCCTCCATCTCTTCAAGGGAAGATGCCGTCTCTTCCACCGAAGCAGCCTGGGCGCAAGCGTCTTCGGCGACCGATTTGCTGGCGGTTGCAACCTTCACGGATGCAGAGGCGACAAAACCGCTGGTCCCCATCAGTTCAACCACAGATCGGCTGATGGCCCGATAGACACTGGTTGTTATCCCCCAGAGGATAGCCGAGAGAATAAGAATGGAAAGCGCCCCCAGCCCGATCATCAACCGAACCATGGCATCAATGGCTTCGGTATAGCTCTCCATGGGGACAGCGGTGATCATGAGCCAATCCATGGGCTCATACGTTTCCATGCAGCTTATTTTTTTAATGCCCTTGTCGGAATAGACAAGGCTGCCACTTCCCTTGGCAAGCATTTCTGCTCCAAAATCGTACTGGGTCATACTGGAAAAGATCTGTTCCTTGTCAGGGTGGTAAAGAACCCGTCCCGTTTTTTCCACAAGCATTGCAGAACCGTTTTTTCCGACCTTGATCGACCTTAAAATTTCGTTATTGAGCCCCTCAAGCGTCGCCGTCATCCCAACGCTTCCAATGATTTTCTTTCCTTTTTTTATGGGGGCGGTGACCAGGAGGACCCGGGTCCGGGTCCTCACCGATACGGCCACCTGGCTTACCCAGGTTTCGCCGATTTTCGCCTTGTCGAGATTCACAATAAACGCCTCGACCTCCCCGATCTGTTTTCCAATAACCTCCTGGGTGGCGCTGACCATGACCGTCCCCCCGGCATCCATGACAAAAATATCTTCAAACATACCGGATTGCTGCTGGTATTCCAGCAGATGTTGGCCAACCTGTTTTAACAGTTGGCCATTGACTGCAAATTGAAACAATCCATTTCCGGAAAGAAGCACGGCTTCGCGTTTCCTCTCTTTCACCCAACGGTCGAGTTCAACAATGACCCGGGAAACGGTATTCTCCATGTTGGTCATTTTGTGTTCCTGAATGGAATTCGATGCCAGGTGGATGGTATTGGAGGCAATGCGGGAGGAGATGAGAACCAGCAATCCAACGCAGAAAAAAAGGACCGGAAGAATCGTCAAAAGAAGCTTTTTCCTAAAATTCATTGTTTTCATGGCCTGACTCCATTTATTCGATAATGGTTGCGGCAGACAGGATTGAATAGGGCAGTTCAATGCCTATTTTTTCAGCGGTTTTCAGGTTAACGTAAAATCTGGGGGCCGGATCTGTCTTTACAGGGACGGAGCTGATGGATTTGCTATTGACAAGGACATCCACAACAGATTCTGCAAGCATATGCCCAAGCTTGTTATCATCGGCGACCAATCCGCCCAAGGCCCCCAATTTTACAGCCCTGTCCGAATAGGCAACCACCGGGGTCTTTCCTGCCGCGGCAACTATTTCATCGGCGCTGTCAAAAAGAAGGCTTTGATTACCGATGATCACCATTGTCTGACTGCCGTCAACGGAGTTTACCGCATTTACGGCGTCATTGACGGCAATGCACTCAACCTCTTTGTAGGAGTAAGCAAGGTTCCTGCAGATATCTTTCGTCCCCTGCCGGTCAACTATTGCAGAAGCATTTCCCTTACCCAGGAGCAATAGAACCGATTTCATTTCAGGAAGAATCTCGTTAAAAATCTTAAACTGGGTTTCCACCGGCAGATAATAGGTGACGCCGGTGATGTTTCTTTCAGGTGAATCGAGGTTCTGAATAACCCCAAGCTGTTTTGGATGGTTGCATCCGCCGATAAAGGTTGGAACGGCAAGGGAGTTACCGGCCAGCCATTTTGCCGCATTGGAGCGCAGCAGGACGATTCCGTTTTTTTCTCCCTCCCATTTTTTTACCACCTGGGCAAGCTCGTCAATGGAAGATAGTTCCTTTCGGTACTCAATGTTTACCTGGGGGGCAATTTTCTTCATCCCGGCTTCAAACCCCTTGGTGACCCTCGTTGCCATGCCCGATTTCCCGGCCCATATATAGCCGAGGTCAATTGCATAGGCCGTTGACGCCAAACAGAACATGCAGAGTACGATCAGCAAAAAAATCCGTAAATTTTTCATTTTTACCCTCCTGGTGATTTGTATTAAACGAACATGGTTACCCTTGATCCGAAATTCAAGGAAACCATCAGAATTATAAGATGCAGATTTTTTAAGGTCCTGTAAAAAAATACCCTTGGTAAGGGGGGACACAGAACGACGTTTTGCTGTCTCAAAAAATCGCGCAAGAGGAACGCAAGAGGAAATGGGGATCAAGTGCCATTAAAAACACCGAAACGACATAGCAGCGTCGATACCGATATGCCCAGACTTTTATTGAAAGATCGTTTATGATAATCTCTTAATTCGATTAAGTCAACATTAAAACATTTGCTTCCACGGTGATTTTATTCTGCCGGGGAATTCTTAAGCTTCCAACCGGTTACAATGACAACGGAATAGCGCTCCCCGGCCATAGGGTATGCAAACTGATACGTAATACATTCTCCGAGGGGAGTAAGAGTGTTGGGGCCGGGCTCATACTATCCTGAAATATCCTGCCGGATCTTTGCTTGTTTTGCCTTTACTACCTTTAGGCAGCCTTTTGCATTGTTAAAACATCTTCAAGTGCTTAATCCACGATGACAAGGATTGAAATTCTTCTCAAAAAAAACACCTCATATGGTTTCATAACATGGAGTACTTAATTTATGATAATAAGAATCGTAAAAAACTGAAAAATAGTTGCATCTTTTGGGAGGTGGTGTAAGCTTTTAAGCTAACCTGAAAAAGTGTTGAGCGGCACGGAGGTTAAACCATGGGAAGGCTTTTATGGCTCGTTGCACTGCTCTGCTGTTGTTTTTTGCCGGTGGGAGCGCGGGCCGGGACCATCGTATTCTGTACGATGAATCAGGAGAATTCGAGGCTGTACAAGGTGTCGAACGCTGTTCTGTTCGAGGCCTTCAGGCGGCTTGGGTACGAATTCCGGCTGTTGACCTATCCGGCAAAACGGGGGCCCGTGGAGGTTAACGCGGGGCGGGTGGACGGTGAGGCCCATCGCATCCACGGGTTCAACGATGACAACCGGTATCCCAACCTGGTGCGGGTCGACGAGTCGATTCAAGCCATTGACCAGTCTGTGTTTGCCAGATCGAAAAACATCCGGGTGAACGGATGGGAAAGCCTTGGGGCCTATGAGATCGTCTATCTTGCCGGGATAAAGGTGACGGAAGCCGGCATGGACAGGGCAGGCATTCCTGCAAACAGGCGTATCCCCGTGTATTCCATCGACAGGGCGTTTCAACTCCTGGTTGCCGGAAGGGGGGATATTACCGTTGTCAGCGCTTCCACAGGCCGGGCCACCATGGAAAAGCTTGGCATCCCTTCGGGGGCGATACATCTTCTTTCCCCGCCTGTCGTTGTCATCGAGCTTTATTCCTACATGCACAAGCGGCACCGGCAGCTTGCCGGGGCCCTTGGGGAAATCCTCCGGGAGATGAAGCGCATTGGGGTTCACAAACGGCTTGTGGATGCCGTGGATGGATGAACCGGCCGGCCCTGGGTGGTGAGCGCTTGACAAATCAATGTTGAGTACTATCTTAAGAGCTTACTGTTCTGGCCTGGGAAGCCCTTGTCAGGGGGCCCCTGGATGATGATGGAATTATTACCGTAAAGAGGATTGTCGTATGCCCATATATGAGTTCAAATGTTCGGATTGTGAAGAGTTTTTTGAAGTGCTTGTGATGAAAAGCGATGAAGAACACGAAATCAAGTGCCCCAAGTGCAGCTGCCATGCCGTTGAAAGGGTTGTGAGCGCCACCAATTACGCCATGGGCCATTCCGCTTCATCCGGCGGCGGCCAGGCCAAGGGAGCAAGCAAGCAGGAGAGAACCTGCTCAAGCGGTTCCTGCACCACCTATTCCGTTGCCGGCGAGACCCGGGGCTAGCGGTTTTCCTGAAGGAGGTCCCTCCTTCAGGTTCTTTTTTTCAGTTTCCCGTTTTTTTCTGTTTATCGATTATCATGGATAAGGAGATTTGTATGACCCAGTATGCCACACTCACCATTGATGGAAAAGAGCTTCAACTGCCTGTTATTGAAGGAAGCGAAGGCGAAAAGGCCATCGACATCCGGGCCCTTCGCCAGGAAACCGGTTACATCACCTTTGATCCCGGGTTTGGCAGCACCGGCAGCTGCCAGAGCGCCATTACCTTCATGGACGGTGAAAAAGGCATACTGCGCTACCGGGGCATTCCCATCGAGCAGCTGGCCGAGCAGTCGACCTTTGCCGAAACCGCCTATCTTCTGATCACGGGAAAGCTGCCCACCCAGGAGGAGCTGACCCGCACCAGTGTGATGCTGAACGACTTCTCCCTGCTCCATGAGGACATGAAGTTCTTTTACCAGAATTTCCCGAGCAAGGCCCATCCCATGGGCATCCTCTCGGCCATGGTAAATGCAATGCGAAGCTTTTACCCGGAGCTCATCGACCTGGAGGAGGATCTCAACAACACTTTTCTGCGGCTGATCTCCAAGGTGAGGACCATGGCGGCCATGGCGTACAAGATCTCCAGGGGGCACACGACGGTCTATCCACGGCCCGACTATTCCTATTGCGCAAATTTCCTTCATATGATGTTTGACAACCCGGTGATCCCCTATGAGATGGATGATGACATGGTCAGGGCCCTGAACGTGTTATGGATTCTCCACGCCGACCATGAGCAGAACTGCTCCACGGCGGCGGTCAGGGTGGTGGGAAGCGGCCAGGTGAATGTGTATGCCGCCATCTCCGCCGGGATTTCCGCGTTGTGGGGGCCGCTCCACGGCGGCGCCAACCAGGCCGTGATCCAGATGCTGGAAAAGATCCAGAAGGAGGGGCTGACCATCCCCCAGGTGATTGCAAAGGCCAAGGACAAGAACGATCCCTTCAGGCTCATGGGGTTTGGCCATAGGGTATACAAGACCTACGATCCCAGGGCGAAGATAATGAAGAAGATGTGCGACCTTGTCCTGGGCAAGACAAGGTGCCGGGACGACCTCCTGAATATCGCCATGGAGCTTGAGGACGCGGCCCTGTCCGACAGCTATTTCCAGGAGAAGAATCTCTATCCCAACGTGGATTTCTATTCCGGTATCGTTTTAAGGGCCATGGGCATCCCCACCAACATGTTCACCGTGATGTTCGCCATCGGAAGGCTTCCCGGATGGCTTGCCCAGTGGAAGGAGGATTCCCTGGATCCCCTGCGGCGGATTTCACGCCCGAGACAGATCTATACGGGCGAGACCTTGAACAATTACGTTCCCATGAAAGAGCGGGTGTAACCTAACCGGTCAGGGGCAACAGCAGGGTGAAGCGCGCTCCCTCCAAGGGGGAGCGGGTGATTTCCAGCCGGCCCCGGTGCCAGAGGGTTATCCTTTGGGCGATGGCCAGGCCCAGGCCGTAGCCCCCGGACTTGCGGCTCCGGCTCCGGTCGAGCCGCATGAACGGTTTGAACACCGATCCGCGCTTTTCCTCCGGGATGCCCGGTCCGTCGTCGTCCACATGGATGGCAAGGGTGCCGCTATTTTCCTCGATTACGACCTTGATGCGCTCCGTTGCATGGCGAAGGGCGTTGCGGACCAGGTTCCGTATGACCCATTCCAGGTAGCGGGGCTCGAACTCCGCAAGGAGCGTATGTCTTTCCGGATGGGGAACAAGCTCCAGGGTTTTGCCCGGGGCCATGTTCCGCTTCTCAAGATCCACCACGGTGAACAGCCAGGAGAGGATCTCCTGCCGGGGCAGCTCCCCCTTTTTTACAGGTTCCCGGTCAAATCTCGCATAGGTGAGCATCTCATCCACCAGGGACTCGATCTCTTCCACATCCTTGCCGATCTCGGCAGGATAGTCCCGCCTTGCCTGGATCGGGGCGGCCATCATCTCCAGGCTGAATTTGATCCTTGAAAGCGGGGTGCGAATCTCGTGGGACACGCTGTTGGCAAGGTCCTTCTGGGAGCTGATCAGCATCTCGGTTTTTTGGGCCATCTGGTTGAAGGCCTCTCCGATAAAGGCCATGGCGGAGAAACGGGAGAGCCTCACCCTTACCGAGTGGTCGCCCTGGCCAAAGGCTGCGGTGGCCTTGCCGATCCTGTTAAAATCCCTTTGGAGAAAAAAGGCCCATACCAGGGCGGCAAGGGACATCAAAATCAGGCAGAGGGCCATGAAGAAGCGGGTGGCCCGGGTATCAAGCTCGTCTTCGATGAACGGTTCCATCTGGAGGGCCCAGCTGCTTGTGCCGATGCGCTGGATGGCCAGATCATCGTCTTCTCCTGCCGGAACAATAATCCCGTTTCTGAACGCTTCCTGGTATTCCCCGGTCACCTCTGCCTGGTCCAGGGGCACAAGGTCCAGGGGGTAACCGAACCGGGTCTGGATGTGGTCGAGCTCCTGTTGGCGGGCCATGGGCGCCAAGCCTTCCAGCCGCTCCATGATAAGGCTGAATCTGCCTTTAACCTGTTCCCTGCCCTGGTGGATGTAGGCATCCCCGTACACGCCTTCCAGCAGGGGGGGGATGCCGTAGAGGATGCCTAAAAAGGCGACGATCTGGAGAATGTAGAGGGCGACGAAGAGTCGTTTCATGGGTCTCAGCTCCAGGCAGTTTCCACAAAGAGATACCCGCTTCCCCACACGGTCTTTATCCGGAAGGGTTTGTGGGGATCGTCCTCAAGCTTTTTTCGCAGCCGGGACACGGCAACGTCCATGGACCTGTCCTGGCCGTCATACTCGATGCCCTTGAGGGTCCGGTAAATATGGTCCCGGTCCAGCACCTTGCCGCTGTTGGACGCCAGCAGCCACAAAAGGTCAAACTCGGTGGTGGAGAGCTCGATAGGCCGGCCCTTCATGGAGACCTCCCTGGATGTAAACGCGATCTCAAGGGTGCCGAAGCATAGTTTCTCCTGTTTGGTGTCAACTTTGGCGGTCTGGTTCACGGTTCTGTCCGCCCGCCGGAAAACCGCCCGGATTCTTGCCAGGAGCACCCTTGGCTCAACCGGTTTCTTGACATAGTCGTCCGCGCCCAGCTCAAGACCGGCCACCTGGTCCATGTCATCCTCCTTGGCCGTGAGAATGAGAATGGGGCCCGGGTAGTCGTTTCGTACATCACGGCACACGGAGAGCCCGTCCTTGCCCGGCAGCATGAGATCGAGGATCACCATGTCGGGCTGCTCCCTTATGATGCGCGTAACGGCCGTGTCTCCCCGGTACTCCACATTTATGATAAACCCCTGTGCCGCGAGGTATTCGCTGACAAGGTCGGCCAGGCGGATGTCGTCCTCCACCAGAAGAATTGTCTTTTTGTCCTGATCCATGGGATCTCCGTGTGAAATCAATGGTTGTTCAATCCCGGAAACGATACCACAGCCCCTGGTTGCAAGCCATCGTAAAAATGTATCAATTTGTAAAGGCGTGACACTGCCTGAAGCGCTTTTTGTTACATTTTTTTACACTGTTCTACACAAGTTCAACAGATTTTTGTTTTCGTTTCTGGTAGGTTCCTTTGCCAGGGTGGAGCCGGACCGGCTTCACCCGTCTAAAACACAACCATAAAGGAGCGTTTGTCATGAATCGAGTTTTCGCACTTCCCATCACCATTGCAGCTTCCCTGTTTGCCCTGGCCTTTACCTTTACCCTTGCCCATGCCCAGGATGGGCAGGAAGAGGAACGGGGCGGGATCTTCGGTACCATCATGGTGGGGGGGATGTACCAGACAGGAAAGCCGGGGCTGTTGAGTACGGACAACAGTGACCGGAAAACATTGACCTCCCTTGGCGACAGTGATAAGAGCGATGACGGGTTCCAGGCGATGGTCATGGGCGAGATCGGCTACCGGTTTGATGAAACCGGCACCGAGGTGAGCATGGGGTTCATGGATGGGATGCCCGGCCTCACCCTGGCCCAGGAGGTGGACGGCCTGGGGCTGTTTTCCCTCAGTGGCGGATGGGGCAGGGAGGATGTGTGGAAGGATCCCTATGTGACTGGTAAAGCGCGGCGGAAGACGGACATGGATGTAATGGAGTTCAGCGTTGCCTGGGAGGATATCATGGAGACCCCGTTCATGGTGGGGTACACCTTCACTAATATCGATGTGGATAAGGACCTCGCCGGTATCCGGCACAAGGATCTTCGGCGGGACGGCAATGTCCACACCCTGGAACTGGGATCGCCCCTGTTCATGGGAGAGCAAAACAGCGTGTTTGCCAACCTTGCCTGCGCCATCGGCGACATGGATGGCAGGAGCAACAGTTATACCGGCTGGAACCTGGGATTCACCCACATGCTGGACATGGAGGGCTGGTCCCTTGAAACCACGGTCGCGGCAGGCAGGCGGGACTATGACGAAAAACACCCGGATTTCAACCGGACCCGGGACGAGAAAGAATACACCATCGGCACCGAATACACCCTGTATAGACCCTTTGGCATGGAAAACTACTTTGTCTCGGTGTTTGCCTTCCATACCCGTGTGGATGCCAACATCAATTTCTTTGATTCCGATGATACCACCACGGGCATGGCCATCGGCTACAGCTTCTGATCATACAATTATCCAATGAAACTTTTCCTGATATTTATCGCTTTTACCATGGTGATGGGCGGCTGTTCCGCCCGGGAACCGGTGCGGCTGCCCCGGGCGGATGTCCCCCGCACCTGGAGCGATGATACCGTCAAGACGGATTTGACGGTCACCGCCACCCTGCTCGACCTTGTGGACGATCCCCGGGCAAGGGCCCTGGTCCGAGAAGGATTGAACCGAAACCATGATCTCAGGGCCGCGTCCCAAAGTTTGGCCGCCTCCCGGCTGTTGCTGACAGGCGCCCGGGCACGGCGGCTGCCCACGCTCACCGGGGGATTGGATCTGGCCCGGAACAACCAGGGGGAGGACCGTGGCCCGGGGAGTTGGTTCAAGCTTGCCGGTGCGGTCAGCTGGGAGATCGATCTCTGGGGACGGCTTAAGGACCTTCAAGATTCCGAGGGGGCGGAGTACCTGGCGTCTGAAGCGGATTACCGGGCGGCCATGGATTCCCTTGGCGCCGGGGTGCTCAAGCTCTGGATCGAGGGGGCTTGTGCAAACCAGCGGATGGCCCTCCAGGAGAAGCGGATCAAGATCCATCAAAAGAGCGAAGCCACGGTGCTTGAGCGGTACCGGCAGGGATTGGGGGACCTGAACGATCTTGCCTCCATCCGCTCCACCATGGAGCAGGCACGGGCCGAGCTTGTGCAGGAGCGGTGCGGGTATGCGGAGATCGCAAGGGCCCTGGAGATCCTGGTGGGCCGGTACCCTGACGCATCCCTGGATTTTCCTAAGGGATTGCCGGTGATGGCGCTGCCCCCTGTAAGGGTGCCTGCCGCGGTCCTTGAAAACAGGCCCGATATCAGGGCGTTGACCGCCAGGATCGAGGCGGCCCACCTGGTGACCGCCGCCGGAAAAAAGGCCATGCTGCCGGGGATCACCCTGTCGGCGGACCTGTTCAAGTCCCATTCTCAACTGGGCAGTCTCGGGGCGGCAGACACCCTGTGGGGCACGTCCGTGTCCATCCTCCAGCCTGTTTTCAACGGTAACAGCCTCAGGGCCGGGTATGAAGCCATGGCGGAAAAGGAAAAGGCCCTGGTGGATAAGTATTGCCAGACCGTGCTTTTGGCCATGAAAGAGGTGGAGAACGCCTTTGGCCGGGAGAGGGCCCTTGGGGTGCAGGCGGCGCACCTTGCAACGGCCATGGAACAGGCGGAACAGAACAGCCGTTATTTTTTTCAACGATATATCACAGGCCTTGCGTCCATCCTGGAGCTGAACCAGGCGAACGACGGGGCGCTGATGGTGAGAAAGCAACTGGTGGAGATCCGGAAGGCAAGGCTTGTCAACCGGATCGAGATGGCCAAGGCCCTGGGCATGGGAGTGAGTTCCGCACAATGAAAAAAGCGACCATTAAAAAACTGTTGGTGTTTGTGGGTGTCACGGCCATCTGTGGCGGCGCCGTGGCCTTTCTTTTTGCCGGTATCAAGGATGAGAGCCCCGTGGCTGAACCGGAGAAGCGGGTGCTGAGGCCGGTGACCGTGCTGGGGGTGGCGGTTTCTAACGAGACGGCCCGGATTCAGGCCTTTGGCCAGGTAACCCCTGTGTGGACCGCCCGGGTGCGATCCAGGGTGTCCGGCAGGATCGTCAGGGTATCCGACCGGTTTCAGCCGGGAGCCAGGGTGGCCGAAGGCGAAGTGCTGATGAAGATCGATGATGTGGATTATGTGGCCGCACGGGACGAAGCCGGGACACGGGTGGCCACTGCCGAGCTTGCCCTGATCAAGGAGAAGCAGGAGCGCTCCCAGGCCATGGCCGGGTGGGAACGCTCGGGCATAAAGGGCGCCCCCGGGTCCGGGCTCGTATTCCGGGAACCCCAGCTCAAGGCGGCCAGGGCCGAGGTTGCCGCCGCCGGATCCGCCCTGCTAAAGGCGGAGCGGGATCTTGCCGCCACCATTGTCACAGCCCCCTTCAACGGGGTGATCGTCTCCCGGCACATCAGCCGGGGGGATTCCCTGTTTGCAGGCGATGATATCGCCGTTATCAACAGCGTGGACCGCCTGGAGGTGAAGGTCTTTCTCGGGGAGGAGGAAGAACGGATGGTGGGGGACGATTTCCTGGAAAAACCGGTGATCATCACACGGGGTACGAAGCAATGGGAGGGACGCCTTGTGAGAAGGGCGGGCTATCTTGAGGAGAAGACCCGCTTAAGGGCCTATTTTGTGGAGATCCCTGCCCGGGCGGAAGAGATCCTGCCCGGGATGTTCGTGGATGTCTGCCTGACCGGGCGCACCCTGGAAAATGTTCTTCGCCTGCCCGAGGGCGTCCGGACACGGGATAACACCATCTGGTACGTGGACGGGGAGGACAGGCTTGCCTCCTTCACCTGCCGTCCCCTGTTTCACCGGGAGGGGAGCATTGTGGTGCCGTCGCCGGATGATTCATCGTCGCGCTTTCGCGTGGTCAGGCATCCCATGGCGGGTTTTATCGCAAAGGAAAAAGTTAATCCGGTCACGGAAGAGGGGGCCCCATGGAAGGATTGACCCGGTGGTTTGTGAACAATCCGGTGGCGGCCAACCTGGTGGTGCTCCTGGTGATGGCCGGGGGGCTTATCTCCCTTTCCACCCTGAGCATCGAGGGGTTCCCGTCCATCCCGCCCAACAGCCTGACCATTTCAATCTCCTGTCCCGGCACAAGCGCCCGGGAGGTGGATGAGGGGGTGACCCAGTGGGTGGAGAACGCCCTGGAGGGGGTGGCCGGCATCAAAAAAATATCTTCCCTCTCCTATGAGGATTTCAGCATGGTCACGGTGGAGAAAACCGTTGACCATGACATGATGCGGCTCATGTCGGATGTGAAAACCCGGGTGGACGGCATCCCGAACCTGGTTGCGCGGTCGGAAAAGCCCGTGATCACCCTGAACGAGTTCAAGGACCATGCCCTGATCGTCCAGGTGTATGGGGAGACCGGCGAAAAGAGTCTCCAGCAGGCGGGAAAAAGGGTCAAGGCGGCGCTCCTCAGGCATCCCAAAATTTCCAAGGTGGACGCCTATGGCGAGAAAACCCCGGAGATTCGCCTGGAGGTGGTGCGGGAGCGGCTCCGGGCCCTGGGGCTGACCATGGCCGACATCATGGAGGTGTTCAAACAGAACTCCTTTACCTATCGTTCCGGCAACCTGAAGAGCGATGACGGCACCATCATGATACGGGTGGGCAGGCAGGCCCGTTCCGTGGAGGAGCTGCTAAGGATTCCCCTGGTCTGCGAAAGGGACGGCGCCCGGATCATGCTAAAGGACGTGGTTACCGTTGTGGACGGTTTTGAAGATGACGATTTCCTCGCCCTGTACCAGGGAAAACCTTCCTTGGGATTCGTTGTCTACACAGGCAAAAAGGGACGCCTCATGGACGTGAGCGCAGGGGCCCACGGGGTGGTGGCTAAGCTCTCAAAGGAGCTGCCCGACACCATCCGCCTGGACATCTGGGCGGACATGAGCACTTACATGAACCAGCGGCTTACGCTTTTGTCCAGCAACGCCTGGCAGGGGCTTTTGATCGTATGGGGCATCCTTGCGGTGTTCCTGAGCTTCCGGCTCGCCTTCTGGGTGGCGGCGGGGATTCCATTCTGCATTGCAGGCGCCCTCATGATGATGAACCAGCGGTTTCTTGATTATTCCCTGAACGATATCACCACCTTTGGCTTCATCATCGTGCTGGGCATCCTGGTGGACGATGCCGTGGTGGTGGGGGAGAGCGTTTTTGAAGAAAGAAGGGGCACAAGCGATCCCGTTGCGGGCACGGTCAAGGGGGTGACCCGGGTCTCCACGGCCACCGTGTTCGGGGTGATGACCACCATTGCCGCCTTTTACCCCCTCATGCTGATGAAGAACGAGCTGGGGAAGATCCTGGCCGGTTTTTCCGGGGTGATCATGGTGACCCTGCTGTTTTCCCTGCTGGAGAGCAAGCTTGTGCTGCCGGCCCACCTGGCCGCCATCACCCTGGACGATCCCGGACGTTTGATCCGGCCTTCGAATCCGTGGAAGCGGTTCCAGGCCATGATGTCCGGCCTTCTTGAAAGCTTTAACCGCCGGGTCTACCTGCCGGTGCTGAAACAGGCCCTGGCCCATCGCTACACCGCCCTGGTGATTTTTGTCTCCCTGGCTGCGGGCGGGGGCTGGCTCGTGGCGTCCGGGAGTGTGAAAACCGTGTTTTTCCCCTCTATTCCAGGGGACATGATCACGGTCAACCTGGAGATGAACCAGGGCAGTTCCCCCAGGCTGCTGAAGGAAAAGGTGCTTTTTCTCCAGGCCGAGGCGGAAGCCCTTAACCGGGAACTCATGGCGGAAACCCATACCACAGAAGCGCCGCTGCGGCGGATCATGGCCTCGGTGAACGGAAGTGAAGGGGCCCAGCTTTATGCCGAGCTTCAGCCCCAGGAGGAGCGGGTTATATCCACCCTTGAGCTGGTGGACCGCTGGCGGCAACGGGTGGGCACGGTGGAGGGGGCGGCCCGGCTCACCTTCAGCGGGTCCTACGAGATGGGGGGCGGGTTTTCCCTGGAGGTCCGGTCCCGGGACGACCAGGCCCTTGCCCATGCCGTGGTCCGGATCACGGCGCATCTTGAAAGCCTGCCCGGGGTGTTTGATGTCCATGACGGACTCAAGACCGGCAATCCCGAGGTGCGGATCGAGGTGAAGGAGCGTGCCTGGCATTTAGGGCTCACCCCCCAGGAGATCGCCGCCCAGCTGGGTGACCAGTTCGGGGGGCTTGAGGCGGATCGGTTCCAGCGGAAAGGGGATGAGGTAAAGACGGTGCTGCGGCTGGCCCCGGGACAGCGGGATACCCTCAGCGAGCTTGGAAATACCTCCATTCGGACCGGCCGGGGGGGAGATGTGCCCCTGGAAAGCGTGGCCGACCTTGTGCCCCAATACGCCGTATCCCATATCTCCCGGATCAACGGGGCAAGGTCCGTGTCCGTTGCGGCTTCCCTGGATAAAACCCTTATCACCCCTGAGCAGGTGTTTGAAGGGCTCAAACCCGTGATGGAAGAGCTCAACCGCAGTTACCCGGACCTCTCCCTCGGGGGGGAAGGGGAGCTTGCGGAGACCGGCACCATGAAAAAGGGGCTTGTCAGGGCCCTGTTGCTCATCCTGCTTTTGATCTACGCTTTGCTTGCCGTGCCCTTGAAATCCTATTGGAAGCCGTTGATCATCATGGGGGTGATCCCCTTTGGATTTGCCGGTGCCGTTGCCGGGCATTTCATCGCCCGGGTGCCCCTGAGCCTGCTGTCGTTCTTTGGCATGCTCGCCCTTGCCGGCATCGTGGTCAACGACAGCCTGGTGATGGTGACACGGTTCAACCGGCTTGTGGACTCGGGCCTTTCCCCTGATGATGCCATGGTGGCTTCGGGCACAAGCCGGTTCCGGGCCATCTTCCTCACCACGGCCACCACGGTGTGCGGGCTCATTCCTTTGCTGTCGGAAACATCAGAGCAGGCCCAGTACCTGATCCCGGCAGCGGTTTCCCTGGCCTGGGGCGAGATATTCGCAACCTTCATCACCTTGCTCCTGGTGCCGGTACTGCTCGCCATCGCCTTTGACCTCAAGACCGTTGCCGGGGCGATCCGTTCCCGGTTCTGACACGGATCGCGTTGACGCGACGGCTGTTTCCGGGGAGAGTTCTTTCGCCTTTAACTCCTGGGGGGTGGCGGGTTTGTCCCCGGCGATGGTGAACCAGCCGGCCATGGCCCTGATTTCGCCGGCCTGGCCGGTGAGATGACCGGCGTTGGCCATGACCTGGCAGCTCTCTTTGGCGATTTCGTCCATGGAGCGGTTCATCCCTTCCATGGCGGAGGCCATTGTGGTTGACAGGGTGTTGCTATGGTTCACCCCGTTTCTTACCCCGTCGATCATTTCCGAGGCAAGGGCCGCATGGCTAGCAATCTCCGAGAAGGTCCGGGCCTCCTTTTCCACGGCCGTCGCAACCTCTCCCATGGTTTCGTTCACCGAGTCAATCGCCCCGTCCGTGGCCTGGATCGCCTCAACCGTTTCCAGGGTGGCCTCCTGGATCTCCCGGACCTGGTCTTTGATCTCCAGGGTGGCTGTTTCGGTCTGGTGGGAAAGCTGTTTGATCTCATTTGCAACCACGGCAAACCCTTTGCCGGCATGCCCGGCCCGGGCCGCCTCAATGGTGGCGTTCAGGGCCAGCAGGTTGGTCTGGGCGGAGATGGTTTCGATGGTGACCGTGACGCTGTTGATATGTTCCGCCGCCCGCTCGAGGACTTTCACCTGGGCGGCAACGGTTCTGGACCGGGTGACCGCCTCGCCTGTCACCGAGGTGGCGGTGTCGCAGTTGCGGGCAATGTCTGCCAGGGTCTTTTTGAGAAGATTCGCCGAGGTCGCCATGGCGGAAACGTTGGCTGCGGCATTGTCCATGGAGCCTGTCACCCCTTTCAGGTGGTCCCTGAGCTTTTGGGCGTCCCTGACCATGCCGGAGGCAGTGCGGGCCCCTTTCTTTGTTGCCCCGGTCATGGTTGACGCAGCTTCCGTCAATTCCCTGGAGGAGGTGTCCAGGCTGTCCGAGGTGGAGAGAATCCCCTGGACCACGGATTTTAAGCGCCGGATAAAGGCGTTGATGCCGGCGGCAAGATCCTTGAGCTCGGCCGTGGCCGGGAGGGCGAGTTCCAAAGTCAGGTTGCCGCTGGTCTGGATTTCCTTTAAATTGTCGATTACGGTGACAATGGGGGTGGCCACGGAGGCGGCGAGGCGGAAGCTGAAAAGGATGCCGAGGGCAATCATGGAAAGGGTGGCCGCCCCGAGGATGATCATCACCCGGGCAGCGCCCGTCTCGGCCTGCTGCCGGATGGTGTCTGCAAGCTCAAGGAATTCATTGGCCGGTACAGTCGCCCCCACGATCAGGCTGTAATTTCCAAGGGTAAGGGTTTTGGCAGACCCATAGTGTTCCGTTCCACCGACAACGGTTTTGCCCTGCCACAGGTCCGGGCCGGACAGGTTTGCAAGGGCGCTCCCGGGCCCTTGGGCCGTGGGGCCGTTTGTCTCCTCCGGGCCGCTCAGGATGCCGCCGTTGAAATCGGTTACATAGGCGTGGCCCGATTGGCCGTAGACTCTGTTTTTCAAGGTTTCCCACACAAGTTCCCAGTTGAACCGGGCCGTTATGACGCCAGCTGTCCTGTTGCCGTGGGCGATGGCGGCGGCCAGGGGCAGGCCAGGTACGCCCCGGCCCTCTTTCACCCTGTCCCAGATGACGGTTTCGGAGGGGGAGCTGAACCGCGGGTGGAACTCCTCCCCGGGGAGGGGGGGAATTCCCGCGCTGCCCAGGACCTTTTCTCCTCTTCCGGTTACGACAACCCCGGAGAACATGGGAAGGCTTTCTCCGTTGATTCTGACCTTTGCTGTTTCCAGGAAATGGGCCAGCTTCCGGTTGAGATCGTCCACCGTGGCCTGATGGGCTTGAAACTCGTCCCAGAATCCCAGGACCGCCACGACCCACTCTTCGCCTGGTACCACGGCGGCCATGGCAAACCCCTTTCGCTGATCCATGGTAACGGGCGTCAGGGCCATGGCGTTTTGCAGCAGGGGACCAAGCCCCATATCCCGGCCGGATCGGCCGATCATTGACGGGGCGGGGTGGAAGAGGATGGTGCCGGACCGGTCCATCACCAGGGAATAGCCGGTGGCGCCGATGCGGGTGTTGCGGATGGTGGCGGCAACGGCTTCAAGATCCTTTTCCCTGACCCCCACCGAGATCATGCCAACGGGGTTGGCATCCACGTCCTTGAGCTCCTTGAACAGGGCCAGGTAGTTATCGCCGGCCATGAACACCCGGGCCTGGATCGGGCTGGTTTCTTCCCCCGGGGCCATTCGGAGATATTCGCCAACGGCACGCTCTCCGTTATCCGTTCTTGCGCCGGTGGCCACGGCCAGCATTTCGCTTTGGTCGTTCATCCGCTGGTACAGGGTGCAGGTGGTGTCCACCAGGGCTTCCACCCTGTCCACCACCGGCAGGGTGTCCTCCCCGGCAAGGGCCGGGGAGAGGGTGTCAAACCCGACCTGGAGCAGGGGAAGAACAACGGTTTTCGATTCTTTGGTTTCAAGGTTGCGGGCCTGCCATTCAATGGTAAGCCCCTCCTGCTCGATGCCGCCTGACGCCTCAAGGATATAGCCGGCCACCGAAAGGTCGGCCTTAAGTTTCCCAAGGATGAGGCGCTTCTGGGAGGTGATGGTCCGGACAACCCGCTCCAGGGTTTGGGTTGTTTCCCTGACCGCCCTTGGCCTGTCCCGGATGGGCGCTTCCTTAGGGAAACAACCGGTTACGGCGGTATGGGTGGAAAGGGCCAGCACCTCCTGTTCCGCCCGGGCAAGGAGGTGCCGGATTCGCTGGTGGTCCTTGAGAACCCCTTCCCCCAGCAGCGCCATGGCCTGGCGGGTCAGGGCGCCATGGGACTGGGTGACCGAGGCCCGGCTGAAGGCCCTGAACTGCTGGAGGCTAAACCCTCCGATGACAATGCTTGGCACAATCACCAGGCCAAGCCCCATGGCGATCATTTTTGTCTTGAGACCGGACGTTTTCCAGAATGTAAACCAATGGCCCATGTCAGCTCCTCTTTTCCGTTGTTTTTTATACCTTAAATAAAAAAGAGGAGGTTAACAGAGCTTTATTAGCGCTTGGTGAGCCCTGTGTCAGGGGTTTGTAAGCCGACCACGGATTCCCGGGCGGCAAGCAGCACTCCGCCAAGGCCCAGGAGGATCAGGAAGCTCAGGAGGAGGAAGGTGTCGTGGAAGCCTGCAAGTTTTGCCGCTGTTGCCGCCCTGGTGGGGCTTGCGCCCACGCCCCTGCCGGAATGGAGGGAGGTGCTCAAGGCCCAGAACGCGCCCACCATTGAGACCCCCAGGGTCTGGCCCAGGGTCCGGGCCATGGTGAGCATGCCCGAGGCGATGCCGAGGCGCCCGGGGGGAACCGCCCCCATGATGGCGCTGTTGTTGGGGGACATGAACAGGCCCATGGCGCATCCCAGGAGCCCAAGCCGCCAGACGATCCCCTGCATCGGGGTGCGGCTGTCCAGGAAGGCGGCCGAAGCATAGGCAAGGACAAACAGGCACAGCCCGGCCAGGGTCACGGGCCGGGACCCGAACCTGTCGGCGGCAAGGCCTGAAACCGGCGAAACCAGCCCCAGCATCAACGGAATGGTGGTCATCAAAAGGCCTGCCTTGCCCGTGGAAAAGCCAGCCACCGCTTCCAGGAAGAAGGGAAGCAGCACGATGACCCCGGCATAGGCCACAAAGGAGATGACGCCTGTGGCAAGGTTGACGGCAAACTGCCGGTCGGAAAACAGGGTAAGGTCGATCAGGGGAGCCTTGGCCCTTTTTTCCAGGCGGGCAAACAGGAGGGTCGATGCCAGGCATGCCGTTCCAAGACCAAGGGCTGGAAGGTTGGCGGCCCCCTGTTTCTGCACCCAGGTTACCCCTGCCGGCAGGGTGGCAAGGGCGATAGCAAGGGCCATGGCGGTCCTGATATCAACGGTTTCTTTTGTGGGGCATGGTGTGGCCGGCACATGCCGGTAAACCATGAGGCAGCCTGCAATGCCGATGGGAAGGTTGACCCGGAAGATCCACTGCCAGGAGAAGCGCTCGATCAGGAATCCCCCGATCACCGGGCCCAGGGCGATGGCAATACCGCACAGGGCGGAAAGGATGCCAATGGCCCGTCCCCTCTCTTTAGCCGGAAAGGCTTCCGTGACAATGGCAAAGCCCAGGGCCATGATCATGGAGGCCCCGGTTCCCTGGATCACCCGGAATCCCACCAGGCCGGTCAGGGTGGTTGCCTGGCCGCAGAGGGCCGATCCCAGGGTGAAAATCACAAATCCCCAACCGTAGATGGTCTTTTTTCCCAGGGTGTCGCCCAGGCGGCCAAGGGGCAGTATCAGGGAGACCACGGTGACGAGATAGGCCAGGACCACCCATTGGACATAGGCGAATTCCGTGCGAAGGCATTTGACCAGGGTGGGAAGGGCGATGTTGACGATGCTGCCGTCAAGGGAGGCGAGGAAGGCCCCGGTTGCGACGGCGGCCAGGACCATCCATTTTGACGGGGGGGATTGGGGTGGAGGATGCAAAAAACTGGCAGGTTTCATGTTGATCTCCTTGGTAAAAGGTTGGTGTTTGAATGAAACATGAACAAAAGTTCATCTTTTGTAGGAATATGAACTATGGTTCATGTTGTCAAGGTAAAAGTGAACTTAAGTTCAGGTTCTTTGACATCCTTCAGTCGCAAGTGGTATACCGTATTTAACAATCAACAATACAGGAGTGTTCCATGGCGCCGGATCAGCACAAGACAAGGAAACCCGTCCAGAAACGGGGGATCGAAACCAGGGGGAAAATTCTGGACGCAGCCATGCGTCTTTTTTCTAAAAAAGGGTTTCACAGCACCAACACCAAAGAGATCGCAAGGGAGGCGGGGGTTGCCACGGGCAGTTTTTACGCCTACTTCAAGGACAAGAAGAGCGTGTTTCTCGAGATTTACAAGGGGATCTCCCACAAGCAGCTGAAGGATATGGCCGGGGGCATGGCCGGTGTTGAGGGCCAAGACGACACCGGCAGGGTGGAGGCCCTTCTTCGCGCCCTTGCCGGGGAGCATGGGTTTTCACCGAATTTCCAGCGGGAGGTGTCTGCCATGCGGTACAGCGACCCGGATGTGGAGGCCCTTCACAATTCCATCCACGAGGGCCTGGGGCAGGAGGTTGCCCTGATGCTTGAAAAGCAGAAAGAAAGGCTGCGGGTCAAGGACCTTGACGCCGCAGCCTTCGTGATTCTATGCGCCTGCGAGGAGGTGATTCATACAAGCCGGACCATCTCCCACAGGATTGACCGGGACCGGGTTATTTCCAACCTTGCGGACATGATAGCAAGGTTTCTCTACAAATAGTTTTTTGCCATCTTGCCATCTTGCCATTGCCATTGCCCCGGCCTTTGGTCTTTAGCAGTTGAAGAGGATCTCCCCGGTTTTTTCCGTGCCGTATCCCCCAAGCGCCTGGACCCGGGCCTTGAAATCCTCGGTCCGGATGGTTTCGATCAGGGTCTGGATCTTTTCCGTGTGAAAAAAGCGGTCCGGGATGATCAGGTCGTACTCCTCGGTGACGATGGGGATGAAGGAAAGATCAAGGGCCCTGGCCGCGGCATGGATGCCTAGCCCTGCGTCCGCCCTGCCCGAGAGAACGGCCACGGCAACCGACATGTGGGTGTACTCTTCATTGGCATACCCCTTAATTTCATGGGGCTTTATCCCCAGGGTCTCCATCTTGTAATCCATGAGTATCCGGGTGCCGGAGCCTGGCTGGCGGTTGATGAAGGCCATATCCTCCTGTTTCAGGTCGGAAAGATCCCGGATGCCCCTGGGATTGCCCTTGGGCACGATGAGGCCCTGCTCCCGCATCACCAGGTTCACCACCCACAGGCTTTCATTGGGCAGGTAGCGCTTGATGTAGGAGATGTTGTAGGAGCCGTCCTCGGGATCGAGGAGATGGGACCCGGCCATGTGGCAGGCCCCTTTCTTGATGGCCATGAGGCCGCCCATGCTGCCCACATGGCTGGAGGAGATGCTCACCGTGCCGGAACCCCTTCGGATCTGGTCGGCCAGAAGGTCCAGGGTGTTGTCGTGGGAGCCTGTGATCACCACGGTCTGCTCGATGGCGGGAAGCGGGCGTATCAGTTCCGCCTCAACCTTTTCCCCCTCGGCAATGCCCTCGGTGTTGGCGGGAATCCGGATGATGCCGTCCGCTTCCGTGAGGGTGGTGATGCTGCCCGAGCCCCGGGGAAGCTGGGAGGCGATGAGTCCCTGGTCCACGGAGCCGATCTTTACCCGGACAAACTCCTCCTGGCCGAGCTTCGAGGTCATTTTCCGGCCCGGTGTTACCAGGCACTTTTCCCGTTCCGGCTTGTACAGCCCCTGCATGGCAAGGAGCAGGGGGCCCGCGAACTGTTCAAACGCCACAATGGCGGATACGGGATAGCCCGGGATGCCGAACACGGGAATATCTTCGATCTTGCCGAACATTACGGGTTTTCCCGGCATCATGGTCACACCGTGGAGATAGACTTCCCCCAGGGTGGAGATGATGGGCTTTGCAAAGTCTTCCGAGCCCGCGGACGATCCCCCGATGATGAGGATCATGTCGTAGTCGGATTGAGTCGCCTCTTTGACCGCCGCAGTCATGGTCTCAAGGTTGTCCTTGAGCAGGGTGTGGCGGTGGAAGGCGGCGCCGCGCTCCCGGCACAGGGCCCCGAGGACATGGGAGTTGGAGTCGATCACGTCCCCGGACTTCATGCCGTTGGCCTGGATATCCTCCACCTGCCGAAGCTCGTTTCCCGTGGGGATGATGAGCACCTTGGGCTGTTTCCGGACAGTGACCGAGAACACGCCCCCCGAGATCAGGGCGCCGATGGAGTAGGGGGTGATGGTGTGTCCCCTGGGAAAGAGCAGCTCGGTGGCCACGATATCCTCTCCCATCTTTCTGACGTTCTGCCAGGGAAACACCGGGGCCTCGATCTCCACGCCGTGGTCGTCGATGATGTTCAAATGCTCGATCATGATGACGGCGTTGGTGTCCGGGGGCATCACATGGCCGGTGTTGACCCAGAAGGCGTTTGTGCCGGGCGTAAGGACCACCGGGGTCTCTTCACCGGCGCCAAAGGTTGTGGCGGCGTCCACGGCAATGCCGTCCATGGCGGAGGCGTGGAAGTTCGGGGAAGAAAGGGCCGCCATGGCCGGTTCCCCAAGGATACGCCCCACGGCGCCGGTGGCGGCGATGGTTTCAAGGGGCATGGTGGGCTGGGACGAAAACCTGTCAAAGAGGATTTCCCTTGCTTCGTTGATGCTCTTCATCTCAAGGTATACGTTTCGTTTAGAGGTCATTTTGCATCTCGATATAAATGGCGGGCATGATCCCGCATTGGTTGTTATAGCACTTCGCATATGAATTGAGGTTGATGCCCGCCTCACCTTTATTCATGGGAGACGGGCTTTCTCCATTGCAGAAGGGGTGGTTTTAGATGGGCATGATATCGACTAGGGCGCCCTTTTCCAGGCCCTCGACATTTTCCCCGATCTCCACCAGGCCGTCGGCCAGGACCATGGTCCGGATGAGGCCGGACTTGCCGAGAACCGGTTCGGCCACAAGGCCCTCGTTCTCCTTTTTAAGGGAAACCCGGATGAAGTCGCTTCTGCCCTGGGCCGAGGCGATGTTCCGGGTGAGGCGGGCCGGTATGGTGAGGTTTGCCCCTTCGGTCCGGGCAAGCCCCCGGAGCCGGTTGAGAAAGGGAAGCACCACCACCCGGAAAACCACCATGGCCGAGACCACATGTCCGGGAAGGCCCCACACGGGTTTGTTGCCGGATCTTGCCAGGATGGTGGGTTTGCCGGGACTTATGGAGATGCCGTGGGCCAATAGTTCGGTGTCGGCAAGCTTTGAGAGGACATCCACGGTGAAGTCCCTGACCCCCACGGAGCTTCCCCCGGAGATCAGGACCATGTCGCACTCGGTCACGGCCTTTTGGCAGGTCTCGAACAGCTGGTGTTCGTCGTCCTTGACAATGCCGTAGGAACGGGGAACTGCCCCCGCATCCGAGACAAGGCCCGCCAGGGTGTAGGAGTTGATGTCCCTTATCTTGCCGGGGCCCGGGGTTTCGGTCACGGGAACCACCTCGTCCCCGGTGGAGATTATACCTACTTTGGGACGCTTGAACACCTTGAGCCGGTCCAGGCCAAGGGCGGCGGCAAGGCCTGCCTCCTGGGGCCGGACCGGGGTGCCGGCGGGCAGGATCATCTCATCCTTTTTGAAATCCTCTGAACTGTCTATGACGTGCTGGAGCGGGGCAACGCTCTTGTACACCTCGATGGCCGTGTCGTCCACGGCCTCGGTGTGTTCGATCATTACCACGCTGTCAGCGCCGTCCGGCAGCATTCCCCCGGTTGCGATCCGGGCCGCCTGGCCCGGAGCGAGGGTGAAACCGGGCACCTCGCCCATGGCGATGGAGGGTGCCAGGGTGAGCCAGGCCGGATTGGATTCCGACGCCCCGAAGGTGGTGCTTGACACCACGGCATAGCCGTCCATGGTGGATCGCCTGAAACCCGGCAGATCCTGGCGGGAACTGATATCCCGGGCAAGGATGCGGGAGGAGGCCTCGGCAATGGGCACCTCCCGGGTGTCAACACTGGGGAAGGTGGGAACCAGGTCCATGACCTGCTCCAGGCTCTTTACCTTGAAAAAATGGTTCATTTTAGGGCTTCTTTCATTCGTGTCATGGCGGTTTCAACGTTTTTCAGGCTGTTGAACGCGCTGATTCGTATATAGCCCTGGCCGCAGCGGCCAAAGCCCGCGCCGGGGGTGCAGACCACCCCGGCCTTGTTGAGGAGAAGGTCAAAGAACTCCCATGAGTCCCGGCCGTTGCCGTCGATCCAGATGTAGGGGGAGTTTTCCCCGCCCACACAGCTGAATCCCAGGCTGTCCATGGCGGTTCGGATGATGCTGGCGTTGGTAAGGTAGTAGTCGGCAAGCGCCTTGACCTGGGCCTTTCCTTCCACGGAGTAGATCGCCTCGGCCGCTTTCTGGACCGGGTAGGAAACCCCGTTGAACTTTGTGCACTGGCGCCGGTTCCACAAGGCGTGGAGGGGGGTGGGGTTGCCCTCCTGGTCAAACACCCTGCATTCCTTGGGCACCACGGTGTAGGCGCACCGGGTGCCGGTGAACCCTGCCGTCTTTGAATAGCTTCGGAACTCCACGGCCACCTCTTTGGCCCCTTCGATCTCAAAGATGGAGCGGGGAAGGTCGTCGTCCCGGATAAAGGCTTCATAGGCCGCGTCGAACAGGATCAGGGACTTTGTCTCTTTGGCGTAATCCACCCAGCGCTTGAGTTCGGGTTTGGTGATGGTGGTTCCCGTGGGGTTGTTGGGAAAGCAGAGGTAGATCAGGTCCACGGGCTCTTTGGGCAGCTCCGGGAGGAAGTTGTTCTCCTTGGTGCAATCCATGTAGCAGATCCCCCGGTACCTGCCGTTGTCAAAGGTGCCCGTCCGGCCCGCCATGACGTTGGTGTCCAGGTAAACGGGGTAGACCGGGTCGGGAATGGCGATCTTGATATCGTTGCTGAACAGCTCCTGGAAGTTGCCGGTGTCGCATTTTGCGCCGTCGCTGACAAAAATTTCGTCCGGAGCGATGTCAGCGCCCCTGGCCTGGAAATCCTCCCGGGCGATGGCTTCGCGGAGAAAATCATACCCCTGCTCCGGGCCGTAGCCGCGAAAGCTTGCGTCGTCGGCCATTTCGTCGACTCCCTGGTGGAACGCCCGGATGCAGGCCTCGGGCAGCGCCCGGGTTACATCCCCGATCCCAAGCCGGATGATATCCGCCTCCGGATGGGTCTCCTGGTGGGTGGTCACCCTTTGGGCAATGTCGGAAAAGAGGTAGGAGGCCTTCAGTTTATCGTAGTGTTCATTTACTCGTATCATGGAATATCCTCTTTGGAGTTAAGTTGTTTTCGGTTTTAGATAGGCGGGCAGAAGGTTGTGCACCTCCAGGGGGGTCTTGACGCTTCGTCGGTTGTCAATCCGCAAGCCGTCTTTCATTTTCTTGTCGCCCATGTCCATGGGGTCCGGTTTTTCCTGAAGGGTCTTCCCGCCGGTGTCGGTAAAGGGGATTACCAGGGGGCCCGCGCTTTCCAGCACATAGGCCATCTGCCCGTTCCGCAGAAAGACGATGCTGCCCGGGGGATAGATCCCGATGCTCTTCACAAAGGCGTGGAGGACGTATTGAAGCATGGTATCCTTTTTGGCATACTGCCTGAAGATATCGGTGACCACGCTGATCTGGTTGAACGCCTCCTTGTAGCAGCGTTTGGAGGTCATGGCGTCGTAGATGTCGGCAAGCTTGGCGATCTTGACATAGATGGGAAGATCGCCGGGATGCCGATCTTCGGGATAGCCCCGCTTTTCGCCCGCATAGAGGGGGGCGTGGTGGTACTTGACGATGTTCCGGATGAAGGCGTTCTTGAGCCGGTTCGTTTCAAGGATTTCGGCGCCAAAATCGTGGGAGTGGCGTTTGACAAGGTTGAATTCTTTGGGGGTGAGTTTGCCCGATTTGTTGAGCACCTCGTCCGGGACCATCACCTTGCCGATATCGTGGAGGAAAAATCCCATGGAGATCTCCCGGATCTCGTCCATGTGATAGCACTTGTAGGAGTCTTTTTCATTGTCGGCTTTCTTGACAAAGGGATCGTAGGTGCCGGGGGCCCCGGCATTGAGATGGTCGTTGATCACGGCGCTGAAGTTGGTGTTGAACCGGTTCACCACGGCCGTGCCGATTGCGCATACATTGACCGAGTGGTTGTAGAGATAGTCGTCATAGGTGAATATCTCCTTGGTCAGGTATGAAAAGGGGTTCTCCGTGACCGTGAGAAATTCCACCAGCTCCGAGACATGGGATTCCACCTCGTCGTAGTCGAACTCGCCCCCGGTCTCCCGGATCTGGCCGAGCACCTGTTTGATGTTCTCCTTGGCATGGTCATATTTCTCGGCGGCAATGGACTTGAGAGCCTCGATCTCCCGGAGGCGTTTCTCAATGGCCCCCAGGGCGCCGACAGGAGCGGTTTTCTTATCACCCTTTGTCTCGATCCCGATGGCGCCGTCCTTGCTGATGCTGACCTGATTGCCCTGGGCGTCCCAGATGCCGCTTTGGCTGCCTCCATCCAGGGGAAGGGCGTTGATCCCCTTCTCCTGGAGGAGCTCAAGGGTTTTCACGGTCTTGATGACAACGTCCCTTTCCAGCAGGAGCACCCCCTGGTCGTTATAAACATCTACCCCGGTTTTTACCCTGCCGCCCTGCCTGATGATTTCAATAAGGTCATCTATTTTGATCCGCTTGCTGATCATCCTCTCCCTCCCGGCACATGGTCCACAGGGCCTCCGCCAGCCCTGTATAGTCGTCCACACCAAGGGTCTCCGCCCTTCTGGCCGGATCGATCCCCGCGTTCTCAAGGGCCGAGCGTGACTGGGTCGTATCGATGCCAAGCTCGCTTCCGGCAAGTGAATTTCTAAGGGTCTTTCTTCTTTTTGAAAATGCGGCCTTGATCACCTTGAATAGAAACCGCTCTTTTTCGCCCGAAAACCGGGTCTCTTCTAAAAAGGTGACCTCGATCACCCTGGAGTCCACGGCCGGCCTGGGAAAAAAGAGGTGGGCCGGCACGTCTGAAACGGTTTTGACCTTGGAGCAGTACTGGATCACCGCGGACAGCCTGCCGTAGTCCCTGCCCCCCGGGGGGGCCGCTATCCGTTCGGCCAGCTCCTTCTGGAACATGAGAACGGCCCGCTTGACAAGGTGGCGGTTCTCCACCAGCTTGAAAAGCACCTGGGAGGAGATGTTGTAGGGCAGGTTGCCGATCACCACCATCTTTTCGCCGCCGGCGATGGTTTCAAGCTCCTGTTTGAGGATGTCGTTGTTGATCAGCTCCACATTGTCGATGCCGGCCAGGTCAAGTTCCCCGGTGAGAAGCCCGGCAAGGCGCGTGTCCTTTTCAACGGCCACCACCCGTTTGGCCTGTAGGGCGGCATGGACGGTGAGGGCGCCAAGGCCGGGACCGATCTCCAGCACCAGATCCGTGTCTGAAATGCCCGCCTTGTTTACGATTTTTTCCGCAGCCTTGGGGTCTGAAAGAAAGTTCTGTCCCAACTCTTTTTTTGCCATGAGCTGCTGTCTCTTTAACAATGTTCCGGGGTAGGTCATAGGTCCTCTTGATTCTTAGATCTTTTATTTTTTTGGTTCTTAAGTTTCTTGATAAAGTTTTTTGTCACGACATAGGCTACAATGCCGCCGGGAATGCCGAGGACAACCCCTCCGATGTTCATGGCAAAAAATAGCTTTAATTGTGTGTGAAAGAACTCGACAAAAAGATGGAGCTGCTCCCTTATTGGAATGCCGTTCTCCATTGCGTGCACTAGCTCCTTTACCATGTCGGCATCTCCCAGTGTGTGCCCGAAGAGCATCATGCCCACCTTGAAGCAGGCAATGTAGAGAAAAACCACGGTAAAGGGGTTGCTTACCCACACACCGATGATGGCCGCAGGCCGGCTCGCCTTGAACAGGTAGGCCATTGCAACGGCCAGGACCGTATGGAAGGGGATGGTGGGCGTTATGGCCACAAAAACCCCTATCGCCATACCAAGGGCGATGTAATGGGGATCTCCCTGGAGCTTCTTTATCCGGTCCAATAACCCGGATAATTTTCCTTTTAATTCTGTCTTAGTTGTCTTTTTCACTTCTCTTTTCTGCTTTTAACAAAATTACTACTTGACTTTCATAATTGCTGCAAGTAGGTATGATTATAATACTCATCAAAACAGGTTTTTATTTTTAATGCATATCCATAAATATTGCAAATACGAAATTTTTTATTCTTGTACATCCAAACCCGTTTGAGAGCATATATCCAAAATCCAATGTTATAGATATATGTCCGTTTATGTCAACCGATTAAAAGAACAGGGAGGCGTACCATGACACAGAAGACGACACCAGGCGTTACTTGGGAAGGGCTTGTCCATTTGTTCCTTGAAAAGTTTGAGATTCCCTCCAGGGTGGATATTTCACAGATTCACCAAAGGCTTGACAGGGTCGAAAATCTGATCTATCAGAGTCAGCCGGAGGCCTTTTCCCGGCCGTCGGAGGCTTTTTCCCGGCCGTCGGAGGCTTTTTCCCGGCCGCCGGAGGCGCTGCATGGGTCGCCTGCGGCCGTGAAAATGACGGGCAGGATTGGAGAAAAAAAGAGCGTTATTGCATCGGACGTCGTGCTCAACGTGATTGCGGAACAGGCCAAGGGCGCGGATTTTAAAACCATCAAGGCGGCGACCGATTATAACGATAAAAAGTTGCGAAATATTATTTTCCGCCTTGATAAAATAGGAAAAATAAAAAGGGTAAAACGTGGGATTTATAAAAAAGCATGACAACAACGGCAAGGGGGACGGGGAAGCACGCCCGTCCGACGCCAACAATCCGGGGCTCAAGCCGGGGGACGCCATTGGCGGGTACACCATCCTTCGTATGGAGGCCCTGGAAGAGATCGACAGCATCCTTTATCAGCTCGAGCACCGGGCCACCGGGGCAAGGCATGTTCATATCAGCAATCGCGATAAGGAAAACACCTTTGGCGTGGCCTTCAGGACGGTTCCCGAAGATTCCACCGGTGTCGCCCATATCCTGGAGCATACGGTGCTCTGCGGTTCTGAAAAGTTTGATGTCAGGGACCCGTTCTTCTCCATGCTGAAACGGGGCCTGTCAACCTTCATGAACGCCTTTACCGCATCCGACTGGACCATGTATCCGTTTTCCACCCAGAATCGTAAGGATTTTTACAACCTTATGGATGTGTATCTGGATGCGGCGTTTTTTCCCCGGCTCGATCCCTTGAGCTTCAAGCAGGAGGGACACCGCCTGGAGGTTGCCGCCCCTGAAGCTGAGGGGCAACCGTCCGGGCTGGTCTACAAGGGGGTTGTCTACAATGAGATGAAGGGAGCCATGTCGTCCCCGAGCCAGATCATGGGGCGCTCCCTCCTTGCGGCCCTCTACCCGGACACCACCTACAGCTTTAATTCCGGTGGGGAGCCGTCGGATATACCGGCCTTGACCCATGAAGGGCTCAAGGCGTTTCATGCACGGTTTTATCATCCTTCCAACTCCTTTTTTTATAGCTATGGGGCACTGCCGCTGAAGGATCATCTCCTGTTTATAGAGGAGAAGGTGTTGAAGCGGTTCACAAAGATTGATCCGGACTCGATTGTCCCGTCCCAGCCCCGGTGGGATGCGCCGCGAACCGCCGAGGTCAACTATCCCCTGGCCCGTGACGAGGAGCCTTCAAACAAGTACCAGGCCTGCGTGGCCTGGCTTACGGCCGATGTCAAGGATTCCTTTGAGATGCTGGTGCTGGCGGTGCTTGAGCAGGTGCTCCTGGGCAATGCCGCCTCACCCTTGCGAAAGGCCCTCATCGATTCCGGCCTTGGCTCCGCCCTGTGCGACGGTGCCGGGTTTGACCCGGACATGAGGGACACCATGTTTGCCTGCGGCCTCAAGGATGTCGCCAGGGACTCGGTGGCAAAGGTCGAGGGCGTGATCTTTGAAACCCTGGAAGGGCTCGTGGCGGAGGGGGTGGATAAAACCATGGTGGAGTCGGCCATTCATCAGATCGAGTTCCACCGGAAAGAGGTCACCAACTCACCCCATCCCTTTGGCATCAAGCTGCTTCTCTCCTTTGCCGGGCCCTGGATACACGAAGGGGACCCTGTGGTCTGCTTCAAGTTTGACGCGGACCTTGAGCGGCTGAACCGGGAGTTGGAAAAGGGCGGGTTCCTGGAGGAGAGAATCAGGACCTATTTTCTCGATAATCCCCACCGGGTGCTGTTTACCCTTGCCCCGGACCAGGATCTGGAGAAAAAGGAGACCGAAAAAACCGGGGAAGAGCTCGCAGCCAGGATGAAGGAACTCTCCGCCGGGGAGATTTCTCATATTGAAGAGGACGCGGCCACCCTGGCAGCGCTCCAGGATGCAAAGGAGGATCTCACCTCCCTTCCCACCCTGGAACTTGCCGATGTGCCGCCCGAGATAGAGATCATCCACCCCGATACCGTGGAAGGGGTGACCGAGGCAACCTGCTACGATAAATCCACATCGGGCATCCTCTATTTCTCCTGCCCCACCGGACTTGGGGCCATGCCCGAAGGGCTGTTTCCCCTGATGCCGTTCTTCTGCCGGGCCTTTACAGGGGCGGGAACGGCCGTGAGAGACTATGCCGACATGGCCGAGCGCATGAACCTCTACACCGGCGGGGTGTCCCTTTCGCCTGTGACCGGCACCGGGTTTTCCGACCGGGAGGCCTGCCTGCCCTTTGTCGCCCTTCAGGGAAAGGCCCTGGATCGTAATGTCGCCAAGCTGTTCGATATCATCAGCGAGCTTGTCACCCAATTCAGCTTCAGGGACCACACCCGGCTGAAGAATCTTCTGCTCCAGTACAAGGCTGCTTTGGAGGGCTCCATCGTTTCAAGCGGCCACCGGTACGCCATCTCCCTTGCCTCAAGGAACCTGACCCAGGCAAGCTTTCTCGGGGAGATCTGGCACGGTATTTTTCAGTACCGGTATATCAAGGAATTGGCGGAAAAGCTGGAGAATGGGGAAACCGAAAAGGAGACCCTGGAAGGGATAGAACGGGATCTGGGCCGCATCGCGGAACTTTTGTTCAAAAAGGAGAACTTGAGGCCCGCCATTGTGGGGGAAAAAGCGTCTCTTGCGATTGCGGACGCATCCATCCGGGCCATGATCGAGGCACTTCCCGAAAACAACGGGGATCGGCTGGCGCCCCCCGACCTTGCCTGTGACACCACCCTTCCCTTTGAGGGATGGAGTACGAGCACCCAGGTCTCCTTCGTAGCCCAGGCTTTCAAGACCGTTCGCATGGGCCATGACGATGCGCCGGCCCTTGCCGTGATCGCCAAGATGCTGCGTTCCCTCTATCTCCACCGGGAGATCCGGGAGAAGGGCGGGGCCTATGGCGGGTTTGCCATGTACTCTCCGGAAGAGGGGATCTTCTCATTCGGTTCCTACCGGGATCCCTATATCCGGCGGACCCTGGATGTCTACAGGGATTCCTGCGATTTTATCATCAACGGCGACTACTCGGAAGAGGATGTCAAGGAGGCGATCCTACAGGTGTGCGCCGAAATTGACAAGCCGGAGACCCCGGGGCCGGCATCCATCAAGGCCTTTTACCGGGATATCCTCATGCTCACCGATGACAGGCGAAAACAGTTCAAGGCAGCCCTGCTTAAGCTTGACAAGGGGATGATACAGAGGTGTGCCGAACGCTATTTCAGGGTTGACGAGTCTGAAAAGGGCACGGCCGTAATCTCGGGCCAGGATCAGCTTGACGCCGCCAACCGGGAGCTTGCAGACGGACAGCTTCCCCTTGCGCTGCACCGGATCTGATTTTGAAAGAAACAGGGGTTTTCCTTGACAGGATCGCCCCTGTCTGAAATGGTTGGGCGTGTTTCCTTTGATATGGATCTGAACCCAAGGGGAGGTATGACCATACAAATCATCATAGCGGATGACCATGCGATTATGCGGGAAGGGCTCAAGGTGCTCCTGGAAAAAAAGGGGCTCCAGGTGCCCGGGGTTGCCGAAAACGGCCGGGAGGCGGTGGACTTTGCCGTGAAGTTCCGGCCCGATATTGTGATGATGGATGTGAGCATGCCCGACATGAACGGCGACGAGGCAACGGAGAGGATACTGAAAGAGGCGCCCGGCACCAAGGTGCTCGCCCTCTCCATGCATTCCTCCAGGCGATATGTGGACAGGATGTTTGTCTCCGGCGCTTCCGGCTATGTGCTGAAGAATTGCGCCTTTGAGGAGCTCTACGACGCCATCCTCCAGGTGCACAAGGGCAACTTCTACATCAGCCCCGCCATCGCCAGAACCTTTGTGGAAAATTATACCAAGGCCTTTGACGGGAACCGGAAACTCCCCTATGGCAAATTCACCAAAAAAGAGCGTGAGGTGCTTCAGCTCATTGCCGAAGGCGGCAAGACCCGGGAGATTGCAGAGAAGATGTTCGTCAGCGTCAAGACCGTTGAGACCCATCGCAGGAACATCATGAAGAAGCTCAATATCCATACGGTGGCGGGCCTGACCCGGTTTGCCATCAAAGAGGGGATCATCTCCCTGGAGTGACGAAATAGGGTTTTTCGAGACTTGAATTCAGGTTTTCCCTGATTGCACCCTTGTCTTTTTTTTCCTATCACCGTCATGTATATGTTGAAGTGGTCAACCAATTTCTTTACAGAGAGGAACGTTGCATGACGCTGAAACATCTTAATAAAGGAGAAAAGGGCGCTGTGGAGACCCTGGCCGGGGGAGTTGCCCACGATTTCAATAACCTTCTTATGGCCATACAGGGCCGGGCCTGCCTCATGCTCAAGGACCTGAAACCATCCCATCCATTTTACCGGCATGTGTCGGAGATCATACGAAGTGTAAACAAGGGAGCGGAGATAACCGGCCAGCTCCTCGGGTTTGCCAGGGCCGGAAAATACCATGTGGAGCCCATCGAACTCAACAAGCTTGTCATTTCATCCCTGCGAAAGCTCTCCCTGTCCGACAAGGGGATCAAGCTTGAGACCGACCTTTGCGATGATACCCTGATATGCGAGGTGGACCAGCACCAGATACGCCTGGTGCTGATGAATGTCCTTGAGAACGCCGTTGTCGCCATGCCCAACGGCGGGGAACTCACCGTTGTCACCGAATCGGCCAGGATCGTCAACAGTTCGGCCGAATCCAGGGGGCTCAAGCCGGGGAAATTTGCCAAGATCACGGTGAGCGACACCGGGGTCGGCATGGACAAGGAGACCCTCGAGCGGGTTTTTGATCCGTTCTATACCACCCGGTGCATGAGCGACGGCCACGGCAAGGGGCTCGGGCTTGCCGCCTCCCACGGTATCATCCGCAACCATGGCGGGGTGATCGAAGTGTGGAGCACCGTGAACGTGGGTACCACCTTTTCCATCATTCTCTCCCAGGTGGACGAGTCGGAGCGCCTTGACGCCGGCATTCACCAGGAGGAGATGCTCATGGGTTTTGAAACCATTCTGCTTGTGGATGACGAGGAGATCATCCTGGAGATGGGGCGGGAGGTGCTGGAGGAGCTCGGATACCGGGTGGCAACGGCCCAGAGCGGCGATGCGGCCCTTGAACTTTTCCAGTCGGGGGAAGGGTTTGACCTGGTGGTCCTGGACATGATCATGCCCGGCATGGACGGTTCCGAAACCTTCAGGCGCCTCCAGGAGATCGATCCGGATGTCCGGGTGCTGATCTCCACCGGCCACACCATCGACAGTGCCGCCGAAGAGATGCTGGACGCAGGGTGCAAGGGGTTTATTCTCAAGCCTTTCAGTATCAGCGCGTTCTCCTACAAGCTCAGAGAGGTACTTGAATCCTAACAATTGTCAAATCCCGGGCCGTTTTAGTGCCTGGGGTTTGACATTCCTTCTTGACACCTTATTTCTCATTTTTTATAGTCTTTTCACATCGCGGTTTCGGTAATTGAACCGGAACCAGGAACGTTGGTGTTAACAATGGAATCAATTTATGATATTAGAGGATGCGCCTCCCGTTAAATTAAAGGGGGTCGGGGATGGATTCTGGGTGACCCTGGATCCTTCAAGACCTGAAGAGCTGTTAAAAGACGAGATTGCCAGGCTTTTCGAACGTCTTAAGCACCTGGCCATTAACGCCAGGGTGGTCATCGATATCGGTGACGCCGGTGACGCCGGGGACGCGGATGAGCTGGTGAACTCACTGGGTGCTTTTTTGAAAAAAAGGTATGACGTGGGGGTGGTCACCCGGCCGCCCGAGAAGCGCGTGATTCCGGTTGAGCGTATCCGGCAGCGGGATCTTTCACGGGGCTGGACCCATCGTAGAAGCGATGTGCTCATGTTAAGGGGCAGGGTTCGTTCCGGCCAGAATATCGAGGCCAAAAAGCACCTGATCATCACAGGCGATGTCAATCCCGGCGCCCAGATTACAGCCGGCGGAGATATCCTGGTGATGGGACGGCTGCTCGGCCAGGTCCATGCCGGACGGCCGGATAACGAAAACGCCATGGTGCTGGCCCTGGATTTCAGGCCCACCCAGGTGATGATCGGGGAGCATGTGGCTGCAGGGGTAGGGGGCAAAACCGATGGCCAGGTTGAGTTCGCATCCGTGGTCGACGGGGCCATCCTGGTGCAGGATTATCTGAAGAGCAATCCCTTTGGACGAATACCTTGGCCCGAGGTAATATAGTAACATTTAGCTATTAGCTGGTGGCGGTTCCCAGGCTAATCACATGAGGTGAGACGTGGAAGGTAGAATTATCGTAGTAACATCAGGCAAGGGAGGGGTGGGTAAAACCACTGCAACGGCTTCCATTGGCGCAGCCCTTGCCCTGGAGGGGAACAGGGTCGCTGTTATTGACATGGACATCGGGTTGAGGAACCTGGATGTGGTGCTCGGGCTCGAGAACCGGATCGTCTTCAACATCGTGGACGTGGTCAATGGCACGTGCAATCTCCGCCAGGCCGCCATACGGGATCGCAGGATCGAAAATCTTTTTCTGGTGCCGGCCTCCCAGAGCGACAACAAGGATGTGTTGACCTCCGCCGGGGTGGAGCGGGTCGCAAAGCAGCTTCGAAAGGAGTTCGATTATGTGATCATGGACTCCCCTGCCGGTATTGAGCGGGGATTTGAAAATTCGGTCACGGCCGCGGACGAGGCCATTGTGGTCTGCACCCCGGACGTCTCTTCCATCAGGGATGCCGACCGGGTGATCGGGCTCCTCTACTCCCGTTCCATCACCCCAAGGCTGATTGTGAATAGGATCGTTCCCGAGATGGTCTCAAAGGGGGACATGCTCAGCCACGAGGATGTGATGGAGGTGCTCTCCATCGATCTTGCGGGGCTTGTGCCCATGGATGAGCAGGTGGTGATCGCCACCAATACCGGCATGCCCCTGGTGTTGCAGAACGATTCCAAGGCGGGCCGGGCCTTCAGGCGCATCGCCCGGCGGCTGAACGGCGAGCCGGAGCTGCCGGTGGAGGTGCCGAGCCTCAAGGGGGGCATGTGGAACCGATTTACCCAGAAACTGGGGTTGAAAAAATAAGGACTAGTCCATGCTGAATACAATTATCAGAAAAATCTCAGGACACGAACCCAGTAAGGAGACGGCCAAGAAGCGGCTTCAGTTCGCCCTTGTCTGCGATAAGCTCGAGGTGAATGATGAGACCTTGAACGCTCTTCAAAACGACATTGTCGAGGTGATTTCAAAGTATTTTGAGATTGACAAGAGGTCCCTTGAGCTCAAGGTGAAGCGTGACGATGATGCCTCGGCCCTGGTTTTCAACACCCCCATCCTTTGTGTTCGACGGGATCGGTTTGATCAAGCCTAGGAGAACAGTTCAGAGCGTTCTTCCTGGAGTGTTTCAACAAGAAGCTCCCCCGCCTCTATCCCCAGATTTATAAAGCCGGGACCGTAGGTCTTCCCGGTTTCTGTCCTGAAGGTGTCCCGTATCTGGGAAAGCTTTTCCATCCCCCCGGGAAACCGTCTTAAAAATTCGGCCAGCGGCATTTTTGAAAAGATCACCATGTCCCAGACCGTGTGGGTAAAGTTGTCCGGCCCCCACCTGAACTTGTCCGCGTCGTACAGGGCGTCGGATATCAATGAGGGGGCATGGTCCACCCCCTTGGGCTCCTGGAACGCCTCATGGGCCCGGATGGCGTCGCATACCGTGGTGATCTCTCCGGGTGTCAGGCCGTAGTCGCCGTTCTCGAGCAGGGTGCGTGCAAACCGGGCCCCTTTTTCGGCGTGGTGCTTTTCTTTTCGCTTGATGTCGTGGAGGAGCCCCGCCGCCTGGACCAGCACCATGGCCCGTTCCATCTCTTCCGGCGTTACCTGGTCTTTCAGCTCGATCCGGACAATGGCGCCCCCATCCACGCATACCAGTTCCGAATGGAGCATGCCGTGGCCGAAGTCATTCTCCAGCAGGGGGGTTATCTGTTTTTTGAGTTTAAGGAGCAGGGGGTCGGAGCAAAGAAGCTGCCTGGACCGGGAAATTTCATCTTTGAACAGAGTGCAGAACCGTGGCCTGGGAAGCGTTGCTACGATTTCCCTGGCCATGTTCCGCAACTCTTGATAGGTGGTTTCCATATCCCTAAGTTATAGTACTTTGAAAGTCCTGCCCGAGTCAACAAGATCCACCTGGGCAAGGCTGATGATGGGAACCCCCAGGTGATCGAGTCTTTTCCGGCCGTTTTCAAACACCTTTTCGATGATGCAGCCGATGCCGAGAAGCGTGGCGCCGCTCTGTTCCACGATGGAGACCAGGGCCTCCAGGGTGGATGCCGTGGCAAGGAAGTCATCCACGATGACAACCTTGTCGCCGGGTTCAAGGTATCTGGACGAGATATAAAGGGTGACATCGTCTCCCTTGGTGCGGCTTACGGCCGACGCCTCAAAAAGGGTCTCCTTCATGAAGGCGGGCCGCTTTTTTCGTGCAAACACCATGGGGATGTCAAGGGCCTGGGCCGTCACCAGGGCCGGGGCAATGCCGCTCACCTCGGCGGTGACGATCTTGGTGGCGCTTCCGGCCCCCTCTTCCCTGAACCTGTCTGCAAAGGCCTCCCCCATGCGTGTGGAGAGGCCCGGAAGCAGCTGATGGTTGACAAACCCGTCGGCCTTGAGTATCCCGTCCCCGAGATACTCTGCCCTGGTTGTTATGGTTTCTTTCAGCTCTTTCATTCTTCTATCTTTGCAACCCTTATGGAGAGTTCCTGGAGCTGGGCCGGCGCTGCCTTGGACGGTGCTTCAGTCAACAGGCAGGTGGCCTTCTGGGTCTTGGGAAAGGCGATCACGTCCCGGATGGAATCCTCCTGGCACAGGATCATGGCCAGGCGGTCAAACCCGAAGGCCAGGCCGCCGTGGGGCGGGGTGCCGGATGCCAGGGCGTCCAGGAGAAAGCCGAACTTGTCGTTGGCCTCTTCCTTGCTGATGCCCAGGGTTTTCAATACCTTTTCCTGGAGTTCCTGGGAATGGATACGGATGGAGCCGCCGCCGATCTCGGTGCCGTTCAGGACCATGTCATAGGCCCTTGAGCGAACGTTGAGGGGGTCGGTCTCAAGCTTGTCCAGGTCCTCTTCCAGGGGGGCCGTGAACGGGTGGTGAAGGGCCTGGTACCGCTTTTCTCCCTCGTCATACTCAAGGAGGGGAAAGTGGGTGACCCACACGAACCGGTAGGTGTCCTTGTCGATGAGCTCAAGCCTTCTAGCAAGCTCGTTCCTGAGTTGGCCCAGGGCTTCGTTGGTGATCTTGGCGCTGTCCGCCACAAAGAAGATAAGATCGCCCACCTCCATGTCCAGGCGCTCTTTCATGGCCTGTTTCTCTTCCTCGGTGAAGAATTTTGCAATGGGGGACTGCCACTCCCCATCCTCTTTCACCTTGATCCATGCAAGGCCCTTGGCCTTGTAAATGGCGGTAAACTCGGTGAGTTCATCGATCTGCTTGCGGGTGAAGTTGGCGCAGCCCTTGGCGTTGATCGCCTTGACAAGACCCCCTTTTTTCACCACGCTGGCAAAGACCTTGAAGCCTGCGTCCTTGACAATGTCGGAGATGTTGCACAGCTCAAGGCCGAACCGCATGTCGGGCCGGTCGATACCGAACCGCTCGATGGCCTCGGCATAGGTGATGCGCTGGAAGGGAAGCTCAAGCTCGATGTTCCGGACCTTCTTGAACACCTCCTTGATCAGGCCCTCGGTGATCTCCATGATCTCGTCTTCCCCAACAAAGGAGAGCTCCATGTCGATCTGGGTGAACTCGGGCTGGCGGTCGGCCCGCAGGTCCTCGTCCCTGAAGCACCGGACGATCTGGTAGTAGCGCTCGAACCCGCTGATCATCAGGAGCTGCTTGAACAGCTGGGGGCTCTGGGGCAGGGCATAGAACTGGCCCTGGTTGACCCGGCTCGGGACCAGGTAGTCCCTGGCGCCCTCGGGGGTGCTCTTGGTGAGGACCGGTGTCTCGATGTCCAGGAAGCCAAGATTGTTGAGATAGTCCCGGACCGCCCTTCCGGCCGTGTGCCGGGCAATGATGTTCTGCTGGAGCTTGGGTCGTCTCAGGTCCAGGTGACGGTGCTTGAGGCGGATGTTCTCGGAGGCCTCGATCCTGTCTTCGATCTGGAAGGCCGGTGTCTCGGCCCGGCTCAGGATTTTGAGCTCATCCACCAGGATCTCGATGGCGCCGGTGGCCATCTTTTGATTCACCATGTCATCGGGCCGGTTCACAACGGTGCCCTTGACGCCAAGGACAAACTCGCTTCTCAGGTCGTGGGCCTTGGCATGGACCTCGGGGGCAACCTCGGGGTTGAACACGATCTGGGTGATCCCATCACGGTCCCTGAAATCTATGAATATTACGCCACCGTGATCCCGGCGGCGCTGCACCCAGCCCATGAGCACAACCTGTGTGTCAACGTCTGTCTCCCTTAATTCGCCACAGGTGTGGGTCCTTCTCATATCTCCAAGTAAATCAGTCACGTATCGTTCCCTTATCGGTTAGAATTTTAATGATGTTATCAATTGGGTCGTCCGACGGCACTGTTGTCTGTTCCCGGGTCTGCATGTCCCTCAGGACAAGGGCGTTTTCGTCAAGCTCCTTGTCTCCCGCGATCAGGACGTGACCGGCATTCAGTTTGTCTGCCCGTTTCATGAGGGCCTTGAGGCTCTTGCCTGCGTAGTCTGTCTCGCTCCGGACGCCCTTGAGGTTGAGGGCGGATGACCACAGGTAGGCTTTTTCCATGGCCCTTTCCCCAAGGGGTATGATGAACAGGTCCGGGGTCTTGGCCTTTCCCGGGCCCTTCAGCTGTTCCATCACCTCGGACAGGCGGTCAAATCCAATGGCGAATCCAATGGCCGGGATCTCAGGTCCGTCAAGCTCCTTGACAAGGGCGTCGTAGCGCCCGCCGCCCGCAACTGCGCTCTGGGCGCCCAGGGCGGTGGTCTGGATCTCAAAGGCGGTCCTGGAGTAGTAGTCCAGGCCCCGGACCAGGGTCTTGTCCACGATAAAGTCGACCCCCTGCTTCTCAAGGGTGGCCTTGACCGTACCAAAATGGTCCGAGCAGTCGCCGCAGAGGTGATCCAGGGTGGTGGGGGCCTCTTTCAGGGCCTCCCTGCACTCGGGTACCTTGCAGTCAAGGGTCCTCAGGGGATTCTTGTCCATGCGGCGCTTGCAGTTGCTGCAGAGATGATCCTTTTTGGAGGCAAGGAAGTCCAGCAATGCCTGCTGGAACGTCGGCCGGCACTGGGGGCATCCCAGGGAGTTGATGTGGGCCGTAAGGTCCGTGAGCCCCAGGCGCTTGAACAGCTCGTTCAGCATCAGGATCAGCTGGGCGTCAATGAAGGGGGATGAGATGCCGAACACCTCGGCGTTGATCTGGTAGAACTGACGGTACCGTCCCTTCTGGGGCCGCTCCCGCCGGAACATGGGGCCGATGGTGTAGAGCTTTTTGATGGGATCCGCCGCATACATCTTGTGCTGGATGTAGGATCGGACCACGGATGCCGTGGCTTCCGGTCGAAGGGTGATGTTATTGCCCTTTCGGTCCGGAAAGGTGTACATCTCCTTTTCAACGATGTCGGTGACTTCGCCGATGCTCCTGGCAAAGAGTTCGGTCTTCTCGATCACGGGAAGCCGGATCTCCTGGAAGCCGAAATCTTCGAAAAGCTGGGATGCCGTTTTCTCAATGGTCTGCCACAGGGCGGTGTCCCCCGGCAGTATGTCTCTGAAGCCTCTGATGGTCTGTATCATTGTCGTCTGTGTCGTTGCCCAATAAAAAAATTATGTTGAATGAAAATAAACCTTTCTTATATCCAAAAAACCATTGTTTAGTCAATCTTATTTTTAATCGGGCCGCCTGCCCTGCAATCGGCACTGCCGGAGGAGCCGGGAACCTTTTTAACCGCCCGGAAATGGGTTGAACACACCTTCAATTAATGTTAGTCAGGAATTAACAAATTGTCCGGTCGTTGTTTTACTACTTTTAATCTGATCACTAAGGAGAGCTTATGCAGCCCAGGGTAACCACTACCACATTGTTCAAGATGAAGCAGGAAGGCAGGAAAATAACGGCGTTGACAGCCTATGACTATCCGTTCGCCGCCATGGTCGACGGGGCCGGCATCGACATAATTCTTGTGGGGGACTCCCTTGGCATGGTGATCCAGGGCAAGGAGACCACCCTGCCCGTGACCATGGATGAGATCCTCTACCACACCGCCATGGTGACCCGCGCCTGCAAGCGGGCCATGGTGGTGGGGGACATGCCCTTCATGTCCTACCAGGGTTCCATCGATGTGGCCGTTGAAAATGCCGGCCGGTTCCTCAAGGAGGCGGACGCATCCGCTGTCAAGCTCGAAGGCGGGGCCGATGTGTGCGAGGTGATCCATGCCATTGCCAGGGCCGGCATCCCGGTCCAGGCCCATATCGGGCTCACCCCCCAGAGTGTGCACCAGATGGGCGGCTTCAAGGTGCAGCGCAACGAGGGGCGGCTGATTGCCGATGCCCTTCAGGTCCAGGAGGCGGGCGCGTTTTCCGTGGTGCTGGAAGGCATCCCCTCCGACATTGCGGCCAAGATAACGGAAAAGCTCACCATTCCCACCATCGGCATCGGTGCAGGTGTGGATTGCGACGGGCAGATCCTCGTACTCCACGACATGCTCGGTCTCCACGACAGGCACCTGCCGAAATTTGTGAAACAGTTCGCAGAGCTTAGGAAAGCCGCAATCGCGGGGATCGAGAGCTACAGGGATGAAGTGAATAACCAGACCTTTCCCGCAGAGGAGCATGGGTATAAATAAATGACGACACCTTCGATCTCCATCATCGGTTGCGGCCGGGTGGGAACGGCCCTGGCCGTGTTCCTCGCCCGGGCGGGGTTTCCTTTGGCTGGGGTTGCCAGCCGCAGCCTTGCATCGGCCCGAAACACGGCCCGGCTCGCAGGGGCCGGCCAGGTGTTTGACACGCCAACGGATGCCGCAAAAAACGGCAATGTTCTTTTTATCACCACCCCGGACGCTGCCATTGAGGGGGTGTTTGCCGATCTTGTCGCCCAGAAGGCGCTTCAGTCCGGCAGCGTTGTGTTCCACTGCAGCGGGGCCTTGTCATCGGGCATCCTCGTAAAGGAGGGAACGGCCGGGATTGCCACAGGGTCCATCCATCCCCTCCAGAGCTTTGCCCCCTGCGAGGCGGGCCAGGCCTCCCCGTTCAAGGGGATCAACATCTCCGTGGAGGGGGACGATTCGGCCGTTGAGCTGGGAACACGGATGGTTGAAGCCCTGGGCGGGGTGTCCTTCACCATCCCCACCCGGGCCAAGACCCTCTACCATGCGGCCGCCGTGGTGGCCTCCAACTATCTTGTCACCCTGGAGCGCTTTGCCATCGATCTTCTCAGGGAGGCCGAGCTGTCCGAAGCCAGGGCCTACGAGATCCTTTCGCCCCTGATCCTGGGCACCCTTTCCAATATCGGGAACCGGGGCACCGTGGCCGCCCTTACCGGGCCCGTGGCCCGGGGGGACAGGGAGATCGTGGAACGGCACATGGCAGATATTGAAAAGGTCCGGCCGGAATATTCGGAACTCTACAGGCTCCTTGGCCAATACACCCTGAAGATCGCAAGGGAAGGGGGCGATCTTGACCCCGGGAGCGCGGACCGGCTCGAAGCCTTGTTCAAACCGCCCGGGTCCTGACGCCGGTTCCGGCTCTGCGCCATCGGTGAAAGCATGGTGCCCCGACCCTTTCCGGGCGGGGCCCAGGCACCAAGTTGAATAGTTTCAAAATCAATTGACTTCCCCGGGGGAGTGGCTATAGAATGAGGGCATCTTAGATATAAATCCCATCAATTACAGGAGATCCCATGGATTTTAAGGCAATGGCTTCAAATCTTGGCATCGGCGAGGAGGATTTTCTTGAACTGACAGAACTCCTGGTGACCACCTCCTTCTCGGATCTTGCCGTCCTTGAAGAGGGCCTTGCCCAGGGCAGCAGGGAGCCGGTTGCCCATGCGGCCCACTCCATCAAGGGCGCGGCCGGGAATCTCGGGTTTGCCGATATCGCCGCCATTGCGTCAGAAGTGGAAACCCTGGCCGGCCAGGGCAGGTTCGATCCCATCAACGCAAAGGCGGATGCCCTGCGCCAGGGCCTTGACGCCATCAATATGGCCATGGACAGGAGGTAAGCGACCATGGAAGGAAATCAGCCTTTTACCGTCCTGGCCGTTGATGACAACCCTGTGAACCTGAAGCTCATGGAAAGTTCCCTGGTCAAGGAGGGATACCGGGTGATCTCGGCCAGCAACGGGCCCAGCGCCAGGGAGCTCAGCGTGGGGGAAAAGCCCGATCTTATCCTGCTGGATATCCAGATGCCGGGGGAGGACGGGTTTGAGGTGATCCGCTTTTTGAAGGAAAATCCCGCCACAGGGGCTATTCCCGTGATCTTTCTCACCGGTAAGAGTGAGATTGATTCAAAATTGAAGGGGTTTGATCTCGGGGCCGTGGATTATATTACCAAGCCGTTTCACCCCCTCGAGGTGCTTGCCCGGGTCGGCATCCACCTCAAGCTTTCCATCGCCACCAACTCCCTGATTGCGGACCAGGCCCGGAAACTCAGGCAGATCACCGAAGCCCAGAACGCCATGATGCCCCTTGCCGAAGAGTTCCCAAACGCGCGGTTCGGGGTCTATTACAAGGCCCTTGAGGAGGCCGGGGGCGATTTCTATGATATCCTGAACATCTCGGACCAGATTACCGGTTATTTTGTGGCCGATTTTTCGGGCCACGATATCAAGACCAGTTATATGACCGCTTCCATCAAGGCGTTGCTGGCCCAGAACTGCAATCCGGTGTACTCGCCCCAGGAGAGCATGAAGATGATCAACGACGTGCTGGTGGAGATCCTCACGGATGGCAAGTACCTCACCGCCTGTTATGTCTGGTTGAACCGTAGCACCGGCAGCCTGTGCATCATCAGCGCGGGCCATCCGCCGGTGGTCCATGTTCCCAAGGGCAAGGACCCCGAGGTGATACGGATGAATGGGGATATCCTGGGGATGTTCAAGGATGCCAGGTTCGGCATCCACCGTATCCGGGTGAACCCGGGGGACCGGCTTTTTATCTATTCGGACGGCCTGGTGGAGTCGGTCCGGCAGAAGGTCACCTGGGCCACCGGCGCCGAAAGCCTGATTGAAAAATTCAAGCAGATCCGGGACGTGCCCTATTGCGATGCGCCCGCCTCCCTGATGGAAACGATTTTTGAGAAGGGCGAAGGGCCCGAGGATGATGTTGTTGTACTCTGCGTGGAGGTGTAAACAATGTCTCACATATTTGACCGGTTTGTTACCGAGGAATCCGTCAGCGTCACCTTCAGTTCCACCCTGGAAAATATCGACCGCACCTGCGAAGAGGTGACCGGTTTCCTGAAGCAGGGCTTCCAGGAGATGGAGGAGCATTTTTTCGCCATCAACCTTGTGATGCGGGAGGCCCTTACCAATGCCGTGCGCCACGGCAACGGCCTCGATCCAGGCAAACGGGTGAAGTTTTTTATGAAAATCGACCAGGACCGCTCCATCCGGATGGAGATCGAGGACCAGGGGGATGGGTTTGACTGGCAAAGGGCGCGGCAGCGGCCGCCGGATGACGACGACGACCACGGCCGGGGCCTTGTCATCATGACCGCCTACTTCTCCTCCTGCGGATACAACAGAAAAGGGAATCGCCTGATTCTCGAAAAAAGACTCTCTCCTGTGATTTAACCGTTTCCCCACATTCTCCTAATGGTTTGCTAATAGTCTCCAGGTAAGATTTCTTCCATGAAATCAATGAAATTACACCTGAAACCTAAAGGAGAAACCATGAAATCCATTATCAAATCGGGCGTTGTCGCCCTGTGCCTGACCCTTGGAGCGGCATTCCCGGCCCTTGCCGAAGAGCTTGTCCTGAAAGGCTCCACAACAGTGCTTCCCATTGCCCAGAAGGTGGCGGAAGCCTATATGAAGCTCCACCCGGATGTGAAGATCTCCCTGTCAGGCGGCGGGTCCAGCAACGGCATCAAGGCCATTGTGGACGGTACCGCCGATATCGGTAACGCCTCCCGCTTTATCAAGTCAAAGGAGATCAAGCTTGCCACCTCCAAGGGCGTGTATCCAGTTCCCCACAGGATTGCTTTGGACTGCATCGTACCGGTGGTGAATCCGGGGAACCCGGTGGGTGATCTCACCATGGAACAGCTGAAAAATATCTACCTGGGTAAGATCAAAAACTGGAAAGAGCTTGGCGGGGCCAACGCTAAAATCGTTGTCATCTCCAGGGATACCTCCTCCGGCACCTTTGAGGTGTGGGAAAAGCTTGTGATGAAAAAGGCCCGGGTGATCCCCAGCGCCCTGACCGTTCCCTCCAACGGCGGGCTTGTCCAGGCCGTGTCAGCCACCCCCGGGGCCATCGGTTACATCGCCCTTGGCTATGTCAATGAGGAGGTAAAAACCTTGAGTGTAAACCGGGTGCAGGGCACCCCCGGGACCACCCGGACCGGCCAGTACTCCATCTCCCGCCCCCTGTTTATGTTCACAAACGGATGGATCAAAGGGCGGACCGCCGATTTCATGAACTACCTGTTGTCTGAAAAGGGACAGCAGCTGGTGAAAGAGGCTGGAAGCATCCCGGTATACTAAAATACCATTGACCGGCAGAACGTCCGGGGGGAGCGGGGAGGTCTTGCCGCCCCCCATCCCCGGTTGTGTTCTTTCCAGGACCTTCTTAATTGTGGAACGTGAATCTTGAAACAGCAATCCATTGAGAAAATAGTGAATCTCACCTTCATGGCGATCGCGTTTTTTTCCATCACAGCCCTTTTCCTGATCATGGTGTTTCTCGTGTTTGAGGGGCTGCCCATACTCAAGCACGTGTCGTTCAGGGAGTTTGTATTCGGGATCTATTGGTACCCCACCTCGGAACCGGCGGACTTTGGCATCTTTCCTTTGATCGCGGGCTCTTTCCTTGTCACCCTGCTTTCCGGCGTGGTGTCCATTCCCCTGGGGGTGATGACGGCGGTTTTTCTTGCGGAGATCGCATCGAGGCGAACGGCCGAGATCGTCAAACCCGTGGTGGAACTCATGGCTTCCATGCCGTCGGTGGTGATCGGTTTTTTCGGCATGGTGGTGGTGGCCCCCTTTATCCAGAAGGCGTTTGACATCCCGGTGGGGCTCAACCTCTTCAACGCCTCCCTGATGCTGGCCTTCATGTCTGTCCCCACCATCTGCAGCGTGTCCGAGGATGCCGTCTTCAGTGTGCCCCAGGCCTTGAAGGAGGCCTCCTTCGCCCTGGGAGCCACCCATCTTGAAACCATTGTCCGGGTGATTCTTCCCGCCTCCATCTCCGGTATCTGCACGGCCGTCATCCTCGGCATGTCCCGGGCCATCGGCGAGACCATGGTGGTGCTCATGGTGGCGGGCGGTGCGGCCATGGTTCCCGGCTCCCTGTTTGACCCGGTGCGGCCCATGCCGGGCAGCATTGCAGCCGAGATGGCAGAGGCCCCCTTTGGCAGCGAGCATTACCATGCCCTTTTTGCAACCGGGCTTGTGCTCTTTGTATTTACCTTTGTTTTCAACCTGGTGGCGGATTACATCTCCCACCGATTCCGGCAGACAGGGGAGGCGTCGCTTTGATCAACCGAAGAAAGATCGTTCAGGCCATTGGATTCGGTCTGCTGAGGAGTGCCGCCCTGATCAACGGGCTTGCCCTTGCCGTCATTGTCTGGTTCATGGTGTCCAGGGGATGGGGGGCCATATCATGGGAGTTCCTGACCCGGCCGCCCACGGACTCCATGACCAGGGGGGGGATTTTTCCCTGTATCGTGGGCACCGCCTGCCTCATGGGGGTTGCCTTTCTGGTGGCCCTGCCCGTGGGGGTGGCCTCGGCCGTCTATCTCAACGAGTATGCCGCCCAGGGCCGGTTGGTGCGGATCATCCGGCTTTCCATCAACAACCTTGCCGGTGTTCCGTCCGTGGTGTTCGGCCTGTTCGGCCTGGCCTTTTTCTGCATCGTCCTGAAGATGGGGGTGTCTATCCTTGCCGGGGGGCTTACGCTGGGACTCATGACCCTGCCGGTGATCATCGGCACCTCGGAGGAGGCCCTGAAATCGGTGCCCGATACCTATCGGGAGGCCTCCCTGGGCCTGGGGGCCACCAAGTGGCAGACCATCTACCGGGTGGTGCTGCCCTCGGCCTTTCCGGGGATCATCACCGGCGGCATCCTGGGCCTGAGCCGGGCCGCAGGCGAGACCGCGCCCATCATGTACACCGGGGCCGTGTTTTTCACCCCGGAGCTGCCCGGCTCCCTGTTTGACGAGGTCATGGCCCTGCCCTATCACATCTATGTGCTGGCAACGGCCGGAACAAATATCGCGGCCACCCGGCCCTTGCAGTACGGCACCTCCCTTGTGCTCATTCTCCTGGTATTTGGAATGAACCTTGGCGCCATCATCCTTCGTACGCGAATCAGAAAAAAAATGAGGTTATAATGGAGAGCAGTATCAAAATGCAAACCAGGGGACTGGATTTCTATTACAGCGATTCCCAGGCCCTCTACGACATATCCCTGGAGTTTCCCCAAAACAGGGTTACGGCCCTTATCGGGCCCTCCGGGTGCGGCAAGAGCACCTTTCTCCGGTGCCTCAACCGGATGAACGATCTCATCCCGGGCACCCGGGCCGCAGGTGAGGTCCGGCTGGAAGAGATGGACGTGTTTGATCCCGCCCTGGACGTGGTATCGTTGCGGCGGCGGGTGGGCATGGTGTTCCAGAAACCCAACCCGTTTCCCAAGACCATATTTGAGAACATCGCCTATGGCATGCGGGTCAACGGCATCCGGGACAAGGTCCATATCTCCCAAAAGGTGGAGACGAGCCTTCGCCAGGCGGCCATCTGGGAGGAGGTGAAAGACCGGCTCAACGAATCGGCCCTGGGTCTTTCAGGGGGGCAGCAGCAGCGGCTCTGCATCGCCCGGGCCCTGGCCGTGGAACCCGAGGTGCTGCTCATGGACGAGCCGGCCTCGGCCCTGGACCCCATCGCCACCCAGAAGATCGAAGAACTGATCATCAGCCTCTCCAAGGAGCTGACCATCATCATCGTGACCCACAATATGCAGCAGGCGGCACGGGTGTCGGACTTGACGGCGTTTTTCTACATGGGAAAACTGATCGAGGTCAACAACACGGACACCCTTTTTACCAAGCCCGGATTGAAACAGACGGAAGATTACATCACAGGCCGGTTCGGCTAAGGAGATACCATGGCAGGCAATCTGCAAAAAGAGATCGACAAGATAAAGAAAGATATCCTCTCCCTGGGCGCCATGGTTGAGGACAGGTTCAGGAAAGCGGTCCATGCGGTCAAGGCAAAGGATACCCTGGTTGCCCGGGAGATCATCGATTCGGACGTGGAGATCGATGAGCGGGAGGTGGAGGTGGAGGAGGAGTGCCTCAAGATCCTGGCCCTTTACCAGCCCGTTGCCATTGACCTGCGGTTCCTCATCACCGTTGTCAAGATCAACAACGACCTGGAGCGGGTGGCGGATCTTGCCGTCAACATTTCCCAGCGCATCATGACCGCCTCGGGAAGAGATAACGGCCCCTATCGGTACGACTACTCCCCCATGGCGGAAAAGACCGGGCTGATGCTCAAGATGAGCCTGGACGCCCTGGTGGGCATGGATGCGGACATGGCCAACCAGGTGGTCCTCATGGACAGGGAGGTCAATGGGATGCGGGACCAGGCCTATGATGTGATGAAAAAGGCCATTGTCCAGGCACCGGACCAGGTGGGGCAGACCATCAACCTCTATCTCATTTCACGTCACCTGGAGCGGGTCGGGGACCATGCCACCAACATTGCCGAAGAGGTGATCCATTTGATCCGGGGCAAGATCGTGCGCCATGTTCTTTAGCGTATCGTTGCCGGTCTTTCCTGGTCGCTCGATGCAGTCATCTTACCGTTGCCGGTCTTTCCCGGTCGCCCGATGCCGTCAATTTACCGTTGCCGGTTCTTTGCGCAGGGCCGGTGCCGGCAGCTGGTCTTCCGTGATCACCCGGTTCCGTCCCCCCTGTTTCGCCGCATACAGGGCGGTGTCCGCCCTCCGTATCAGCGCCTTTTCCGGCTCAGGGGAGCGGTACTGGGAGATGCCCAGGGAGATGGTGATCCTGCCCATGGCCCGGCCCGATTCCTTGTGCTTCCATTCCCGGGTCGCAAGCAGGACCCGGAGGTTTTCGGCAACGGCCCGGGCCTGTGCCAGCCGGGTGTCGGGCAGCATGATGATGAACTCTTCGCCGCCGAACCGGGCCGGGGTGTCCTTGCCCTTGACCTGCTGTTTCAACATGGCGGCAAAGGCCTTGAGGATGCTGTCCCCCACCAGGTGGCCGTAGGTGTCGTTGACCCTTTTGAAATGGTCGAGATCGATCATGATGATGGAAAAGGGGGCGCTTGTGGACTGGGAGGCGGCCATGGCCGTGTGGAGCCGCTCTTCAAAACCGCGCCGGTTCAACAGCCCGGTCAGGGCGTCGGTCTTTGCCTCCTGCCGGGATTGCTCAAGCTGCCTGCGGAGGCTGGCAAGCTCTTCGGAGGAGGTGGTCATGCGTCCCTGGAGGTGTTTTCCCGACTGCACCAGGCTTTTGGCCTCCTGGATCATATGGTCCACGGCAGCGCTTATGGTTTCGAGATCCTCGGCCTGGTCCAGTTCCTTTGCAAGGTTTTCCAGGCGGTCCCCATGGCCGGTCAGCTCACCCTTGGTGGCAAGGACATAGCGGGAGATGTCGGTGAGGATCTCCTTGACCTCTTTGAGCAGTTTCTCCGTCATGGCCCTGTTTTTGTCGGCGATGTATGTCTGGTAGAATCGGTTGACCGTGGAAACGGTGATCGGTTTTTGGCTCTCTATGGTATGGTCGATCGCTTTTTTAAGCGGCTGATTGTTCCCCGAGATATACTCATACCATACGGAATAGCAGGTGGGATCGGCTGGCAGATTGTATTTGGAGATGATGCCAAGGGTCAGTCTCAAGTACTCTCCGGCCTGGTCTCTGTTTTCACTGTAGTACATTATCGGTCCTCGCCTGGGGGTTGGAATGGTTACAAGATTTAATTCCACAGCCCTTTGGGTTTGTCAAGGTTAAAGAGTTAATCCCTGCGGCTGAATTACTCTTTATAGGAAATAATAGGGTTTGAACAGAATATTAACAAAATGCTAACATGGCTCTGGTAAAGCACTCGTAATGCTCCCGACCCGGATGGACGCGGGCGGGCTACAGTCAAACAAAGGGAAGCAATATGCCGAAAGAGAGAATTTTGATCGTTGATGATGAAGAGGACATAGTCGAACTGGTGCGATACAACCTGGAAAAGGAGGGATTTGAAACCCTTGTGGCCTTTTCCGGGGAAGCGGCCCTCACCCTCGCCCTGGAGGAGCGGCCCGACCTTGTGGTGCTCGATCTCATGCTGCCGGGCATCGACGGCCTGGAAGTGACTCGCCAGGTGCGAAACAGCGATATTATTGTTGACCTGCCCATCGTGATGCTCACGGCAAAGGGGGAAGAGGTCGATGTCGTCGCTGGGCTTGAGCTTGGGGCCAACGATTATGTGTCAAAGCCGTTCAGCCCCCGGGAGCTGGTCGCCAGAATACGAGGGATACTTCGTAGACGGCGAAAAGTCGACACGGGGGTGTCGCCGGGGATCACCACGGCCGGTTCCCTGGTGATCGACCATGGCCGCCACCGGGTCACCGTGGACAAGGAAAATATAGAACTGACCTTTTCCGAGTTTCAGGTGGTCTCGTTCCTGGTTGCGAAAAAAGGGTGGGTGTTTACCCGGGGACAGATTGTCGATGCCGTTCATGGGGAAAATTACGCCGTCACCGAGAGAAGCGTTGACGTGATCATTGCGGGCCTGCGAAAGAAACTGGGCCCTTGCGCCACATCCATCGAAACGGTCCGGGGCGTGGGGTATCGTTTCAGGGAGGAGGAAGATGCCTGAAAAAAAGAGAAAGCTGTTGTGGCAGATATTTCCGTCGTTCCTCATTGTCATGGTTCTCTCCCTCACCGCCGTGACCTGGTACTCCACGGGATTTTTCAGGAAATATTACCTGGTCAACAGCGAAGCCGATCTCACCACCCAGGGGACCCTGATCCGGCGGGAACTGTTCGGCCACTCCCCGGACCGGGTCAATAAGATCTGCAAGGAGATCGGCAGGGCCACCCAGACACGGGTGACCGTTGTGCTGCCGTCGGGCAGGGTGATAGGCGATTCCTTCGGCATCGTCCGGGAGATGGAGAACCACTTGATCCGGCCTGAAATCGCCTCGGCCCTGAAGGGGGGCAAGGGGGTGTCGGTCCGGCACAGCGACACCCTGGGCCAGAAGATGATGTACGTGGCCCTGCCCATGGAGATCCGGGGCAGGATTTCAGCGGTTGTGAGAACCGCGGTGTCCGTGTCAAACATCGACAGCGAGATCCGGTCGGTGCAGAAGAATATCATCGCCGCCCTGGTGGTCACGCTCCTTGCCGCTGCCGGTGTGGGCCTGCTGGTTTCCAGGCGTATCACCCGTCCCATAGAGGAGATGCTGGCCGGGGCCAGGGGGTTTGCCACGGGAGACCTGAGCCGGCGGCTGGTAGTGCCTGATACCGAAGAGCTCTCTTTGCTTGCCACGACCATGAACCAGATGGCCGGGCGCCTGGATGAGAAGATCCAGAGCGCCGAGAACCGCACCATGGAGCTTGAGGCGGTTCTTTCCAGCATGAAGGAAGGGGTGATCGCCATCGACCTCAACGAGGGGATTCTCATGGTCAACCGGGCGGCCGCCAGGATATTTGACGCGCCTGCCCGGGAGCTGACCGGCCGGAACGTCCATGAGATCGCCCGGAACTACGATCTTCAGCAGTTCCTCAACAAGGCCCTGGCCAGCCATGATGCCGTCGAGGAGGATATCCTCTTCACGGGTAAAAGGGAGCGGGTGTTCAACATCCATTCCACAGCCCTTTGCAACAGCCGGGGGGGGCGCATGGGCACCCTGGTGATCTTCCATGACATCACCCGGATTCGCAGGCTTGAAACCATGCATAAGGATTTTGCCGCCAACGTCTCCCATGAACTCAAGACCCCCCTCACCGCGCTCAAGGGGTTTGTGGAGACCCTCCAGGATCTGGACGGCGAAGAGGTGATGGAAAAGAGGAGCAAGTTTTTGACCATCCTGGAGAAGAACGTCAACCGGCTCATCGCCCTGGTGGATGATCTCATGGTGCTTTCACGGCTTGAGAGAAAAGAGGGGGTGGTGCCGGTGTTTGACCCGGAAGACCTCGCCCCGGTGGTCAATTCCGCCCTTTCCGCCTGTCGATATATGGCTGATAAGCGGGACATCCGTCTCCATGCCGAGGTTTCAGACGATCCATTCGCATTGATGGATCCCCTTCTCATTGAGCAGGCCGTTGTGAATCTTGTGAACAACGCATTGAAGTACAGCGAGCCCGGAAGCGAGGTCTCGGTGGAAGGGGGGGAGAAGGAGGGATATGCCGTGATCCGGGTGACCGATTCAGGACCCGGCATCAGCCAGGAACATTTGCCGCGGATATTTGAGCGGTTTTACCGGGTGGACAGGGCACGCAGCCGGGAGTTGGGGGGCACGGGACTGGGGCTTGCCATTGTAAAGCACATTGTCCAGTACCACGGCGGTGAGATCCGGGTGGAGAGCGCCCCGGGCAAGGGGTCCGGGTTTGAGATCCGCCTGCCCCTGGCCTGATGATCGCTCCCCCCATATCAGTAGAGCCTGTTTTCTATTATAACCGGAATAAGCGTTTATAAATATAAGGCCCCTTTCTTCTCAATGAAAGGGGCCTTTTGTTTATACCTGGGTTGAGTAGTTGAGGTAGACAAGCCTGACAATGGTGAGGAAAACCACGGTGAGGAAGATGGGCCGGATAAAGCCCGCCCCCTTTTGGATGGCGAGGCTGGAGCCCATCCTTGCCCCCAGTACCTGGCCCAGGGCCATGCACAGCCCCACGGAGTAGAGGACGTTGTCCCCGATAATGAACATGGTAAGCGCCACGATGTTGCTGACAAAGTTCATGATCCGGGTGAATCCGGCCGCCCTGGTCATGGTGAATCCCATGACCGCAATGAATGCCGCGGTCCAGAAGCTGCCGGTGCCGGGGCCGAAAAAGCCGTCATAGAATCCCAGCCCCAGTCCGAAAATCATAAAAAACAGGTTCCGGGGCAGCTTGGGCCGGGTGGTGCTTGTTCCCAGATTCCGGGAGAAGAGAGTATATAAAAACACCGCCACCAGCAGGAACGGGATGATCCTGTTCAGGAACCCGGCATCCAGGTGCTGGATGGCCCAGGCGCCGGTCATGGCTCCTATCATGGTAAAGAGGGCGCCGGTCCAGGTTTCATTCAGCTTTAGCTCTCCTTTTCTGATGTAGTTGCAGGTTGCGGACAGGGTGCCGAAGCTTCCCTGGAGCTTGTTGGTGCCAAGGGCCATCTGGGGCGAAATCCCCGTGGACAGCAGCACCGGCAGGGCTATTAATCCGCCACCCCCGGCAATGGAGTCCACAAATCCCGCGGAAAAACCGGTGCCGAACAAGAGTAAAAACAGGTGGGGCGTAAGCTCGATCGGGTCCATGGGCAACACTCCTTTCAATGTCAGTTATCTATTTGGGTTAAATTGTGGTCCGCATAACGTGGGGTCAGGTTTTTCGTACAGCCCGTAATATGAGGCAGCCTTATCGTCTGTCCTTTTTGCCGGTAATTTGGACCATATCATATGGGGTCAGGCTTTTCTTATTGTCTTTATCCTTGGTCTGATCTTAATTTTGGCCCAATAAGGAAAGCCTGACCCCTTCTAAGTGTTCTAAGTGATCCCGTCTAAGCAGATATCCCGGAACAGATAAAAAAACAAGCTCTATAATGGGCCGGACAACCAATTTATCAAGATGGTATGAAAAAAATGCGCAGGTTTTTGGATTCTGATCCGTTGGCATGGATGAGGGCATGGAATTTGTTCAAGAATGGGGAGGAAAAATGGCACATATCAATGAAACCGAATTGAACCTGTGGGCGGAAGGTACCCTCGGGGGACGTCGCCAAAAGGCCGTGGATGCCCACCTTAGCCGGTGCCGGCGTTGCAGGGAGCGGGCCCGGGAGCTTACGATCCTGTTCGACTCCCTGAACCGGCTGCCGTGCCTGGCCCTGTCCCGGGCGTTGGAGGCAAGGGTGGCCGCCATTCCGAACGCCGCCCGTTCCGCCCCTGAGAACGCTTCCCTGTGGCAGCGCCTTGAGCGGCAATGGCGCTCCCTTGCCTATGTCGCCGTGACTGCGGGGGTGGTGACCGGCTGCATCCTGGGGGCCACGGTCCTGGACTATTTTTCTTCCCCCATGGATGCCGGTGAGATGGTTGCCTCAGTGGCGCTCGAGGATGGCTATGCCGGATATCTGTTTGTGGAAGAGGGGGGAGAATTTTGAATCTATTGACAAAACGCCTTGTGGTGATATTTTCACTGGGGCTTAACCTGGGGGTTTTGATAATGGGGGGCTATGTGTTGTTTCAGCATGGGTGGGGAGACAAATTTGTTGTCCATCACCGGTTCCGGCATATGAGGCCCTTTGACCGCCTGGATCTCGATGCCGGGCGAAAGGCCAGGGTCGATGCCATGGGCGAGGCGTTCCGGGCTGAGATGAAAAAGATCTATCTCGGGGGCATGGCGGAGGAGCTTGCCATCATCGACCACCTGGTGAAAACGGCGGAACCGGACAGGGCGTTCATCAACGGCCATACCCGCAAGCTGGTGGCCCTTGAAACCCTCAAGGCGGAGAAGCGGATCGCGCATTTCCTGGAGGTCAGGAATCTATTGACCGATGACCAGGCCAGGACATTTTTCTCCCTTTTACGGGAGTACAAGCAGCAGAAGATCGACTGGCGGCGGGGACATTGACCCCTGAGGAATGGCATGGGCAACTGGCTGCACCTGTTGGGCAAAAAACGAGAAAACCGGGGGGATGCCGAGATGATGCAGGCCATCGCCCGGGGAAGCGAGGCCGCATTCCTGGAGCTGACCGGCCGGTATCAACAGCGGGTCCTCAATTTTGCCTTCAGGTTCCTGGGTTCAAGGGAGGAGGCCGAGGATGTGGTCCAGGAGACCTTTTTGAGGCTGTTCAAGGGGGCCGGCCGTTATGATGCCAGGGGCGTGTTGACCGCGTTTGTGTTCAGGATCGTCCGGAACCTGTGCATCGACAGGCTTCGGAAAAAGCGTCCCGAGTTGCCGGACAGGCTTCCCGATCCCCCGGACCGTCAAACGCCCCATGACCATCTTGACCGGAAGCAGGCAATGGCGTCCCTTTCAAGGGCTGTCCGGGGGCTTCCGGAAAATCAGCGCACCGCGGTTATCCTCCGTCACACCGAGGAGCTGAGCTACAGGGAAATCGCGGATGTCATGGGGGTTACCACCCCAGCTGTAGAGTCCCTGCTGGTGAGGGGGCGGCGAACCTTGAGGAATCAACTTGGCAATTGCCTGGGGTGTTGGGTGAATAGAACCGTAACCGTTGAAAGAGTATTCAAATGAGAAGAAAAAACATCGTCACCATCGTTGTTTGGGGGCTGTTCTTGCTGGCACAGGGCTGCCTGGGGGTGAAGCCGTCGCCTGAATCCCTTGTGCCCGAACAGTTCCCGGATCAGTTTGTACAGATGCCGGGATCCGGGCCGCAGGTAGCGGAACGGTGGTGGGAAAGCTTTGGCAGCGACCAGCTGAACCTCATGGTGGAGAACGCCCTTGGCGGCAACTTCACCATCCGGGAGGCCTTTGCGCGGCTTGACCAGGCAAGGGCGATATCCCGGGAAAAGCGCTCCCCACTCTTTCCCAAATTGGACTTGCAGGCAGGTGTCAGCCAGAGACGCACCCGGGCCAATGGCCATGAATCCACCCTGGATACCCTTTCCCTTGGGCCGGCCGCAAGCTATGAGGTGGACCTGTGGGGCGGTGTCCGCTCCCGGGCCCTGGCGGGGGAGTTTGCCGGCAGGGCCAGCCGCCTGGACCTTGAGACCGCGGCCATGACCGTGGCTGCGGAGGTGGCGACCACCTGGGTGGAGCTTGTCTCGACCGTTCAGGAACTCGATCTTGTCAAGCAGCAGTTTCACGTCAACACCATGCTGCTGGACCTCTTGGAGCTGCGGTTTGAAAACGCCCTTTCCACGGGCCTGGATATCCTCCAGCAGCAGGAGGTGGTGGCCCGGGCAAACGCCCAGATGCCGCCCCTGGAACATCGCATCAACACCCTTACCAACCGTCTCTCTTTGTTGCAGGGCCGGGCCCCGGTAAAGGACTTGCTATCGGACAAACCGGATAAGACCGGTTTGACGGAACTGTCTCCGCTGCCCGATGTTGGACTTCCTGCGGATCTTCTTGCCAAGCGGCCCGATGTCAGGGCGGCCTGGCTGAGGCTTGTGGCTGGAAGGTGGGACAGCAAGGGGGCCCGGGCAGACCGGCTGCCCTCACTGAACCTCACGGGAAGCATGGTCTACCAGAACTCCGGCTTGGATAATCTGTTCAACTCCTGGGTTCTCTCCCTTGCCGCAAACCTTGCCGGCAACCTGTTTGACGGGGGCAAGCGGGCGGCGGCCGTGGACAAGGCCGACGCCGTTGTGGACGAGCGGCTTGCCTTTTATGAAAAAACAGTTTTCACGGCCCTGGTGGAGGTGGAGGACGCCTTGTCCCAGGAGATCCACCAGCGAAAGTGGCTCACTTCCCTGGACAAGGAACTCGCAGCGGCCCGCCTGGCCCTGGGGGAGGCCACCAACCGTTATCAAAAGGGGCTCTCCGACTTTGTTCCCCTGCTCAGGGAGCAGCTCAATGTCCAGGGCCTGGAGCGGGAGATCGTCAAGCAGCAGGCCCGGCTCATCATTGCCAGGATCTCCCTGCACCGCTCCCTTGGCGGCACCTGGACCGAAACGTTATCACCTTTAACTGCATGGAAACCATCATGATTGAACAGACTGAAACCGGGTGGGGCGTCAGGGCTATGCGGATTCTTGTGCCGATGCTCATTGTTGCCGGCGGCGTTGCCCTTGCATGTTTTATCTATGTCACAAAACCCGCGGCAAAACGGGGGCAGCCCCGGGTCAAGCCTCCCCTGGTGGAGGTGATGGAGGCCAGGGCCGCCGACCATGTGGTCACCCTCTCCTCCATGGGAACCGTGACTCCCTCCCGGTCCATGGCCCTGAAACCCCGTGTGGGCGGGTTTGTGCTTTATACTTCGGAGCGTTTTGTTCCGGGGGGCATCTTTAATAAAGGGGAGGTGATCCTCACCCTTGACCCCACGGATTACAAACTGGCCCTGGAAAAGAACAAGACCCTTGTCTCCCGGGCCAGGGCCGAGTTCAACCTTGAGAAGGGCCGCCAGGCGGTGGCACGGGCCGAGGTGAAGCTCATGGAGACCACTTCGGGAAAACGGTTCAGTGATTCGGATCTTGCCCTGAGAAAACCCCAGCTGGCAAAGGTTCAGGCTGAGCTAGCGGCGGCCGGGGTCGACCTTGAAAAGGCACGGCTCGCCCTTGAGCGGACCGTGATTCGCGCTCCCTTTAATTGCATGGTTATGGAGAAAAGGGTGGAGCAGGGCTCCCAGGTCACCAGCCAGGAGACCCTGGCCGTCCTTTCCGCCACGGATGAGTACTGGGTGGAGGCGACCCTGCCCATGGATGAGCTTGCCTGGATCCGGTTTCCCCTGTCCGGGAAGGAGCAGGGCAGCCCCGTCACCGTTTTCACCCGGGACAAAAGGGCCCACCCGGGCAGGATTTTAAGGCTGCTGGGGGACCTTGCACCCCAAAGCCGCCTTGCCAGGGTGCTCATCGCCGTCAAGGACCCATTGGGGCTTGGGGCCGGAAAGGGAACTCCCCTGCTCATCAATTCCTATGTGACGGTCTCCATCGAGGGAGAACGGCTCAACAATGTCATTGCCCTTCCCCGGCAGGTGGCGCGGGACGGCAACGGGGTGTGGATCGCCCGGAAAAACAGGCTTGCCATCGGGCAGCTTGAGATCTTGTGGAAAAATGCCGAAACCCTGTTCGTGGAATCCGGGGTGGCGCCCGGTGACAAGATCGTTCTGTCCGAGCTCTCCTCTGCCGTGGACGGCATGGCCATCCGGGTCCAGGGGCTTGAAACCGGGCCGGAGACGGCCGACGGTGGTATCCCCGGCCAAACGGCCGGCAATGGGTTGGACGGTGAAAACAGCGGAAAGATCCGGGAGCGGGCTCCCCAGAGTTGAATTATTTCAGGAAAAAGATTGCATGACCATGGGAAATAACAAAGATCGAACAGAGCGAAAAGGGGCCGTGTCCTGGATGGCCGGCAACAGCGTGGCAGCCAACCTCCTGATGCTGGTCCTCCTGGTGGGCGGGCTCTTCATGGGCAGCAAGATCAAGCAGGAGGTGTTCCCGGAGTTTGAGATCGGGCTCGTCAACGTCTCGGTGAGCTATCCCGGGGCAAGCCCGGAAGAGGTGGAGCGGGGCATCGTTCTGGCCGTTGAAGAGGCGGTCCAGGGCCTGGACGGGCTGGACGAGATGCGCTCCACCGCATTCGAGGGCCATGCCCGGATCTCCCTTGAGGCGATCGAAGGGGTGGATGTGAGGAGCTTTGCCCGGGAGGTGGAGAGCGAGATCGACGCCATCACCTCATTCCCGGACGAGGCGGAGACGCCCATGGTTTCGGTTGTCACCCGCCGCCGCCAGGTGATCTCCTACTCCCTTTTCGGCGATGTGCCGGAGAACGTTCTGCGGGACCGGGCCGAACTCCTGCGGGAGACGCTGCTCCGGGACCCCGCCATCACCCAGGTGGAACTCAACGGGGTCCGGGATTACGAGATCCATATCGAAGTGCCCCAGGAGAACCTTAGGCGATACGGCCTCACCCTTGGCCAGATCGCCGCCACTATTGCCGACGCATCCATTGAACTGCCCGGGGGCAGCCTCAAGACCGCCGCAGGCGAGATCATGGTGCGGATGAAGGAGCGGCGGGAGCTTGCCCGGGAGTATGCAAAGCTTCCCGTGATCACCCTTGGGGACGGGGCACGGGTCCTTCTGGAGGATATTGCCGTGATCACCGAGGGGTTTGAAGACTCCAACAACCATGGCACGTTTAACGGCAAGCCCGCCATCATGCTCGAGGTGTTCCGGGTGGGGGACCAGAAACCGGTGGCCGTGGCCGATGCCGCCAAGGCCGGGGTGGCACGGTTCAAACAGTCCCTGCCCCAGGGGCTCGATGTTGCCATGATCCACGACCGGTCGGCGATCTTCAGCCAGCGGGCGGCCCTGCTGGTCAAGAACGGGTACATGGGCCTGGGCCTGGTGTTTCTCTTCCTGGCCCTGTTCCTGGATATCCGCCTGGCCTTCTGGGTCTCCCTGGGGATTCCCATCTCCCTGCTCGGCTCCTTTCTCCTGCTGCCCCTGGGCGATTTTTCCATCAACATGGTTTCCATGTTCGCCTTTATCGTCACCCTGGGTATTGTGGTGGATGACGCCATCGTGGTGGGGGAGAACGTTTACCACTACCGCCAGACCGGGGCGTCGTTCCTGGATGCCGCCATAAAGGGCACCCGGGAGGTGGCCGTGCCCGTGGTGTTCAGCATCCTCACCAATGTGGTGGCGTTCCTGCCCATCATGTTCGTTCCCGGCACCATGGGGAAATTCTTCAAGATCATTCCTGTGGTGGTGATCACGGTGTTTCTCGTTTCCCTGGTGGAGAGCCTCTTTATCCTGCCGGCCCATCTTGCCCATGGGAAGACCGCTCCCAAGAGCAAGATCCTGGGAGGGATCATCCGTCGCCAGCAGCGGATCAGCCGGGGGCTTGTCTCCTTTGTGGAGCGGGTCTACGCCCCCTTTCTCGTCCGGGTGCTGGGGAACCGCTATACCTGCCTTGCCATTGGCTTTGCCATCCTCTTTATCGTGGGCGCCTATATCAAGAGCGGCCGGATCGCCACCACCCTCATGCCACGGGTGGAATCCGACTATGCCTATGTCACGGCCACCCTTCCCAGCGGCAGTGCGGAAGAGCGGGTGGCGGCGGTGGCGGACCGCATCCATGACGCGGCCCGGCGGGTGATCGCGGAAAACGGCGGCCAGATTCTGTCCCGGGGATTCTTCTCCCATGTGGACGACAACGTGATCACCTCCAGGATCATGCTGACCCCGGGGGATGTCCGGCCCATCCACACCTCCCGGGTCACGGACCTGTGGCGCGCAAGGCTCGGCCCCATCCCCGGCCTTGAATTGATCTCCTTTCAGGCGGACCGGGGCGGGCCCGGATCGGGCACCTCCCTGACCCTGGAGTTGAGCCACAGGGATATTGACACCCTCAGGGCGGCCAGCCGGGCCCTTGCCCGGGAGCTTGCCGGTTTCCCCACCACCCGGGATATCGATGACGGATCGGCCAGGGGAAAGCAGCAGTTGGACTTTACCATGCGTCCCCTGGGCGAGATGATGGGGCTCAAGGCCCGGGATGTCGCCCTCCAGGTGCGGCATGCCTTCTACGGGGCCCAGGCCCTGAAGCTCCAGCGGGGGCGGAACGAGGTGACGGTGAAGGTGCGCCTGCCAAAGCGGGAAAGAACCTTTGAACACAATATCGAGACCCTCATGGTCCGCAACCAGGCGGGCCGGGAGGCGTTACTGAGGGAGGTGGTGGACATGGAGCGGGGCAGGGCCTACACCTCCGTCCATAGGCGGGACGGACGCAGGATCTCCACGGTTTCGGCCAATGTGGCGCCCCGGAACGAGACCAACCGGATCATTTCCGTGATCAAGGAGGAGATCCTTCCCCGGCTCCAGCACGACTATCCCGGGTTGACCTGCAACTTCCAGGGCCGGCAGGCCGACATGCGGGATAGCATCGAAAGCCTCATCTCGGGTCTGCTGATGGCCCTTTTCGCCATCTATGCCCTGCTGGCCGTGCCCTTCCGAAGCTATGTCCAGCCCATGATCATCATGGCGGCCATCCCCTTTGGCATTGTCGGGGCCGTCATAGGCCATATCCTGCTTGGCTACTCCCTTTCTCTCATGAGCCTGTTCGGCCTTGTGGCCCTCTCCGGTGTGGTGGTGAACGATTCCCTCGTGATGATCGATTTTGCCAACCGTCGCAGGCAGGACGGTGTCACGGCCAGGGAGGCGATCCTTGCGGCCGGGAAACAGCGCTTCCGTCCCATCCTGTTGACCACCCTCACCACCTTTGGGGGGCTGGCCCCCATGATTTTCGAGACCTCCCGCCAGGCTAGGTTCATGGTGCCAATGGCCATCTCTCTCGGGTTCGGCATCCTCTTTGCCACCCTCATCACCCTGGCCCTGGTGCCCACCTTTTACATGGTGGTGGAGGATTTCAAGGGGCTCTATACCGAAGAGCCCCTTAAAGAGACGGACGCCCGGATATCGGATTCGTTGACATGAAAGGTGAAAGAAGAGCAATTTTGTTCAAGACCCGCTTCTGCGTTTTCTGCTAATTCTTGTGGAAATAAAAGATAAGGAGGCACGGTATGATGACATTCTTCAGGGCCGGGTTTGCCGCTAATCTCCCGGTGGCCGCCTATGGGAGTGTCTTGGGAATCCTGGCCGCCCAGAAGGGAATCGGGTGGGTGGCGCCCCTTGTCCCATCCGGCTTCCTGGTCCAGGGGGGACGTGGTGAATTATATCAACAGGTTACCATGGCCTGACTCCATATCCGGGCAGCTCCGTTCCATATCTGGTTTATTTCCTTATGGTGCTGATTTTATAACTGTTTCATGATATAGTTTTTCGTAAAAAAACATGTGCGGAAAAGTATGGCAACCGTTTAGAAATATTGTGCCCCTCAATGCATACAGTCTCCTGTCGGATTCCGTGAATAGATAATTTACGGAATATTCGAGTTCACATTTAATCGCTGAAGTGCTAATCACGCCCCAATACAGGCGTTCCTGCCTGTGATCCGGCCATATTCTCAAATACGCCTGCCTGGAATCATAAGCCGCATTTGTATCGGAAGGTAAGGTAACCATGGAAAAAATCAGCCTGATTTTCAGATGTGTGATCGCTTTTTTGATAGTGCTGATGCCGTTGACATCATTTGCGGTCCTGCCGGAAGGCCCAATGCCTGAGTTCACCGAGGAAGAAAAAGCGTTTATCAAAGCCCATCCTGTTATTCGTGTTAACAACGAAAAAAACTGGATGCCGTTTAACTTTAACGAGAAGGGGTGTCCCAAAGGGCTGTCAATTGATTATATGGATCTGCTGAGCCGGAAGACGGGACTCCGTATTGAATATATCACCGGTCCCACCTGGAATGAATTTCTTGAAATGATAAAACGGAAAGAGATAGATGTTCTCAACGACATTGTAAAAACCGCTGACCGCCGGAAGTATGTCCTTTATTCAAAACCTTATGTGTCAAATCCCAATGTCATAGTGAGCAGAAAAGAAGACAGCTATGAAACGATTGATCAGCTTTTCGGTAAAACCGTTTCATTTCCCAAGGGATTTTTCTATGAAGAGGTTCTGGCTAAAAAATATCCCCGGATCAGGCAGCTGACCGTAAAAGATACCCTTTCCAGCCTTAAGGCCGTATTGTATGGAAAAGCCGATGCCGCTGTAGGGCAGATTATCATATTAAATTACCTTATAAACAGGCACCTGCTGGCAGGTCTTAATGTCTCGGGAGAATTGGATATGGGGGATCATGAATATGCGAACTTGCGCATCGGTGTCCGAAATGACTGGGGGCTCCTTCAATCCATATTGGGCAAGGCCATGGCCGGTGTAACTGTTGAAGAGATGAACAGGATCAGGCAGAAATGGCTTGTGAATTATGAAAAAATGGAAAAGAGATCCACGTTTCTGACAGAGGATGAAGAGAAATTTCTTGTGGAACATCCGGTCATCTTTGTCAGCAATTCCAACTGGCCTCCTTTTGATATCAATGCGGGTGGGTTCGCCACCGGATTCGGTGTTGATTATCTCAATCTTTTAGCCCAAAAGTCAGGTTTGAACCTTCAATATGTAAGAGACATGTCATGGAGTAACCTTCTGAAGATGTTTAGTGATAAAAAGATCGATCTGCTCCATTCGGCAGGCATGTCGAAAGAAAGAAAAAAAATCGGCCTTTATACAAAACCGTTTTACTGGGATCGCATTGTGTATGTGACAAACAGGGATAATCCTGATATCCGGGAATTGAATGAGCTGAAAGGCAAAACCGTTGCAGTATATGAAAATAACGCGTTTGTAAGTTTTCTTAAAAAGAATTATCAGGATATAAAAATCACCGAATATGAAAACACCCGTGAAACACTGGAAGCGGTTTATCGCGGAAAAGCCTACGCTGCAATAGAATTTGAATCGCCGGCAAAATATTCCATTAAAAAAAATATGTTCACCGGATTTAAAACCTGCGGCTACCTGAAAGAGTTTGACAGCAGGCAAAACGTCCCCCTTTATTTTGTTGTCAGAAATGACTGGCCGGAACTCCACAGCATACTTGAGAAAACCATGCAACGGCTTACCCCCGGTGAAATATTGGAACTCGAAAAAAAATGGTTTGCTGGGAAATTTAAAGCAAAACAGGTAAGAATTCAGCTGACGGATGAAGAAAAAGTCTTCCTGGAAAATCATCCGGTTATCCGGGTTTCCAATGAAACAGACTGGCCGCCCTTTGATTTCGCCATCGGAGACCAGCCCCAGGGATTTAGTATTGACCTGGTGAAAATGATTGCGGATCGTATTGGCATTGGTGTTGAATTTGTAAACGGTTATACATGGGATGAACTCATGCAGATGTTCCGGGAACGGGAAATCGATGTCGTGCATTCTATATTTAAGACAAGCGAAAGAGAAACGTACGGATTTTTTTCACTCCCTTTTTACACCAGTAAGGAAAAGTTCGTTGTCCATAAAGATTCCCCTGATATAGATGAAAACGAACAGCTCAATGGAAAAAGCCTTGCCGTTCCAAAGGGCTGGTTCTATGAAACGTATTTCAAAAAACATCATCCAAAAGTGACTGTTCTGGCTGTACGAAATATGCATGAAGCGTTTGAACTCGTCTGTTCCGGCAAAGCTGACGCAACCATTGAAATAGGGGCCTTGGCAAGATATCGTATCCGTAAGCATCTGCTGGACAACCTGAAAATTTCAGGAACTTTTACAAACCCTGAAAGGGATAGTGTCGCACCGTCCCTTTACATCTCTGTCCGGAACGACTGGCCTGTCCTGAACAGGATGTTTGAAAAGGCATATGCCTCCATCACCCCCCCTGAGATAGAAAAACTGAAAGAAAAGTGGCTGGGTGAAATCCAGGATAAATATGGAATGCTTTTTTCCCGCGAAGAACAAGCCTATCTGGAGCAAAGGGGCCCGGTTACAATGTGTGTCGATCCGGACTGGATGCCTTTGGAAAAACTGAACGACCAGGGGAAGCATGAAGGAATGGCCGCCGATTTCATGGAAATTATCAGCAGGCGTATTGAAAAGGAAATCAATGTTGTCAAAACTTCCGCCTGGAGCGAATCCATGGCGTTTGCCCGACAAAGGAAATGCGATATTCTTTCCCTTGCCATGGCGACCGAAGACCGGAATAAATATCTGAACTTTACTTCCCCGTTGCTGAGTTTTCCCATTGTCGTTGCCACTGGGAAAGATGAGCTCTTTATAGAGAAAATAGAGCAGGTCCTGGACAGGAAGCTTGCGGTCGTGAAAGGGAGCGCTCTTCGTGAAATACTCATGGAAAAGTATCCGGACATTGCCCTGATTGAAGTAGATAATGTTGAAGACGGTCTGAGTCAAGTCAGGTTAAAATCGGTTTTCGGACTTATCGACGCTCTGGCTTCCATAAGTTACAATATCCGTAAACAGGGGGACTCGGATATAAAGATCGGTGGAAAGCTTGATCTTGTGCAGGAGCTTTCCATAGCTGTCAGGAACGATGATAAGGTGCTGTATGATATCCTGCAGAAAGCGGTTCTATCCCTGACGGAAGAGGAACGGCATCGTATATACAATAAATGGATTGCTGTTCGTTATGAAAGGGGGGGTGACTATTCAGCCATATGGAAAATCGTTGTTACATCTATTTTAATGTTTGGCATCCTGTTTGTCTGGAACCGTCATCTCGCTATTCTAAACCGGAAAATAAGGAAAGCGGATATTGCCAAAAACGAATTTCTCGCAAATATGAGCCATGAAATCAGAACGCCCATGAATGCCGTTGTGGGCATGTCGGAACTGCTCCTGGCAACGGAACTTACGCCAAAACAGCGGGATTATGCCAATGCGATTTCCGGTTCGGCAAGCATGCTGGTTTCAGTGCTGAATGATATACTTGATTTTTCCAAGATCCAGGCAGGGAAACTCACACTTGAAAATGTCGCTTTCAATCTCAGGGAGATAATCGAGCAGATCGGCCGGGTGATGGCTTTCTCCGCCCAGGGCAAGGGGGTGGAGGTGATTGTATGGTATCCTCTGGACATTCCCGACTGTTTTACAGGTGATCCCACGCGGATTCGACAAGTCCTGCTTAACCTGGCGGGAAATGCCCTCAAGTTTACTGAAAAGGGCCATATTCTTATTCAGGTTCAGGTGACAAAGGACAAAGGAAACAAGGATGTTTGCTCTCTCGAACTTTCAGTGATGGATACAGGCGTTGGCATCCCTCCCGGGGAACTTGATACTATTTTCGATCAATTCACTCAAGTTGACAAATCCACAACACGAAAATATGGCGGGACCGGTCTGGGTCTGCCCATCAGCCGTCAGCTCGTACAGATGATGGGGGGAGTGCTCCGTGTTGAAAGCGAGCAGGGCGCAGGCTCCGTGTTTTCTTTTAATTTATGTCTTCCATACTCTGACGCGGAAGCGCCTGGAATTGTGCCGGAACTGGATTTGTCTGGAGTGCCTGTACTGGTGGTGAATGGCAATGAGAACAACCGTGAGATCATAACAGCCTATCTGAGGCAGAGGAATGTTCCCTGTGACGCGGCTGCTTCGGGGGAAGAGGCCCTGGTATGGCTGCGAAGGGCCCATGCCGGGGGCAGTCCCTTTAAAATTGCTTTTCTGGATTTCGATATGCTGGCAATGAACGGGGGGGAGCTTGCCGGAATTATAAAGAACGATCCTGATTTGAAGGATACCGTGCTGATTCTTCTTTCCGCCAATATCCCCCTGGATAAGCTGCCTTTGGATATGCAGGCATATTTTGCTGCATGGCTTAATAAACCCGTTTGTGCGGCCGATTTTTTCAGGACGCTCAGGGAGGCCTGGATGCCCCTCGAACAAGAGCCGTCAAGGATCGACTCCGGACCCGGGCCGCCCCGGGACAAGCCGGCTCTGCTGCCGGATATACGGGTACTTCTGGTTGAAGACAATTTAATGAACCGGATGCTTGGTGTGGAAATCTTGAAAAAGTACGGCTGCATTGTTGATATCGCTTCCAATGGCAGGGACGCTGTATCCACGTTTGAGGAAAAAGAATATGACATGATTTTTATGGATATCAACATGCCGGTGATGGATGGATTCGAAGCAGCAGGTTCCATCCGCAAGCTTGGCAAGAAAGGTGAAACCATCCCCATCGTTGCAATGACAGCCCTGGCAATGCAGGGCGACAGGGAAAAGTGTTTTAAGGCCGGTATGTCCGATTACATTTCAAAGCCCATCAGCTCAAAAGCGATATTCGCGGTCCTGGAAAAGTATTTTGTTTCCACGTCCGGCCCGGGCGGAGGGGAGGAGGTAGAGGGAGATACCCTGGAACCAATGGTGCTGAATCCGGAAAACCTGCTCGATATCAGCGGGTTTGACCCGGAGATCATCGACGCACTGATTCAGGCGTTCCTGGGGGATGTGTCCGGCTATCTTGAAGAATTGAAAGAGGCGGTCACAAAACAGGCCCCGGATCTCATTTATAAAAACGCCCACCGTCTCCAGGGACTGGTGGCAAATGCCGGGGGGGAAAAAGCCCGGGAGATGATCGTGGAGATAGAAAACCTGGCCAGGCATGAGAAACCCATGCCCCCTGCCATTGATCTCACTCTTATTGAAAGGGAAATAGAGCGTCTTAAAGAGGCCTTGAGCCAAACCGACTGGGAGACCCTTTCCCGGTCACGTATCGGAAGGTAGGGAAACCATGAAAAAAATCAACCTGATATCCGGATGGGGTATCGTCTTTTTTATATTGATGATGCCGTTGATATTATTTGCGGCCCTGCCTGAAGGCTCAACGCTTGAATTCACAGAGAAAGAAAAAGAGTTTATTAAAGCCCACCCTGTTATTCGTGTCAGCAACGAAAAAAACTGGCCGCCCTTTAACTTCCGGGAAAAGGGAAGTCCCAAAGGGCTGTCAATTGATTACATGGATCTGTTAAGCAGAAAGACGGGACTCGGTATTGAATATGTCTCCGGTCCCAACAGGCATGAATTCCTCGAAATGATAAAACACAAAAAGATAGATGTGATTCTCGACATAGACAAAACCGATGACAGGCAAAAGTGCCTCATTTGTTCAGAGCCTTATGTGTCAAATCCCAATGTCATCGTGAGCAGAAGAGAACACCGCTATGAAATGATTGATCAGCTTTTCGGTAAAACCGTTTCAGTTCCCAAGGGATCTTTTGGTGAAGAGGTTCTGACTAAAGAATATCCCCGGATCAGGCTGTTAGCCGTAAAAGATCCCCTTTCCACCCTTAAGGCCGTATTATATGGAAAAGCGGATGCCGCTTTAGGGAAGATCGCCATATTAAATTACCTTATAAGCAGGCATATGCTTACAGGTCTTAATGTGTCGGGAGAATTGGATGCCGGTGATCATGAATGTGTCAATTTGCGCATGGGGATTCGAAATGACTGGGGGGTGCTTCAATCCATATTCGCCAAAGCCATGGATTCTGTAACTGTTGAAGAGATGAACAGAATCCGCCGGAAATGGCTTGTGCATCATGAAACAGTGAAAAAGGAAGCACTCTTTCTGACAGAGGATGAAGAAAGATTTCTTGTGGAACATCCGGTCGTTCGTATCAATAATTTTTACTGGCCTCCTTTTGATCTCAATGATGGTGGTGTCGCGACTGGCTTTGGTATTGATTACCTTAATCTTCTGGCCCAAAAATCAGGTTTTACCCTTGAGTATGTAAGAGACAAATCATGGAGCAAGCTTTTGAGGATGTTTTATGATAGAAAGATCGATCTGCTTCATTCGGTAGGCATGTCCGAAGAGAGAAAAAAATATGGGCTTTATACAAAACCGTTTTACCGGAATCGCATTGTGTATGTTACAAGCAGGGAAAACCCCGACATCCGGGAACTCAATGATCTGAAAGACAAACCCGTTGCAGTCCTGAAAGATACCTTGTTTGCAGGTTTTTTAAAAGAGAACTATCACAATATAAAATACATTGAATATGAAACCACCCGTGAAACACTGGAAGCGGTTTATCTCGGAAAGGCCTATGCTGCAATAGAATTTGACTCGGTAGCAAAATATGTCATTAAAAAAAATATGTTCAGCGGATTGAAAACCTGCGGCCGTCTGAAGCAGTTTGACAACCGTCAAAGCGTTCCCCTTTATTTTGTCATCAGAAATGACTGGCCTGAACTCCACAGCATACTTGAAAAAACCATGGAACGGGTTACACTCCGGGAAATATCGGAACTCGAAAAAAAATGGTTTGCTGAGGAAGTAAAAACAAAACAGGAAAGAATCAAGCTGACCGATGAAGAAAAAGCCTTCCTGGAAAAACATCCGGTTATCCGGGTTTCCAACTGCATAGACTGGCCGCCCTTTGATTTTGCTTTCGGAGACCAGCCCCAGGGACTAAGTCCTGACCTGGTGAAAATGATTGCGGATCGTATTGGGATAGGGGTTGAATTTGTTAACGGCTACACATGGGATGAACTTTACCGGATGTTCCAGGAACGGGAAATCGATGTCATTCATTCTTTATTTAAGACCAGGGAAAGAGAGACGTACGGATTTTATTCACTGCATTATTACACCAGTAAGAATAATTTCATTGTCCATAAAGATTCCCCCGATATAGATGAAAGCGAACAGCTCAATGGAAAAATACTTGCCGTTCCAAAGGGCTTTGTCACTGATGCGTATTTCAAAAAACATTATCCAAAAGTGACTGTTCTGGCTGTACGAAATATGCAGGAAGCTTTTGAAGCAGTCTGTTCCGGTATCGCCGACGCAACCATCGATATAGGGGCCGTGGCAAGATATCGTATCCGTAAATATCTGCTGGACAACCTGAAAATTTCCGGAATTTTTATACACCATGAAATGGATAGTGTCGCACCGTCCCTTTACATCGCTGTCCGGAAAGACTGGCCTGTCCTGAACAGGATGTTTGAAAAGGCATATGCCTCCATCACCCCCCCTGAGATAGAAAAACTGAAAGAAAAATGGCTGGGTGAAATCCAGGATAAATATGGAATGCTTTTTTCCCGTGAGGAACAAGCCTATCTTAAGCAAAGGGGCCCGGTTACAATGTGTGTCGATCCGGACTGGATGCCTTTGGAGAAACTGAACGACCAGGGGAAGCATGAAGGAATGGCTGCCGATTTCATGGAAATTATCAGCAGGCGTATTGAAAAGAAAATCAATGTTGTAAAAACGTCCACCTGGAGCGAATCTCTTGCTTTTGCCCAACAAAGAAAATGCGATATCCTCTCCATTGCCTCGGAGACCGAAGACCGGAAAAAATATCTGAACTTTACTACTCCGTTGCTAAGTTTTCCCGTGGTCGTCGCCACTGGAAAAGATGAACTCTTTATAGAAAAAATAGAGCAGATTCTGGACAGGAAACTGGCTGTAATAAAAGGGCATGTTTTTTATCAAATACTCAGGGAAAGATATCCGGGGGTTGACCTGATGGAAGTGGATAATGTGGAGGACGGTTTGAAAAAAGTCAGGTCAAAGGAAATTTTCGGATTTATCGATACTGTAGTTAGTCTAAGCTACGGTATCCGTAAACAGGGGTTCTCGGACATAAAAATCAGTGGAAAGCTTGATTTTGAGTATGAGCTTTCCATCGCTGTCAGGAACGATGATAAGGTGTTGTATGATATCCTGCAGAAAGCGGTTCTATCCATGACGGAAGAGGAGCGGCAGAAAATATACAATAAATGGATAGCTGTTCGTTATGAAAGTGGGTTTGACTATTCAACCATATGGAAAATAGTTGTTGCGGGTATTTTAATGTTTGGCGTCCTGTTTGTCAGGAACCGTCATCTCGCTATTCTGAATCGGAAAATAAGGAAAGCGGATATTGCCAAAGACGAATTTCTCGCAAATATGAGCCATGAAATCAGAACGCCCATGAATGCCGTTGTGGGCATGTCCGAACTGCTCCTGACAACGGAACTTACCCCGAAGCAGCGGGATTATGCCAAAGCGATTTCCGGTTCGGCAAGCATGCTGGTTTCGGTGCTGAACGATATCCTGGATTTTTCCAAGATTCAGGCAGGGAAGCTCACCCTTGAAAATGTTGATTTCAATCTCAGGGAGATTGTCGAGCAGATCGACCGGGTGATGGCTTTTTCGGCCCGGAACAAGGGGGTGGAGGTCATTGTATGGTATCCCTTGGACATTCCCGACTGTTTTACCGGTGACCCCACGCGCATCCGGCAAATCCTGCTTAACCTGGCGGGGAATGCCCTCAAATTTACGGAAAAAGGCCATATTCTTATCCAGGTGGCAGCGGAAAAAGAAGACAAGGATATCTGCCGCCTCGAAATTTCAGTGACGGATACAGGCGTTGGCATCCCTGCCGGGGAACTTGAAGCCATTTTCGATCAATTCACCCAGGTTGATAAATCCACAACACGGAAATATGGGGGGACCGGGCTGGGCCTGCCCATCAGCCGCCAGCTCGTGCGGATGATGGGAGGAGAACTCCGGGTGGAAAGCGAACCGGGCTCAGGTTCCGTGTTTTCGTTTAATTTGTGCCTGCCGTACTCCGACAGGGAAACGTCTGAAATTGTGCCGGAACTGGATTTGCCTGAAGTGCCGGCACTGCTGCCGGATATCCGGGTTCTTCTGGTTGAAGACAATCTAATGAACCGGATGCTTGGTGTGGAAATCTTGAAAAAGTACGGCTGCATTGTTGAGATCTCTTCCAATGGCAGGGATGCTGTATCCATGGTTGAGGAAGAAGAATACGACATTGTTTTTATGGATATCAACATGCCGGTGATGGACGGATTCGAAGCAACCGGTTTCATCCGCAAACTGGGAAAAAAAGGTGAAACCATCCCCATCGTTGCAATGACAGCCCTGGCAATGCAGGGAGACAGGGAAAAGTGTTTTGAGGCCGGTATGTCCGATTACATTTCAAAACCCATCAGCTCAAAAGCTGTATTCTCGGTCCTGGAAAAGTATTTTGCTGCCACCCCCGGCCCGGGCGGAGTGGCGGAGGTAGAGGGAGATACCCTGGAACCAGTGGTGCTGAATCCGGAAATCCTGCTTGATATCAGCGGCTGTGACCCGGAGATCATCGACGCGCTGATACAGGCGTTCCTGGGCGATGTATCCGGCTATCTTGAAGAATTGAAAGAGGCGGTCACGAAAGAGGCCCCGGATCTCATTTATAAAAACGCCCACCGTCTCCAGGGACTGGTGGCAAATGCCGGGGGGGAAAAAGTAAGAGAGATGATCGTGGAGATCGAAAACCTTGCCAGGCAGGAGAAAACCATGTCTGCAACCATTGATCTCACTCTTCTTGAAAGGGAAATAGAGCGTCTGCGGGAGGCCTTGATCCAGACCGACTGGGAGACCCTTTGCCGGTCGGCAGAGGAATAGCTCTCTTCGTAGTTACCGGGGCCGGCATCAGGAAAAGCCCCCGGGTTTCCCTCCGGGGACGCTTTGTCCGGGGGAATCCCATGGGAACGCCCGGTGCATAATTGTTTTTTTAAATCAGGAGACGGGAAAATGAAGATTCTGGTAGCCGATGACGATACCATGACACGGCTGGCCCTCACCAAAAACCTGGAAAAGTCAGGTTATGAGGTTGTGTCGTTTGAAGATGGGAAAAGTGCCTTTGATGCGCTCTCCGGGGAGAAGCCCCCCAGGCTTGCCATCCTTGACTGGATCATGCCGGGGATGGAGGGCATTGAAATTTGCAGGGAACTGAACGACCGGGAGGGGGGACCGCTGATCTACACAATACTTCTTACGGTCAAAAACGAAAAAAAGGATATTATCAAGGCCCTTGACAGCGGTGCCTGCGATTTCCTTTCAAAACCGGTTCACAGCGGAGAACTGCACAGCCGCATTGCCGTGGGGCTCAGGCTGTTAAACTCTGAAGACAGGCTTCTTCAGTATACCCGTGAGGTGGAAGATAAAAACAGGGAACTGGAAAAGGCGCTTTCCGAAATCAAAACCTTGAGCGGATTGCTTCCCATCTGCGGTTCCTGCAAGAAAATACGGGACGATGAAGGATACTGGAACCAGATAGAGATATATATTGAGAGCCGATCGGACGCTCTCTTCAGCCACGGTCTCTGCCCGGAATGCCTGGAAAAACTGTATGGTGACCAGGAGTGGTTCAAGAAGCGCTCCCGATTTAAAAAAGAACAGAAATAACCATAGCGGGTTGTTCCATAAATCCACCTTTCTCCGCATTCCCTTTTTCAGGGAAGGTACCGGGACGGGGCAGATTCATGCATACCGGTTCCGGGGCATGAACGGAGAAATCAGGAAAAGATAATTCGATTATTGTCTGGGAAGCCCATTGCAGTATTGGGACAACTATCCATGGACGGTTTGGAGTCTATTAAGTCAGTTACATAATTTAACCAACTTGAACTTGGGCCAATTCTTTTGACCAGGAACCAAAGTACGCAAATCATACCGTAATTCCTTTTTAATGCATTCCTATCGAGGTTCAGGGCATTAAAATATGGATTATACAGTACAGGAAGAGGATTCCGAAAGGATTGATTCCAAATCCTTGTATGATGGGCACATCTATTCCGAAGAATATTGATTTCCTGCAACCATTTTTTCAATACGACCGGGTTAGAAATACCCAGTCTCGAAGAGATCTTGTTTTGATATTTACGCTTAAGATTTTCATAGTATTTCGACATGGTTCCAAAATCCCAAGCTTCAACCGCTACCCAAATCGGTATGGACTTGGAGTTCGATAGGTGCCACTTTATACACTCTTCACGGCTGGCTTTTATTTTGTTTGAATGGCTTATTCTCCATTCTTTCCAAAAATTTCTGATTTTTTTTCTTTTGGGATCATACCAGTCCTCACATTTCTTTGGATTCATAAAAACTTGATTTTCGTAGGCAAGAGGATCATGATATCCAACCTCATGGGCGATAACCGAACGAATCTGGATTTCAATTCGTTCAATTGCGTCGAGCATTAACAACCTGAGCTTTTTATCAAAGAGGTACAACTGGATGATGTCGTTAAAATTGATGTTTTTCTGAAAGGTATCTTCCCTTACCGGCTTGCCATTCAGTTTGTTAATAACCTGTTGACCTCTGGCGTCTTTTTTAAATTCACGACAAGGATACCAGAACCCGCTAAGCCTGTAATAACCAATTTGTGATAGTTTTCTTTCAGCACGGTTTTTATCCGGTATGATCATCCCTCTTTTTTCCAGAAGATCAACCAGTTGAGCGTAGCTCTGATGGGGTTTGGGAAGAGAAAGTGAGGTCATTTTATAAATTAATATTCCAAAAACAAGAAGGCCCAAACATAGTACCGAACAAGTCGGTAGCAGAGGTTCGGGCACAGTTAAGAATAAAATAACAATATTCCTGGTGGGTTGTCAATATTTGTTTTACGCCCTATGATCATGGCAACATGGGAGGGAGTCGTGAATTTTCTTGCAAAAATTGGTGATTTTAGGCATAAATCTCGTTCATGACACAATGGTATGAACCAATCACTGTTTCCGAGTGGCTCAAGAGAACCCTGTCCCTGTTCAACCTGTTTCTCCTGGTCGCTCTGGCTACCCTCGTATTTTCGGAATTCAGGTTTGATTGGGGCGAGCGCCTGATAGGCAACTACCTCGCCTCCACCAACGCCCTGCGCCCTGAAATCGGGATCGTCTGGCAGACCGGCAACCAGGCTTCCCGGGCCCACACGGCCCTTGACTCAATGGTGACCGAGCGCCGGGATACGGCGCGGGCGGTCCAGGTGGCCGCCACCTTTGCCGAGCTTGCCGGGATCGTGCTGCCGGGGCAGTGGACAAGCCTTGACAGTGACCGGTTCAAGGAGCTTTACCTTGGGCTTGCGCCGGATATCGCAACGGAATTGATCCCGCCTTCCGAACTTGTATGGCTCTTTGGCAGCCCGGGCCTTACCCGGATCTTCTGCCAGGGCACCTCCCAGGGGCTGGAGATCTATTTCCTCGGGTCCGACAACCGGGTGATCCGGCAGCTGGATCTTGATCATTCCTTTCTGTCCGGCCTTGAAAAGCAGGAAACCTCTTTTCCGGGCAAACTTGAGGATATTCCCGGGTTTGCCGGGCGGATTTTTCCGGCCGACCGGTTTTTCAAGGTGCTTCTCTCCCTTCCAAAGGAGGTGCAGCCGGACCTGATCACCACCCCGGAAACCCTGCTGAGGGAGAAGGGACACATTGTCCGGGCCGGCATCTGGAACGAGGCCAAATCGGGATATATACGGCTCGGGTTTGAGTTCCGGGAGAACGGTCACACAAAGATCGTCTTTGTCAGGGCCAGGGAGTGGGCCGTGTGGCGGTTGAGCATGGGCCTTGCCAAGGGAGATCAATGAACACCTTAAAATCTATTTACTCTGTTGCGAGGCTTGCCTTTTACGCCATGCTCGCTTTTGCAGGCACGGCCTTTCTGTTGCTGACCTGCCTGATATTTATCGCGGCCAAGGATTTGCCCCGGGTGCCGGAGCCCCTTGGCAGGATCATCGATGTGCCCCAGACCGAGATCTTTGCCGTTTCAGGGGAGCGGCTCATGACCCTTGGGGGCCGTGTGCCGGTGCAGCTTACTTCCGTATCAACCCATTTCCTGGATGCCGTTGTGGCCACCGAGGATCATCGATTCTGGGAGCACCACGGTCTGAACAAACTGCGAACCCTCAAGGCGCTCTATATTACCCTGTTTGAGCCGGGCAGGATCCAGGGGGCTTCCACCATCACCCAGCAGCTGGCCAAGAATCTCTTTTTCAGTTTTGAAAAAACCTATCTGCGGAAATTCAGGGAGCTTCTGGTGGCGTTCCAGATCGAGGCCACCAGCACCAAGCAGGAGGTTCTCCACGCCTACATCAACCAGATCCATTTCGGGGCAGGGGCCCAGGGCATTGAAAAGGCGTCCCAGCTCTATTTCGGCATCCCGGCGTCGGATCTCAACCTGGGCCAGGCCGCGCTCCTGGCAGGACTTCCCAAATCCCCCACCCGGTACAATCCCTTTCGTCATTATGACAGGGCGTTGAAACGGCGGAACGTCGTCCTGAAACGGATGGTGGAGGTGGGGGCGATCGAGGAGCCGGAAGCCCGGGAAGCCATGGCCACCCGGCCGCAGCTCTTCTCCCGGCAGGGGGATTCCAGGACCGGTTCCTATTTTGTGGATGCGCTCATCAACCGGCTGGTGCAAAAGTACGGGGAGGAGGTTGTTTTCCACGGGGGCATCAAGGTGTATTCCACCCTGGATACCCGGCTTCAGGCGGCTGCCGACCAGGCCGTTGCCAAGGGGCTCCTTCGTCTGGATACCATGATGGGGCTCAACCCGGGGGATGCACCCCTGCCCCAGGGAGCCCTGGTCGCCATTGATACCGGTTCCGGCGCCGTAAAGGCCATGGTGGGGGGCCGGGACTATTTTCAGACCGAATTCAACCGGGCCGTCCAGAGCCGCCGTCAGCCGGGCTCCGGGTTCAAGCCCTTTCTCTTTTATGCCGCCTTGAACGACCTGGGCCTGAATCCGGCCAGCGTCATGGAGGACAAGGCCGTGACCATCACGGTCAACGGCGCCCCTGCCTGGCGGCCCCAGAATTTCGAACGGCGCTTCAAGGGGGGGATGGTGCTGAAGCAGGCCCTGACCCATTCGGTCAACACCATCGCAGCCCAGCTTGTGGAGAGAACCGGACCCGCTTCGGTCATCCGGACGGCACATCTTTGCGGCATCAAGAGCCGGCTTCAGGAGATCTACTCCATTGCCCTTGGGACCTGCGGAGTCACCCCCCTGGAGATGGCGTCGGCCTTTGCAACCTTTGCCACCAACGGGGTCCGCCATGAACCCTTTCTCATCTGGCGGGTGGAGGATCCCTTTGGACGGGTGATCGAGGAGCACATTGCCCAGGGCAAACGGGTGCTGGACCCTGAAACCACGTTTCAGGTGGTGGACATGATGCGGTCGGTGGTGGACAACGGAAGCGGCCGCAATGTTCGCAGGTTCGGCTTCACCCGGCCGGCCGCAGGCAAGACCGGCACCACGGATTCCTATAATGATGCCTGGTTCACCGGGTTTACCCCCTCCCTTTCCGTATCGGTGTGGACGGGGTTTGACAGGAAGAAGAAGCTTGCAGTCAAGGGACGGATCGGCGTCACCGGCGGCCGGGCGGCCGCTCCCATCTGGGCGGAGTTCATGAAAGAGGCCCTGAAAAACGAGCCTGAACGGGAGTTCCCCATTCCCGGGGGCATCCGGTTCGAGGCCGTGGATGCGGTCACGGGGTGCGCGCCCGAGGACGGGGAGGCCCCACGGGTGTTCCAGGTGCCCTTGAAAGAGGACCAGATCCTTTGCCAGGAGGTGACGCCATGATGCGGATGCTGCGCCATACAACCCTTTGTCTCTGGATGGTATCGATTCTGGGCATTCCCCTGGTCTTCTGGGCCATGCCCCTGGTGAACGGCATTTTCCCGGGCCATGATCTCCTGATTGCCCTGGTTCTCTTTTCGGCCCTTTATATTATAGTCGGAGCCGCCATGAACCGTATGGGGGAGGGCCTGGTGATCGCCCGGGTCAAAGAGGCCGAGACCTGGGAGCGGGCCGGTATTGTCAGACGGAGCGAACAGCGGTTCCTGAAGGCCCTGCGGCTCTATGACACAGCCCTGATCTCTCCGTTCAGGGCACGGCGGGTCGCCCTGGTCCTTGCCGGGGCCCTGGCAAGGTTCAGCCTCACCTCAACCCTTGAAAACCCTGCCTTTGACCGGGCGGTGAAAGCGTTTCTGCGCATGGCTCCCCAGGAGGAGGAGATCGCCCTGCTCTGGCTGAAGCGGCTCTGCAATGGCACCACCCCGGGAAGGGAGGACCATGAGATCCTTACTCTTGTGGCCGAGGAGCACCTGGACCATCCCGTCATACGGGAGCTTGTGGCCGAACTCTTTGTGGCATCCGGCCGGACCGACTTCGTGGCCCGGAAGGTGTACAAGATGGTAAGGTCGGGGGTCGGGGTGAGCCCGGAGACCCTGTCCGACATCAACGAACTGTTGGGACCCGAAACCCTGGCCCGTCCGGCTTTCCCTGCCACCGGGTTCAAACGCTCCTCCGGGGTGAACCTGTCCAACCTGGCCGGGGGACTGGGCAGGGGCGCCAGGGGGATCGGTCGGATGGTGAAAAATGCGGTACTGGGCCTGCCCATGGTGGTTAACGGCACGGCGGCGCTCCTGAAACGGGGATACACGTTTTTCCGGGAGCGGAAAACCCTTCAAACCGCCCTGAAAAGGGGCCTGGGAGTGGTGGTTGCCGTTGTTATCCTCGGCTTCATGGTTAACACCGTGGCCCATCTTTTCCAGTCCGCCCCCAAGACGCCGGAGGTGAAGAAGGTTGAGGTGGCGATCCCCAAGCAGTTCACCATCCAGGTGGCCGCCTATCTCAAGAAAAAGCATGCCGACGCCTATGTGGCAAAGCTCAAGGGCAAAGGGCTGGATGCCTATGTCTACAAGGCCGACGGCGGGGGCCGCACCTGGTTCATCGTGCGGATATCACGGTTTGCCGATAAAAAAAGTGCTGCCGATTATGGAAACGGGTTGAAGCGGCAGCACCTGATTGATGATTTCTTTGTTGACAATAATTAGGGGGGGCAAGAGCGGGGCTCTAAAGGTTGATCACCTTGTCCGCAAGCTCCATGGCGGTGACGATGTCCAGCATGTTGGTGGTCTCTCCCACTTTTTTTTGTTCCAGAAGATCAAAATGGGTGAGGCAGGTGCCGCACACCAGGATGTGAACCCCCTGCTCCTCAAGGGCCTGGATATCCTCAAGCAGCGGTGACCCTTCGACGGTGAACTTGACCCCCGCATTGACAAACACCACCCGCCACAGGTCTTCCCCCATCTCCTTCAGGGTCTTTACAAAGCTTGCCATGAGCTTCTCGCCGAGCAGGTCATCCCCCTTGCCAATGGTCTGGGAGGCGATCATCACCATGATCTTCTGGTGCTCCTGCTCGTCCTCTTCCATTTTTTCCGGCAGGGATGCCTCCCCGGCCGTGATATCCCTGATGCCCTCGATCACCGAGGTTCTGCCGTCTGAATCCACCGAGACCTCAAAGCCGTTATAGGTGAGAAACCGGCTCACATTTTCCGCAGCCGCATCGTTGTCCACGATCACGCGGATCTGTTCCGGTTTCCGGGTTTCGATCGCCTCTTTTGTCTTCAGTACCGGGGCTGGGCACGCAAGTCCCTGCCCGTCTATCTCTATTATCATCTTTACCTGCCTTGGGGTTGAAAAACGCAACTTTGAAAGTTTGGTTTTGATGGACGGCATGTAAAACCATGCCATCCCGAACATTGGTTAAAAGGATAAAATCTATGGGGGTTGCCATGGTTTGTCAAATTGAAACACCTGATGGAATGGGGATTGGTCATAGAAATATGCAATAATGAAAAATTGACCTTGATAGATTACCATGATTTGGAATAATAATGTACCATTATGGGACATGTATTTGATTTCAAGGATGCAAGCGTATACGATGCCTGGTTTGAAAAGGCAAAGCAGGGCTACGCCTTTGATCTGGAGATGGACCTGCTCATGGGGATGCTGGCCCCCCACAGCGGGGAGCGGCTGATTGATATCGGGTGCGGAACGGGAAAGAGCCTTGAACCCCTGCTTTCTTCTGGGCTTCATCTCACTGGAATAGATCCTTCCCCTTATATGCTGGACATCGCACGGGAGCGCCTCCCGGACAAGGTCGACCTTCACCGGGGGGTTGCCGAAGCTCTTCCCTTTGACGACAATTCCTTTGATCACGCCATGATTTTCGCCAGTCTCGAGTTTACGGAGCGGCCCGCCAAGGCCATTGAAGAGGCCTGCAGGGTGGCCAGGCATTCCGTGGTGCTGGGGGTGCTGAACAAACACGCCCCCCTTAACCTCATGCGGCGGGTCAAGCGGATCTTTGTCACCAACACCCTGTCCCGTGCCCACTACTTCAGCATCTGGGAGTTGAAACGGATGATCCATGCCATTCTGGGGGATGTGCCCCTTGCCTGGAGAACCACCCTTCAGTACCCATGGAGCGCAAGCCGGATCGCGGGCTTCATGGAGCGCCAGCCCCTGGTGCAGCGTTCCCCCCTTGGCACCATGATCATCATGAAGATCGAGCCGGTTCCCAAGTTCAGGACCCGTCCACTGTCGTTGAGGATAAAGGATCTAAGGCCCTACAACCCGGTTTCAGGATTCGCAAGTGTCCTGGTGGAGGAGGGAGATGAAAACATTAATTTACGAAAAACTGGATAACGATAAGGTCCGCTGCGGGATCTGCAACCATTTCTGCATCATCGACAAGGGAAAAAGGGGGCTTTGCAATGTCCGGGAGAACCGGGACGGCACCCTTGTTTCCCTGGTCTATCCAAAGGTCATTGCAAGGGGCATCGATCCTGTGGAGAAGAAGCCCATCTTTCATCTTAAGCCCGGCTCCCTCTCCTTTTCCGTGGCCACGGTGGGCTGCAATTTCAGGTGCAGCTTCTGCCAGAACGCGGACATCGCCCAGATGCCCACGGACAACAAGGGGCTCATCCAGGGCGTGGACACGGCGCCGGGGGAGATCGTGGCCCAGGCCGTCCAGGCAAACTGCGCAAGCATCGCCTACACCTATACCGAACCTGCGGTGTTTGCGGAACTTGTCCTTGAGACCGCCAAACTTGCCGCCCACGAGGGGCTTTACAACATCATCGTCACCAACGGATACATGAGTGAAGCATTGATCCGGACCATCGGCCCCTATATCGATGCGGCCAATGTGGATCTCAAGGCCTTTGACGACGGGTTTTACCGGAAGTACTGCAAGGCAAGGATCGAACCGGTCAAGGAGAATCTCAAGCTGATGAAGTCCCTTGGGATACTTGTGGAGGTGACCACCCTGCTCATCCCCGGGCTCAACGACGACAGGGACCAGGTGGAGGGCATTGCCGCGTTCATTGCCGGGGAGCTGGGGGTGGAGACCCCCTGGCACGTTTCACGTTTTCATCCCTGCTACCGCATGACCGACCGGGGGGCGACCCCCCTTTCGTCCCTGGAGCGTGCCTTTGACGCCGGCAAGGCCGCGGGTTTGAGATATGTCTACACCGGGAACGTTCCCGGACTTGATAGCGAGAACACCTTGTGCCACGACTGCGGCGCCCTGCTGGTGAAGCGGGTGGCCTACCGGGTGCGAAGTTTTATCACCCCGGAGGGGCGATGTCCTGATTGTAATTCTGCCGTTTATGGACTATATTAGAGAATTTTGTGCCGGTCTTCATGGGAAATGGGGGTTGCCCGCCGGTCCCATGGATGTCGGCACGCCAATTGATGCAGGCGTAACCGATTAAATAACAAACGGGCTCTATTCATACGCAAGGAGCTGTAAGTAGAACCGTTCAGGAGATGTGTCAAAGAATGAAGTCGATTGTTAAGGAGAAGATCCTCCTCTTCGGGAGAATGATCAAGTTTTCCCACACCGTGTTTGCCCTTCCCTTTGCCCTTTCCGCCGTGATCCTGGCCTGGAAGATTCATGAACCGAAGGTGTCCGTGCTCCTATGGATACTTGCCGCCATGGTGGGGGCGAGATCCGCCGCCATGGGGTTCAACCGGATTCTGGATGCGGATATTGACAGGGAGAACCCCAGGACCGCCAACCGGGAGATCCCGGCGGGCCTGTTGTCCAAAAAAGATGCGGCCCTGTTTGTGGGGGTCTCCTCGGCCCTGTTCATATTTGCCGCAGCCATGCTGGGCACCCTCTGCTTCCGGCTCTCGTTTCCTGTGCTTTTTTTCCTCCTGTTCTACTCCTATACCAAGCGGTTCACCCCCTACTGCCACCTTTACCTGGGGGCGGCCATCTCCCTTGCGCCCCTGGGGGCCTGGATCGCCGTGACAGGCACCCTTAGTCTTGGGGTGATCTTTCTCACCCTGGCCCTCATGACCTATATCGCGGGGTTTGATATCCTCTATGCCTGCCAGGACACGGAATTTGACACAGGGGAGGGGCTTTACTCCATTCCGTCCGCCATCGGGCCCGGAAACGCCATGGCCCTGTCCTCCCTTCTCCACCTGGGTACCCTTGTTTTCTTCTTTGCCATGTACCTTGCCTTTGGCATGGCCCCGGTATTTCTCTGGTTCCTGGGGGGGATCGCCCTGTTGCTTGTTGCCGAGCATCAGCTCGTCAAGCCGGATAACCTCACCCACATCAACATCGCTTTTTTTCATATCAACAGCGTTGTTTCCATCACCCTTCTTGCAGGGGTTTTGACCGAGGTCATGGTGGGATGAAAACACAACCAACCTATGTGGTGGCCATCTGCGGCGCCTCGGGCGTTGTTTACGGGATCAGGCTGGTAAAGGCCCTTGTCGCGTCCCCCTGCCGGGTGATTCTCATGGTGTCCGAGGGCGGGTTCCGGGTGCTGGCCCATGAACTGGGGTTTGAGCCCGGGGAGTGCCTTGAGGCGTTTCTGAAAACAAAAGGGGTGGTGTGCCATAAAGAGAGCAGCATCAAGGTGTTTGAACAGACCGATTACGCGGCCTCCCCCGCAAGCGGGTCCTTTGTGCATTCGGGCATGGCCGTTGTTCCCTGCTCCATGAAGAGCCTTGCAAACATTGCGGCGGGCTTTGCCGACAATCTCATCACCCGGTCCGCCGATGTCTGTCTCAAGGAGCGACGTCCCCTGATCCTGGTGCCGAGGGAGACCCCCTTCAGCCTGATTCATCTGGAGAACATGACCCGTGCCTGCCGTGCCGGCGCCACCATCCTGCCCCCCTCCCCATCGTTCTATACCTTTCCCTCCACCATGGAGGCCCTGGCGGACACGGTGGTGGCACGGATACTGGATCACCTGCACGTGGACCACGACCTGGTTCCCCGGTGGAGCAACGGAACCGACTGATGGCGCCTGTATTGAACGATGGGGTTGAACTCATCCTTGAACGGCTTGCCGGGAACCGGTGCAAGGCCTATATCGCCGGGGGGGCGGTCAGGGACATGGTGAGCCAAAAGCGGCCGTCGGACGTGGATATCGTCACCAACGCCTCCCTTGCCGAGATCCAGAAGATTTTTAAGGACCAGCATGTCCGGACGGTGGGGAAAAGCTTTCATCTCTGCCTGGTCAACGGCATCGAGGTGGCCACCCTCCGGGGCAGGCCCTCTGATTTTCCCGAGTCCGACCTGGAAAAACGGGATCTCACCGTTAACAGCATGGCCTGGGACCCTGTGACCGGCTCCGTGATCGATCCCTTTTCCGGGCAACAGGACCTGGAACAGGGCATTATCCGGTTCACCCGGGACGGGGATAGCCGAATCCTCGAGGACCCCCTGCGAATGGTGAGGGCCTGCCGGTTTGTCTCCCAGCTCAAGGGGAGGCTTGCGCCTGAAACCTTTGACGCCATCCAACGCCATGGGGACCTTGCCGGGACCCGGGTGGCAAAGGAGCGCATCCGGGGCGAGATCCTCAAGGCCATGGGCCATGACCGGCCATCGCTCTTCTTCAATACTCTCCAGGAGACGGGGCTGTTAAAAGCCGTCTTTCCCTGCCTGGCCCGCCTGGTTGACCTGGACGGCGGTCCTTATCATGGAGAGACCGTGTTTGAACACTGCATGATAGTGGGGGATTCCCTCTCCCCCCGGCGGCCCCTTTTGAGATTGGCAGGCTTTCTCCATGATGCGGGAAAGTTTGAGGCGGCCGTGGAAAAAGAGGGCAGGCTTACCTTCCACGGGCATGAAGAGTTTCGGGAGGAAATTGTCGCGGACCTGGAAAGGCTGAAGTTTTCCAACCAGGAGATCGACTACATTGACGCCGTCATCCGGGTGCATATGCGGCCGTTGACCGGGGAAACCACCCCGAAAGCGGCCCGCCGTATCCTGGTGCTCCTGGAACGGCACGGGGTGACCTACCGGGAGTTCATGCGCATCAGGATCGCGGACATGGGGGGCAACCTGGCAAAACGGCCCTATACTCTCGGGGATATCCGGGTCCGGCTCAACAAGCTCTTGGCGGAGATCCGCCGCAACGGTGGGGGCGGGTTCAGCGTCCGGGACCTTGCCGTCAGCGGAAAAGATGTGATGGCCCTGCTGAATATCCCCCAGGGACCGGCGGTGGGCCGGGTGATGAACCGCCTCTTTGACCGGGTCCTGGACGACCCGGCCCTCAACACCCGGGTTGAACTGGAAGCCCTGGTGCTGTCACTCGGTCCGGGGGAAGAACCGGGAGGCAATGGTGAGGCAGACCCAGGCTAAAAATCATTGAGGTGGGAATCATGGCAAACCAGCTTTTCATCCGGAACGGCATCCTTCTTACCATGGCGGAGGATTCGTCTGTCATTGAAAACGGATCGCTTTTGGTTGAAGATGGCGAAATCCGGGCCCTGGGTCCTGCCGGGTCCATTCCAATGCCCGCCCGGGCAAGGGTGATCGATGCCGCGGGATGCGTGGTCATGCCGGGCCTTGTCAACTGCCACACCCATCTTCCCATGTCGTTGTTCCGGGGGCTTGCCGACGATCTGCCCCTGGATGTGTGGCTCTTTGAGCACATCTTTCCGGCCGAGGCGGAACAGATTACCCCGGCGTCGGTTCGAAAATGGGCCCGGCACTCCTGTGAGGAGCTGCTGTTGTCCGGCACCACCTGCTGCTGCGACGGATATTTTTATGGGGATGGGGTGGCGGAGGCCGCCCTTTTGTCGGGCATCCGGATGGTTGCCGGCCAGGGGGTCATCGATTTCCCGGCTCCGGGTGTGCCTGATCCCAAACAGAACGTTGCCGCGGCCGTGGAATTTGTCCGGCGCTGGACCGGCCGCTCTTCATTGATCATGCCGTCGATCTTCTGCCATTCCCCCTACACCTGTTCGCAAGCCACCCTTGTTACGGCCAGACAGGCGGCAAGGGATCTAAACGTCCTGTTCCAGATCCATGTGGCGGAGACAGGGGCGGAAACAACCAAGATCCCCCGGTGCGGGGACCGCTCCGTGGTCCGATACCTGGACGACCTTGGTATCATCGATGACACCTGCCTGCTGGTTCACTGCGTGTGGATCGATGAAGCGGATATGGCCATTATCAAAAAGCGGGGGGCAGGGGTGGCCCATTGCGCGGAGAGCAACATGAAGCTTGCCGCTGGCATTGCGCCCGTGCCAGGCATGATGGATGCCGGGATTACCCTGGGCCTTGGCACCGACGGCAGCGCCAGCAACAACAACCTGGATCTCTTCCAGGAGATGGACATGGTCTCCAAGCTGCACAAGGCTGCCTGTGCCGATCCCGGGGTGCTTGCGGCAAGAAAGGTGGTGACCCTGGCCACCCTGGGCGGGGCAAGGGCCCTGGGCCTTGACCGGAAGATCGGCTCCCTCACAAGGGGCAAGCGGGCCGACATCATCCTTGTGAACCTGGGAAAGCCCCACCTGGTGCCTGTTTACGACCCCTTTGCAAGCCTGGTCCATGGGGCAAAGGGCAGTGATGTCACCCATGTGATCGTGGACGGCCGGATGGTGGTGGAAAACGGGGAACTCACCGGCCCGGATCGTTCATGAGTCCTTGGGTTCCTTTTTGGAAAGCCGTTTTTTGTACCACTCCTTGTCCCCGTAGAGTTTACCCATGCACTCATGGCACAGGCTGTGGCTGAACAGAATCTGTGAATGGGCTTCGATATAGGCCTCGATCTGCTCCCAGAATCCGGCATCGTTCCGGATGCGCTTGCAGCTTGAGCAGATGGGGAGCAGGCCCCTGAGCATTTTCATCTCCACATGGGTGCGAACCCGTGCAAGGAGCTCGGCGGAATTGAACGGTTTGACCACATAATCCACCCCGCCCACCTCAAAGCCTTTGACAATATCTTCTGTTTCCGTTTTGGCCGTGAGAAAAATTACGGGAATGTGCCGGGTGCCAAGGTTGGCTTTGATCTCTTCACACACCCCATACCCGTCCATGCCGGGCATCATGATGTCCAGAAGAACGAGATCCGGCTGGTTCTTTTTCAAAAAGGTCAATGCCTGGATGCCATCCTGGGCAACACCCACCTCATAGCCGTTCTCCGAAAGCAGTTTCCCGAGGAACTGCGGGTTCTGGGGGTTGTCGTCAACCGCCAGAACAAGGGGTTTTTTGTTGTTCATATGATATCTCCATTGGGTTATGTGCATTTCATCTCTTCTTCTGCCGGCAGCAGGCTCGACAGGGCCTGGATGATTTCCGGAAAGCTTTTCAGGGTCGAAGAGAGTGCTTCAATGTTAAAAGCCTGGGCCTGTTCCATGAGCATTTTTCCCCATAGATCGAGGATCTCCTTGTCATGCTCCTTGCCCAGCCCTTCGATGGTAAGGGCAAAGTTCTTAATGTCCTCAATGATCATGGCGTCGCAGAGATCATTCCAGGTTTCTTCCCTGATTTCTTCCAGGATTGTGATAAGGGAGGAGAGCTGCCGGATCGATTCCGTTGACAAAGGTTTTATGGTATTGGCCAGAGCCAGGGGGCTTGTCCGCCAGGACTGCTCGGGCACGGCATGGGGGAGGCCATGGTCATTGAAAAATCTTTCGGCCGACGCGCTCTTGACCCCCCGGATGATGACGGTAAATGTGGTTCCCAGTCCAGGGGGCGATGTCACGGAGATGGAGCCGTTCATCATTTCCACAAGCCGTTTGGTGATGGCAAGTCCCAGGCCGGTGCCGCCGTATCGGCTCTGGTCCTGGCCCTTCTGCTGGGTGAATACCCCGAATATTTTCTCTGTCTGGTTTGGGGCAATGCCCATGCCCGTATCTTCCACCGTGATTATGAGGTCGGATGACTCCCCCTGCCCGGGCGCGCCCGGGAAACGGGTGGAGAGCCGGACATGGCCATGGTCGGTGAACTTGATGGCATTGCCGACAATGTTGAGCAGCACCTGCCGTAACCGGGTTTCATCCAGGATGATGTATTTGGGGAGGGCCGGGGCCAGGTCAAGGATGAAATTCAATCGTTTCTGTTCGATCTTTTTGGTAAAGATCTGCTCGATTTCGTTTAAAAGGTTTTCCAGGTCAAAGGGTTTGTATTCGATACGCATTTTTCCCGCCTCCACCCTGGAGATGTCCAGAATATCGTTGAGCAGGGTCAACAGGGATTTGCCGCTGGAGCGGATGGTTGCGATGTAATCCCTGTGCCGGCTGTTGATGAGTTCTTTTTCCAGGGTTTCGGAAAATCCCATGATCAGGTTCAGGGGGGTGCGTATCTCATGGCTCATGTTTGCAAGGAACTCGCTCTTTGCGCGGTTGGCCGCCTCTGCTTTTTCCTTGGCGATCTTCAACTCCATTGTGCGCTCGTTTACGGTATTTTCAAGGGTGTCCCGGCTTTGCCTCAGCTCAAGCTCCACCGTTACCTGCTTTTCCATGAGTTTTTTTCGCATTGAATCGATCTGGCGAAGCTTTTGGGAAAATCTTCTCTCCTCCTTGAGCTTTTTTTTGTAGGCTTCGGTGCTGTACAGCCCGACAAAGGTCAGGAGGGCCGTGGTGGTGATCAGGTAGATAATCCATGCCCACCAGCGCTTCCAGGGCGGGGCGTCCACCCGTACTGTGATGGCATGGCCCGCGGTGTTCCACACCCCGTCGTTGTTGGACCCGAACAGCCTCAGGACATATTCCCCGCCGGGAAGGTTGGTGTAATTGCCGAACCGCCTTGTTCCCGTGTGGTTCCATTCGGTTTCAAACCCTTCGAGGAAATAGGCGTAGCGGTTGTTTTCCGGATGGGCATAGCTGAGGGCGACAAATTCAAATTCAAAGGAATTTTTCTGCCAGGGAAGATGGATGGCTTCGATCCGCTCCGGGGAGATCCCCTGGTTGAGCTCCCTGTCTCCCTGGCGGATGGCGTTCAATGCAATGGGCGGTATGAATTGGTTGGTGTGGATCTTTTCGGGAAAGAAACTGTTGACCCCGTTCAACCCGGCAAACCACATCTCTCCTTCCCGGGTCTTACAGGCACTGGTTCCATAGATGCTGAATTCGTCCCCCTGGAGCCCGTAGGCCTGGGTGTGGATTCGTGTGACCCGCTCCGTTGCGATGTTGAACTCAATGATGCCGGCATCGGAGCCCAACCAGAGATTTCCCTTTGCGTCTTCGAGTATGGCCCGCAGGTCCATGGTGGTGAAGCCGTGGGCTTTGGTATAGCGCTCAAAGGTGCCCCGCTCTTTGTCAAACCGGTTCAGCCCCCCGTCCCCCGTGGTTACCCAGAAGTTGCCGGCACGGTCCACATGGCAGTCATTGACCGTGTTGCCGCTGATGGTTGCAGGATCGTCGGGATCCGTCCGGTGATGCTTGAAATCGCCTGTTTCCCTGATAAACCTGTCAAGTCCTCTGCCCTGGGTCGGGACCCAGAGCATTCCGTTATCATCCTGGAAGAGATTGACGATGTTGTTGATGCTGATGGAGCCGGGATCATTGGGATCGTTTTTGAACTGTTTAAAGGTGTTTGTCCTTCTGTTGAATTGAAACAGGCCGTTGCTCTCGGTGCCAAACCAGAAAATATCGGGATCCAGGCGGTCCTCTACCATGCCCCTGGCCGCCACAGGGGCGACCGGGTTCTTGTATTGCTCCTTGAAGCGCCCCGTATCCGGGTCAAAGATACCGTGGATGCCGTTGTTCATGGAGACCCACAGGTTGTTGGCGCTGTCTTCCATGATGGAGAAGACATAGTTGTCCGAGATCCCCATGGGATTGGCCGGGTCTTGTTGAAATACCGTGAAGCTGCCGGTCTTTGGGTCAAACCGGTTGAGCCCTCCCAGTTGGGTGCCCATCCAGATGTTGCCCCGGCTGTCCTCCGTGATGGAGGGAACAACATTGGAGCTGACGCTGTCCTTGATATCGGGGTTGTGCTGATAGAGCTCAAACGGTTTCATGTTCGGGTCATACTTGTCGATGGGGCCTGTATTTTCAATGATCCACAGGATGCCGGCCCGGTCAACGCAGCAGCCCATGACGATGTTGCCGCTGATGGAGTTCGGATTATGGTGAGCGTGGGTGTACAGGGTGAACCGGCCGGAGGATTTGTCGAATTTCTCAAGGCCCACGGCCACGGAATACGATCGGCCGAGCCATAGATTGCCCTGGAGATCCTCGGTGATGGAGTATACCTCGTCATGGGCAAGGCTGTGGGGATCCTTCGGGTCGTGGCGGTAATGGAAAAATCGGCCCGTGGTCCTGTCAAGCCTGTTGAGTCCCCCCTGGCCCGTTCCGATCCACAGGGTGCCCTCCATGTCCTCTTCAATGGCGTAGACGATTCCTTTCCCAAGGCTGTCGGGATTGTCGGGATCGTGGATAAAATGGGTAAATTTTCCTGTTTGCTTGTCAAAACAGTCAAGGCCTGCAGCGGTTCCTATCCAGACCATGTCCCGGCTATCCACCATGAGGGTCCACACGGAGTCATGGATCAATGAGTCCGGGTCTTCAGGGTCGTGCCTGTAACCGGCAAAGAGAGAGGTGCGCTTGTCAAAGCTGTTGATTCCGGCCTGGGTTCCCAGCCAGATCAACCCCTGCTTGTCCTGGGTGATGGTTCTTGGCGCCCAGTTGAACTGGTCGCAGTTGATGGTGTTGGGATTATGGGGGTCATCCCTGTAATAGGTGAAGGCGTTTTTCTTCTTGTCAAACACATTGAGTCCCCCGCCAATTGTTCCCATCCACAACAGGCCCTCATCATCCTCAAATAAGGCCGGGGAATAGGCCGTCAAAGAGCCCGGTTTCACCTGGTAGACCTTTGTGCCATAGCCGTCATACCTGACAATCCCTTTGGTCGTTCCCACCCAGAGAAAACCGTCCCTGTCCTGGATCATGCTGTTGTTGTAGGTATTGGTGTTAAATGCCCGCTGGAATTTGAGTTCTTCGGCAATGGCAAGGGGCCCAGGAAGGCAGGTCAGGAGAGCCGTTGCCGCCATAACGACGGCAACGACCCTTGGGATGATGGCTTTTTGAACGATCATTACAGTCCTGAAAGGGGGAGTGAGATTGTCATTCCGCTAGGTTTATTTTTATATTGCATGGGTTCTCCTCTGGTTCGGTTGTCTCAATCCTTGAACGGTTTTCCCACAGACAGATTTCGTCAGCAAATGAAAATAGCATATTTTTTTAGTAAATTACAACGGCTGATCCTTGTTTCCATGGAAAAAAAAGTAAGTTGGAAAGGGGCCAAAATCATAAGGAAAAGTTGACCAAGCAACATGGGCTGGAAACCTTTGGGCTGAAAATTATCCATTGACATATTTTTAAAATTGAATATAGTCATCCCGTGAATTCTCAGGGCGGGGTGAAATTCCCCACCGGCGGTGATTTTGATGCAATCAAATAAGCCCGCGAGCGCCTGTTGCTTTAACAGGGTCAGCAGATCCGGTGAGACTCCGGAGCCGACGGTTACAGTCCGGATGGGAGAGAACAACAGGCTGTTTGCATTTCCTTGTTTGGAACTGCCGCGACCTTGCGCCGTTACAGGATATGTTTGCGGGGCTTGCCCCTTCATGCATCCCGGGCCTTGTCGCGTAGTCCCACCCCCCATCATCTCCCCTGATATTATGGTAATGTTTAATAATAAAAAGGGAGTTTTGTATGCATCAAGTTTCTATTTCCAAGTTTGGCAATTCAATTGAGCGGGTGGAGCGTGCCATTGCCGCCCTTACCGCAGGTAAAGGCGTGCTTCTCGTGGATGACGAGGACCGTGAAAACGAGGGGGATCTCATCTTCCCCGCCGAGACCGTCACAAGGTCGCAGATGGCCATGCTGATCCGGGAGTGCAGCGGCATCGTCTGCCTCTGCCTGACCCATGACAGGATCGAACAGCTGGGATTGCCCCAGATGGTCAGCCACAACACCTCTGCCTACCAGACCGCGTTCACCGTCTCCATCGAGGCGGCGGAAGGGGTGACCACCGGGGTGTCCGCCCAGGACCGGGTCACCACCATCCGGTGCGCCTCGGCAAAGGATGCAGTACCGGCGGCGATTCATTCCCCGGGCCATGTGTTTCCCTTGCGGGCCGCCCGGGACGGTGTGTTTGAGCGCAGGGGCCACACCGAGGGCACCGTGGACCTGATGACACTTGCCGGGTTCTCATCCGCAGGGGTGCTCTGCGAGTTGACCAACCCCGACGGCACCATGGCGCGGCTGCCCCAGATCATCGCCTTTGCCGATGAGCAAGGATTCCCAGTGCTGACCATCGAGGACATTGTGGAGTACCGCTCCAAACTCATGGAGAAAAGCGCCTGAATCGGAACCGGTGAGCCGGATCACCTGACGTTGAAGCGTTGAAACTGTGACCCGGACATCATGAATTCCGTCATATGACCTTTCCCCCGGGAACCGGCACACGGGTGCCGGTTCCCGAATAATTCCTATTCAAAGATCTTTTCATCCATGGCATGGGCCTCGGCCGCATCCTCTTCCATGTCTCTTGTCTGGTTACTCTCTTTCATGGAGCGCCATTCCTTGTACCACTCGTTGGCGATGATCATGGACATCACCTCGTTGGTGCCGGTCCAGATGGAGGCGAGCCTCAGGTCCCGGAAGATTCTCTCCACCGGATAGACGTTGGTGTAGCCGATTCCCCCCATCACCTGCATGGCGTTGTGGACCGCCTTTTGGCAGGATTCCGTGACAAATTTCTTGGATTGGGACACCATCCGCCGGATTCGCCTGGCCGGGATGCCCGCATCCACGGCCTGGGCCGTGGTCTGGATCATTGCCCTTGAGGCGTCCAGAAGGGTGGCGGCCTCCGCCACCTGGAAGCCGACTCCCTGGAAGTCGGCCACGGGCCGGCCAAACGCCTTCCGTTTGGCCGTGTAGGTGGTGGCCACCTCCAGGGCGGGGCGGGCGGCACCGATGGTCATGGCGGCCGTTCCCAGCCGCTCCGGGATCATCATGGTGTTGAAGACCCTGACCCCCTGGTTGAGCTGTCCGAGCAGGTTCTCCTTCGGCACCTTGACATCCCTGAACACAAGCCGGCTGGCCCCGCCGCCCCTGCATCCCATGAGCCCGTACAGGTAGTCGCTCTTCACCCCTTCGGACCGGTCCACGATAAAGCAGGAGATTCCCTGGTGGGGCGGGGCCCCGGGATCTGTCACGGCATAGACAAGGAAATAGTCGGCCCCCTCTCCCCCCACGATGAACCGCTTCTGGCCGTTGATCACAAAGTGGTCTCCCCTGTCTTCGGCCGTGGTGGCGGTACCGAAGAAGTCCGAGCCGCCCTTGGGCTCGGTAAGGCACTCGGCGGCAAAGATCTCGCCGGCCAGGAGGGGCTTGACATAGCGCTCCTTCTGCCGGTCGGTGCCGTGGAGAATAATGGCGTCGCACACAAGCTCGGCCCCCACCCCAAAGGTGCAGGCAAAGATATAGCCCAGCACGCCCACCTCCTCCATCACCATGCAGGTGGTCTGCCAGTCCATGCCCCGTCCGCCCCATTCCCTGGGATAGCGGCACCCCATGAGGTTTCTTGCCCCGGCCTCCCTGAGAAACTCCTTGGGAAATTGGATCTCGTCCTTGTCCATGGCGAGGATCATGGATTTTGGGATCGATTTGACAAACGCTCTTACCTCGTCCCTCAACTTCAGCTGCTCCTGGTTCAACAGAAAGTCAAACATGGCTCACTCCTTTTCCTTGAGGTTATCTATATTTTGAGGATGTTTTCCCGGTTATGCTTGAAAGGGGGGGATCTTTGCCTTGAAACGGTGGAACGCACTTTCCGGGATACCCTCCACCCCGATGGGGCGGTTGACGGCATCGTGGCAGTCGGAACCGCCCGTGGCCACCAGGCCGTGTTTGGCGGCCCAGGCGTTGAGGGTCCTGCGGTGGCCGGGAATATGGCCCGGGTAATTGATCTCAAGGCCCTGAACTCCGGCATCCAGGAATTCCGGCAGGAGCTGTTCCACGATCTCCATGGGCGGGAGCACCTCCTTGTAGTGGCCTTCCCCGGGAAACGAGCCTGCGGCCGGGTGGGCCAGCACCGCCAGTATCGGGAATTTATCGATTACGGGCTTTACCGTGTCAAGATCGATGCCTGAGGGCAGGTAGGCCGGACTCTTGTTGCCTATGATGCGGTTGACCCGCTCCGGATCGTTAATGCCATGGTTCCGGCTGAGGGCCTGGCCGAAATGGCGCCTGGACGCGTTGGCTGAGAGAAGATGGATCTCTTCCACGGTGAGATCCCTTTCAAGCAGGGGCGTGTTTCCCATGGGGCCGAAGCAGCGGTTGATTTCATGGACCCGCCGGGCCACAAGGGCAGGTCCCCGTCCCTGGGCAAGGGTCCTGGAAAGGGATTCCCGGAATCCGGGGGCCTTGAGCAGCCCTTCCGGGAAGTAGCAGAGAAGATGCAGGGTCCCGGTGAAAAACGGCCGCTTGAATTTTACGGAGACCTCCACCCCGGGCACCACCTCGATGCTGTGGCGCTTTCCCGCGTAAAGGGCCTGTGCCAGTCCGTCCAGGGTGTCGTGGTCGGTGACGCCCAGGGCGGAAATCCCCGCGTCTTTGGCTGCAAGTACCAGCTGTTCCGGTGAGAAATCACCGTCCGATGCCGTGGTGTGGTTGTGCAGGTCCGCGTATGGGGGCTGGTTCATTTTTGTCTCCTTTATAAATGGGGTGAGCTATATCCCATACCCTGAAACCGCTCTTTTTTCAATGGCCTTTTCCCTTGAAAACTTCTCGTTGAAAAGCCCGGGAGCAGATGGTAACAATGGTTTGAACGGTTTTCCAGCCTTGCCCGTGGCCACCGCCATGGGCGTCATGGTGACAATCGCTATAAACGTTACAAAGGGGAGGCAATTCATGGCACTCTATCTTGTGCAGCACGGAAAAAGCAGGCCAAAGCAGGAGGATCCCAACCAGGGACTTTCCGATCAGGGGAGGGCGGACACCGAGAGGATCGCCCAGGTGGCAAAGGGCTACCAGGTACCCGTGGCCATGATTCAGCACAGTGGAAAAGAGCGGGCCCGTGGGACGGCGGAGATCTTTGCCGGGTTTCTGGCACCTGAACAGGGGGTGGTTCAGGTGGACGGGATAAAACCCATGGATGATGTGGAACGATTTGCCGAATCGGTTGACCCGGCGGAAAATACCATGGTGGTAGGGCACCTGCCCTTCATGGAGAAGCTTGTAGGCTTTCTTGTGACCGGCTCCCTTGAAAACCGGGTCTTCAGGTTCCAGAATTCCGGTATTGTCTGCCTGGATAAGGACGAGACGGGCTGGTTCATTTCCTGGACCCTCATGCCCAACATCGGATAGGAGGCTGCATGGACACCCATGAGATAAGATTACTGCTTTGCCGGACAGATGAAATATACAGGAGGCAATATGGACATCCATGACAGCGGCATACGGGTTACCATCCTGGGCTCCGGCACCTGCGTCCCATCCCTTGAACGTGGCTCCTGCTCGGTCCTGGTCGAGCACCGGGAATCGAATTTTCTCCTGGATGTGGGGCCGGGCACCATGGGGCAGCTCCTCAAGGCGGGCAAGACGATCTTTGACATCGATGCCCTGTTCCTGAGCCATTTTCATCCGGATCACGCATCAGAGCTTTCGGGCTTTCTGTTTTCAACCCGGTACGCAGACGATTCCCGGCCGGGAAAACCTCTGCATCTTGCAGGCGGGCCCGGGCTCAAGGAATTCTACGACAACCTGAATTACGCCTTTGAAAACAAGCTTGTTTTAGATGACCTCAGGCTCCATGAGCTGACCGGTGATTCCCCCCTTGTGCTGGGCGGCTGTTCCATCCGGTCGGCGCCCATGGTTCACAAGCCCGAGAGCCGTGCCTATTGCTTCACCTCAAAGGAGAAAAAGCGGGTCGTCTACTCAGGGGATACCGACTATTCGGAGGACCTGATCAGGCTTGCCGGGGATGCCGATCTTTTGATCTGCGAGTCGGCCTTTCCGGATGAGCTCAAGCGGGAGGGGCATCTCACCCCCTCCCTTGCCGGAGCCATTGCCCAAGAGGCCGGGGTCAGGCAGCTGATACTGACCCACATCTATCCCGAGTGCGACCGGGTGGACATTGTTGCCCAGTGCCGGCAGACCTATGACGGTCCCCTGGCCGTTGCCCGGGACCTGATGGTGGTCGAACTCTGATCCGATCTATTGTCCGGGGGCTGATGGCGGTGGCGTTCCGATCAGATCTTTTTGCCCTTGTTCCATGGAGTTGGCCGGGGCTGATGAGCGTTGCGCTTCAATCAGATTTTCTGCTCCTGTTCCATGAAGCAGGGGATGCAGAGGTCTTTGCCGGCAAACCGGCGTATCCGTGACTCCATCACCATCTCGTGGCAGGCCTGGCACTCGATGCTGGCAAGCACCTTGGCCGGCCTGACAGGCGGCTTCACAACCTCCTCCACGGTGAAGAGGTCGTTAAGCCCGGCATCCATGATGCTTTGGATCGACTGGGCCCGTTGATCCTGGTAACTGCGGTTCTCCTCCTGGGTGGCCTTTCCCTTCATAACCTTTTCCATGAGGGAAAGCATCCGGTCCCTCTCCTGGTCGCTTTGCTGGAGTTTCTTGATGAACACGGCCCGGAACCCCTTGCCCCGGCTTCTGTCAAAAAAGGTGAAACCGGATTTGCCGTAATCCTTGTGCACCAGGTTGCCCTTGCCATAGGTGCAGCCCGTGAGAAACTGCACGGCATCCAGTGCGCACATGTCGGTTTCGGCCACGCACAAGGGGGAAGGGCTGTTGGCGATGTCCAGCCGCTCAATGGCAAGTTCGGCAAGGCGGATGCCGATGGCAAGCCCCGGGCATGAATGGCCGTGGAATTCGATGGTCTTGTCGATTAGATTCTGATCAATGGTACATCCCATGGGAATCTCCTTTTTGGGTTCAGGTTCAGCCGCCCCAGTTGGGGGGCTGTTCGGCCCGTTCAATGGGCCTGTTCTTGTTCCGGTTGAGTTTCAGGCGGCCCGTTCCATGGGGTCGTCTTTAGGTATAATCACAGGATAGCCGTTGTGGCGAATGATTTCAACGCCGATGCCGTAGACGGCTTCCACCATGGCAGGCGAGATCTCATCCACTTTTCCGGCGCCGTAGATGGTGCCGTTTTTGAGGAAAAGATAGTTGTCCCCATAGCGCAGGGCGCTGTTGAGGTCGTGCATGGTCATGACACCCGCAACATTGTGCTCCGTTACCACCCGTTTGATCAGCCCCAGGATTTCGGTCTGGTTTTTGAGGTCCAGGCTGCTGGTGGGCTCGTCCAGGAGCAGCAGGTCGGTCTCCTGGACCAGGGCCCGTGCCAGGGAGATCTTCTGGAGCTCGCCGCCGCTCATCTGGTCCACATATTTCAATGCCAGATGGGTAAGTCCCAGCCTCTTTATGGCTGAATCCACTATTTTCAGGTCCTTGTTGGAGACCCGCCACCGGATGTGGGGCCGCCTTCCCATGAGGATGGCGTCAAAGGCCGTGACCCGGGAGGGGTCGCTGTACTGGGCCACATACCCGATCCGTTTTGCGATGGCCATGGTGTCAAGGGAGCCGATGGCGTCCCCGTCCACCAGGACATCGCCCCTGCTCGGTTTGAGGATGGCGTTGATGCACTTCAAGAGGGTGGTCTTGCCCACGCCGTTGGGGCCGAGGATGACGGTGATCTCCCCCCTCTTCACCGTGAAGCTGATCTTGTCAAGGGTGGGGCGGCTGTTGTAGCCGAATGCCAGGTCGTCTATCTTGAGTATCATCGTCTGTATCCTTTTATGATGAGGTAGATGAACACCGGGGCGCCCAGGAACGAGGTGAGCACCGATACCGGAAGAATGTGGGGAGCGAGGATCAGCCGTGCCACGGTGTCCGAGGCCAGCAGCAGCACCCCGCCGGTGGCGGCGGTGGCAGGCAAAAGAAAGCGGTGGTCGTCCCCGATGAGCCTTCTTACCATGTGGGGGGCCACAAGGCCCACAAATCCGATGATGCCCACAAAGGCGATGATCACCGATGACACAAGGGAAGCCATCATCATGCCCAGGAGCCGCACCCGGTCCACCCGCACCCCGATCCCCCTGGCGGTCTCGTCCCCGGTATCCGTGGCATTGTAGTTCCAGGCATTGGCCATGAAAAAGAGCAGGGACACAAGGGTCACAAGGGAGAGAAACCCCAGCTCCTTCCAGCTGGTCCGGGCCACGTCCCCAAAGGTCCAGAACACCATGGCCGACAGCTGG
>JAAEMK010000538.1 GCA_024225635.1 Desulfobacteraceae bacterium | reverse complement strand
TTTAAAATAACCTATCCACTAACTATACCGATAAACCCAGGAACCAATATGTATGCAAATGTGTCAGATCTTCCCCCCCCCCCTTAAATCAACAGGACAATATAAAATATGATTTATTTAAAGAATAACATCTAGCATGCAAGGTAAAGAAAGGAAATAATGATAATCAAATCTGTATCAAAATGATAATGTAATTGTATATTGTTCTATGTAGAGGATACCAAGAACACATTGAATATAAACCATACAAGTACTTTAATAAGTATTATAAGTAAAACTGTACAGTCTGTATCATATCATACAATACAGAGTGAGAGATTTTCCCAAAAAAGGAGCGGATTTTAACCACACATTAGGATAAAAAATATGCGAATTTGAACTGCACATTTGGGCAAAAATTGTACGGATTTGATCTGTACATTGGGGTTAAAAATGTACGGATTTGATCCGTACATTAGAACAATTTCAGGTCCGTACATTCCGTACAATACGTACATAGTAGCCACCCTGTAATTGTAAAAAAAAATTTATCAAATAATAAGATATTGCTTTTAACTACATATGCTATTATAGAA
>JAAEMK010000537.1 GCA_024225635.1 Desulfobacteraceae bacterium | reverse complement strand
GTCGTCGTCGTCGTCGTCGTCGTCGTCGTCGTCGTCGTCGTCGTCGTCGTCGTCGTCGTCGTCGTCGTCGTCGTCGTCGTCGTCGTCGTCGTCGTCGTCGTCGTCGTCGTCGTCGTCGTCGTCGTCGTCGTCGTCGCCGACCCTCACCATGGCAGAGGTGCTCGGCACACGGATAGTGCTCGTAGAGATTCAGCGTCTCGCAGTTGGCGGTGAACTGATCCGTCTTCCAGTATTTCTCCAGAGTCAGTTGCGTCTTGAGACCACCGTTGCAGTCTTTGCTACAGGCCGACCAAGAGATGGTCGTGCTGTTGCACTCTGCAGCATAGAAATTGTAAAGTATTTTGCGTTTGGTGAGACAACTTTGAAGGCGGCACACCTGTGTCACACGCTGTCCCGTAGAATGGGGGACTGCAATCGCAGAGCTTGCCACTGAGACAATTGTAACAGGTGCCCTGCGCTTGAGTGGTGCACGGATTAGCTTCCAAGTCGCAGTGCTTCGTGAAGTCTAAACATTCCTTCCCCATTAGATCATCCATAGTCGTTTCCGTCATCGTCATAATCTTCTTCTTCTTCTCCTTCCTCCTTCAATCTCAACTTCGACCAAACCCACCGTAAAGGATCTCGCAGATTCCAGGACGCGCAGTGCTCGACGAGAGGCCTTTCCAAGCTCGCCACTCTCCCAAAACCAAGCCGAACGTCTGTCCGCTGCCCGTGATCCCGTATGACGGCTTGTAGACAATTTCTGTTCGGTTGCACGAGTGGCAGTCCGGTTCCAGCGCCCAATAATACTTGCCTCCATCATTCGCCGCGCCGATCCAGGCCTCGGCGAATCCATTGCCGACCTGAACACGCTTACAGTCGCGTCACAACGACATAATGAAAATACTCCAATAAGCCC
>JAAEMK010000536.1 GCA_024225635.1 Desulfobacteraceae bacterium | reverse complement strand
CAGAACTTGGGATCACAATAAAATTTAACCAAGCAAAGATTGAAAACTGCATCAGGATTAGGATTTGGTCTAAGGGGACTGGACTTGGGACTAGGGCTTGACAAAAAAGCCAAGCAAAGCAAAACTGATCAAATACAAGCAGTGGGAAACTAAAATAGCTCAGTCTCATACAGACCATCAAGCTGACAACATCTCCAAATACAAAGCAGGAGCTGAGGATGTGCAGCAGTTGGAAACTAAAATAACTCAGTCTCACACTGACCACCAAGCAGACAACATCTCCAAATACAAAGCAGGAGCTTAGGATGTGCAGCAGTGAAAGGCTAAATAGCTCAGTCTCACACTGACCACCAAGCTGACAACATCTCCAAATACAAAGCAGGAGCTTAGGATGTGCAGCAGTGAAAGACTAAATGGCTCAGTCTCATACTGACCATTGAGCTGACAACATCTACAAATACAGAAGATCTTAAGAGAATTGTGAGAGACTGAGAGAATGTCTGTCTCTCTGGGTAGAGGATAAGACCAGAGCAGAGACATTGTGAGAGAAATATTTGAGAGAATGTCTGCACTCTGTTCTGGGTAGAGGATAAGACCAGAACAGAGACTTCATCCAGCTACAGAAGATTTTTGTAAAGTGACCCTGCTCTGTTCAAGGTAGAGGATAAGACTAGAACAGAGACTTCATCCAGCTACAGAAGAGATTGTAAAGTGACACTATTCTACTCTGGGTAGAGGACAAGACCAGAGTAGAGACCTTGTGACAGAGACTTTGTGAGATAGAAATATTTGTGTATGAAACATAGTGAAAATATTTGTAAAAAGCTACAAAATAAGTGGAATGACTGTTGGGGTGTCCCCCTCCTGAGGAAATTATCACAGAAACATAAAGGAGGAGCTCCCAACTTCAAGAATGAATTTCCACTATCACAGCCAGTAATAGTAAGTCCTAATCAGGAGTAAGAAAAAAGGAAAAAGGGAAGAACCAAAACAGAATTTATTCAGCTATAATCTTGGACTTTGTGGCTGCTAGGCTACAGTTATGCAGCCTAGCTATTCTTCCCAGCCACACACCTTGCCAGTTGTTAAGAGCCTACCAACACAAAACTGTTCTAGATCTGATATTCCAGATTCACTCTGTTGTGATGAGAATAAGCAGATGCCGACCATGGCTGACTTGCTGGCGTTGTGCTCACAGCCTAAGACATCGGATTGCTCGCCGCAGCGCTCGTCTTCTGGACAGATTTAAAAGGCTGCTATATCTTCGAAGACTGCAATATCTCCGACGACTGCTATATCTTCGAAGATTGAAATATCTTCAAAGACTGCTATGTCTTCGAAAGCTGCTATATCTTCACAGACAGGCGATACTGGACCTGCAGGCTACAAGCTTCCCAACAGGAGAGCATAAAAGCAAGGCTAGATTGTGCCATCCTGGCACTCCATAATGAACAGTCAAGGTGAACAGACCTAACCATAAAAGCCCTGGACCAAGCACCAAGGAACAAGATCCTGGACCAAGCACCAAGGAACATAATAATGAAAGTAAAGTCAAGCTAAGTTCAACCCCACAGAGGAAACTTTAGTTTAAACCTCCTCTATCCGAGAATTGGACACCACTCCTCTATTCCAGTGTT
>JAAEMK010000535.1 GCA_024225635.1 Desulfobacteraceae bacterium | reverse complement strand
TTGTCCAGTTGCTGTCAAATAGTTAGCCGTTCCTGACGTTTCTCGTGATCCCTCACCGGTTGGAAGTCGGCGCCCTTTCGGGTTGGGTATTGCCCTATCCGGCCCGCTACAGACCGGCCTTCGCTTCCTCCAACATCCCATACCCGCTCTCTACCGGCTTGCTTTACAGTTCGCTTTCTACTTCCCTGTAGAGAGCAACGGGCTTACCACGTTCCGCTTACTTGACCTCGGATGGATTTAGGGCCTGCCTATTCACCGCCGGATCGACAGTCGCGCAGGGAAAGTTGAAAGTTCCCTGTCTTGTCCGGGTACCTTTTTGGTTCAAGCTTGTCAGCCTCTTTAGCTTGTTTTACCTTGACGACGTTTATCAGCAGTTCAGTTATCTTGCCCATGTCCACCGTTCCTAGTCCCCAACCGGCCCGAGACTGCCAGACTTGGATATTCCTCACGGTTTCTCCTCGTCCCCAAAGGGAAGGGTTACATTGTCCTCGGGGCTTCATACCACCTCCTTGTCGCATGCCCGAGTAGGAAACCATTAGCGACATAATGGGTTGAGTCCTTGTAGGAACAAGTCTCAACATTCACAGTAAGCGACTTCGTGTCGCACGTCGGGTAGGTCGGGAGCCTCGCGGCTCCGTTCCCCCCTAAGAACCGTGCATGCGGGTTTCCCCGCACATCGGCTCAAGCAAGGATAAGGCGTTTTAATTCGCCCGGCGATGCTTCTTTACCATGGAAATAATGGATTTGTCGATGGCATACCGTGTGTAACAACATTAAGTTGATTAATGAATCCGTTCCGCCATTGGCGATGGGCTTCAAGTGGTGAATATCCAATTCATCGTCGAACTCCAACCTTTGGCGACAAGCCGGGCATAAACCTTCTTGCCGTACCCATAGTTGGCGCTGTCTGAATCTTCCTTTTTGGAGCCATTGTCTTTCCCATCGTTTTTCAAAGTACGCTTCCCATTCGAGGTCATAGGGATTGGCGTTGCCTTTGATTTTAACGTGTCGCTTGATGGGTGTTTTTGCCATGATGGTCAAGAGTGCTTCCTTGTCGCCGTCCTTGCCCGTCAGAATCCAACTTCTATTGCCCTTACGGGTATAGTAGCGATTGGTGATCCATTGCTTCGACTTTTTAGGGTGTCTGCGTTTTGCCCATTTCCAACTCTGTAACCATAGCACATGATCTATCTTGTCGAACGTCTTTTTAGACACCGACCCTTGATAGTAATTGGCCCACCCCCGAATAATCGGGTTGAGTAACCGGATCAGGTTGCGGGTTCGTGCCGTTTTATGGGCTTTGAACGTTTCCCCAATCTTCTGCGTCACGTTTTTGACGCTTTTCTTAGAGGGCTTGATCAGAAGCTTTCCGTTATACTTTCTGACATTGAATCCCAGGAAGTCGAATCCTTTCTCGATCGACGTGATACGGGTTTTCTCTTCGGATAGAGAAAGTCCCCGTTCCTTCAGGAATGTGACGATGGTTGGTTTGACTTCTCGTTCGAGGATTTCTTCTGACAGACCCGTCACGATGAAGTCATCCGCATAGCGAACGACATTGATTTTCTTTGCCGATCGCTCTCTTTGCGTAAATTTCCCCAAAATGGCTTTTTCCAATCCGTTTAACGCGATATTCGCTAAATTCGGTGAAATTAATCCACCTTGAGGTGTCCCTGCTTTGGTTTCATAGAGGCATCCTTTGTCCATGAATCCGGCCTTTAACCATCGTGCCAGGATTCTTTTCTCCATCGGGGTATTTTTGACCAGCCATTGATGAGAAATGTTGTCGAAACAGCCAGCTATATCGCCTTCCAAAATCCATTGCGCCTGGTTCCTTTTGGCTAATGCGATAAAACATTGTTCCCTTGCATCCTGTGTGGAGCGTTTGGGTCGGAAACCGTATGAATTCGGGTCGCTGGTTGTCTCCACCACAGGATCTAAAGCCAAGCTGTATAACGCTTGCCAGACTCTGTCAATCATGGTGGGAATACCCAGCGGCCTTTTTTTGCCATTCGGTTTTTTCAGATATACCCGTCTCAGCGGGGATGGTTTGTAGCCCTTTCTATCCAGACTGTTTACTGCTTTCCATTTCGCCTTTGGCGTATCGAGCACCACGCCGTCTACACCTGGCGTTTTCTTTCCTCGGTTTGAAGTAACTCGTCTGACAGCCATTAATTTAGCCGCCGTCGAACGGACGAGTAGATTTTGCAGCTTCCTTACCAGTCGTCCTTTCCCTGCTTTCATCGCCTTCACGATACGGGTCTGGAGCCGGCGCACCGTAGCCATGGCTTGCCGCCAGTTGACGTGTTGCCACGGGTTGTTGTCTATTTGTGCCTCAATAACCATGTTATTGTCCAGTTGCTGTCAAATAGTTAGCCGTTCCTGACGTTTCTCGTGATCCCTCACCGGTTGGAAGTCGGCGCCCTTTCGGGTTGGGTATTGCCCTATCCGGCCCGCTACAGACCGGCCTTCGCTTCCTCCAACATCCCAT
>JAAEMK010000534.1 GCA_024225635.1 Desulfobacteraceae bacterium | reverse complement strand
GATAACGCGAAGTTGGTCAAATTAGGCAGGAAAAGCGCCGAAATGGTGCCAGAACCATTAGCTATCATTCTGTGTCACTACTAGGCATGCTACGAGTGTACAGGGAGTATGCTGCGTTGCATTCTGCTTTGTTTATGCACAGTGTAGTACATAAACGTACGTACGCACATAGCTCTAAGTACGTACGTATAATTACAGTATGTACACACAGTACTCTATGTACTAGTAGGTACTGAGTATCGTAAATACAAATTCTTACAAAGGTACCTACAGTACAGCAGTGTGCGCAAAACTGCGTACGTACGTATGTAGGTACTAGGTAGAGTACCCGTATACCGCAGCCGCACAGAGTGGACCCATACAACGATCTGCGCGTGCGTGACGTCACATAAGACTTCTTTTGCTGCTAGGTGTAGTTACTACTAGTGACGTCAATACGACGCGCACAAACACACGCAAACACACACACACACTCACTACGTATCTATCTACCGTACGTGTCTTCGTATCAATTGCAGCTCATTGAAACGGTCGTTTTCGCCTTGCTAAAAAACCGATTCGCCTGACATTTGGAGCACACTTACGGCAACATCTAGTACATACATTTTACGTGCTTGTGCCAAAAAAAAAAATCAGTCGATCCT
>JAAEMK010000533.1 GCA_024225635.1 Desulfobacteraceae bacterium | reverse complement strand
TTATGTTTTTTTGAGTGTCAGATATTGCACATTTTTAATGTTTTAATATGTATGGTATACACAAAAATATCCAAAATGAACCAAATATAAATAAATGGTATTAATATCTCGACAACGATGCATTTCTAATTTTTCATACATTCCATAAATTATTTTATAAAAATCATAATGCAATATAAAATTTTAAATAATAAATTAATTCCATTTTTGTAACAAACGTTTTTATTTCCGGATTGTATATTATGGACATTCAAAAAATTTAAATTGCTTCGGTTAGCAAAAATCGGTTGCAGTTTTATTATTATAAAACAGTAGATATGAATATTATTTATATTTATGTTTTGGACCTGCAAAATATGTGGTTTAGAATTGAAAACGTTATGTAGTAAAATACCATTGAATAAACGTTTTTGTTTGTATATTTACTATATAACGTTTTCATTCATAAATTGCATAATTTGTAGATCTAAAAAAATTACTATGGTTAATATCGATATCTACTCTTTTAAAATGATCCACTGCAACAGATTTTTGCTATCTGAAGCAATAATAATTTGTGGAATCTCCAATTCACAAACAAAAACGTTTGATATAACCAATCCATTTTAATAATCCATTTGCATCCATTTAAATATCAATATTATTATCATTTTTTATTATTATTTATATTTTCATCCATTTCTGTTCCATATGATACAATATTTTATTTTGTGTAGCAATTTTATTTAACTACTTTTCCCAATATCAGGCCTGATTAGGTACTTCGCGCTACTACTTTTCCCACGATCAGGCCTGATCAGGTACTTCAATTTTGTGTTAATATCAATTCCAATTGCGTTGAATAATAATAACAATCAACAATACAATCCGAAACTGTATTACAATCATTTGAATAATAACGATAATGTAAACAATATGGTATAAACAATCATTTAAATCAATACGAAATACTAATATTTTCTGATATTACAAATTTAATGGTTTTAATGTTACGTAAACAATGACCAAAAACAGATCCATTACATATGACCATAATCAAACCCATTACCATTCTCATTACCATTTCATTGAATCTTTACAATGTGCCAGCAGTGGTGACAGTGACAGCATTGTAGCATTAACAGACTGTTGATTATAATAGTGAAAACTTTTTCAAAAAACATTACATTTAATTTATTTCATTAAAACAATCCTAGATACACTGCTTGCAGAGGCGTTCGTTGTACTGGAAAAATTCCCTTAAAACAATTCCAGATACACTGCTGCAATGGAATGGAAACACAAGCACCTGTACCCAAAATCAAGGCAATGTGGTATGCCATAAAATATATATAAATATATACGTAAATTAATTCGCATAAAATATATATAAATATATAGGTTCATGTTGGGATTTAGTCAGATGCAATTGAGTGTCAATATACAATTCAAAAAGGTAAATTAAATTCATTATCGAACAATTAGGAGATTGTGCAGGTATTTCACATGGTTGTATGG
>JAAEMK010000532.1 GCA_024225635.1 Desulfobacteraceae bacterium | reverse complement strand
TATATTAATTTTATAGTAATTCTTAGATATTTCAGTTTAGAAAGGGATAAGTACACATTCCATAAATGAGTATATTAAGTTTATGGAGCTGGTATTTGACCAATTAAAGTCCACAATTATCATCATGACCAGCATCATGCGTAGAATTTTGCGTAGAATTGTATTTTTTTGGTTTCAGAACCAAGAAATGCAATCCTGAGACCAGAGATCAGTTGTGATGAATGTACTCAGACAACACAGTTTTTCAAGAGACTATTGACTTTGTTGAACTACGACACCAAATTGGTCCATATTTTTCTTTTTTAATTTACATATTTTGAATCTAATTATTAATCTCCATGAAAAACTGTGCATTTTGGTGCAAAAATTAAGACATTTGGTTCAGAAACGGTCAAGTTATGCTCCATTTTATGTTATATTAATTTTATAGTAATTCTTAGATATTTCAGTTTAGAAAGGGATAAGTACACATTCCATAAATGAGTATATTAAGTTTATGGAGCTGGTATTTGACCAATTAAAGTCCACAATTATCATCATGACCAGCATCATGCG
>JAAEMK010000531.1 GCA_024225635.1 Desulfobacteraceae bacterium | reverse complement strand
TGGAATTCAACTCTATGCCATCATTGAACACGGCCAAGAAGCTCAGCACAACTTTAAATACTCTTTGAATGCCTTACAGTTGTACTAAATCACTGCATCCTGCTCACAAACTGGCTAAGCAACCCCAAAACCAAAAAAAATCGAGACACAATTTTTTTGTGAAAAAATCACATTGGTTCCAAAAACCGGCAATTTCTGCTATCATATGCCTGTGACAGTCCACCTCAACTGAAAATATGTCCATTTATGATTATTTTTGCGTATTTTCTCTAGCTTTCTTGAGGTACCTATCCATTAAGGAATAACAGCCTTTCCTGTAAGAGTTATTTCGGCGATTTTTTGTGCCAATACAAAAAATTGCATTTTTTCTGACCGAATCGGTAGAAAAATTTGGTCGAAAATCGAGTTTTTTAAAAACAACTGGTTGACACATTTTGGAACTAAATAAAGTTGGTTCAGGCGATTTTGAGATGATTTGAAGCAAACTAGGGGGGTCTGACACAAGGGGGAACATTTTGACCCCCATTTTGGCCTTCAGTAAAAAAGGGGGAAATGGTCCAAAATACCTCAAATTTGGGGGTATTTGAGACCATAAAATCTCATTTTCTCGCTCAACGAAGCCTCATTTTGCAAAAAGTAATATTTGGCCTCGCTTTGCTTTTTTGTAGCTGAGTCTCCATAGAAGAAGTATATGTCAATCCTTCCTCAAATGCACAGGGTAGAATCGCCACAAATCAGGGAAAATATCCATTTTGGACCAAATTTCTAGCTTATCTAAGCCTTATTCTGCCTCAGCTCTGGGCTTACCGTGGCCAATTTTCATTCCAAATGGGCAAACTGCTTTGTTTTCTGGGGTCCTTGGGCATTTTCAGATGGTTTTTGAAAACCTCATTTTTTGACCACTTTTGACCACTTTTGACCTCATTTTCCGTCATTTTTGTATTGCGCCGGTCTGGGTGAATTGAAGATGGAATTCAACTCTATGCCATCATTGAACACGGCCAAGAAGCTCAGCACAACTTTAAATACTCTTTGAATGCCTTACAGTTGTACTAAATCACTGCATCCTGCTCACAAACTGGCTAAGCAACCCCAAAACCAAAAAAAAT
>JAAEMK010000530.1 GCA_024225635.1 Desulfobacteraceae bacterium | reverse complement strand
GAAAAATAAAAAAAGTTTATAACATGTTTAAAATAAGGCAAGCCTTGAAGACTCCAGAGTAATGTTTGGAAGCAAGGTTTTTGAAACTCACTCCACTATTTTTACATTTGGATTTATCATTTTGATGGTATATAAAAAAGTGTGTTTTAGGTGTAGGTGAGGAGAGTAGTGGATGTGGTGGTGTGTAAAAAGTGTATTTTAAGTGTGGAAGTGTTGGTGGATGTGGTGGTGTGTAAAAAAGTGTGTTTTAGGTGTAGGTGGAGAGGGTGGTGGATGTGGTGGTGTGTAAAAAAAAGTGTATTGTAGGTGTGGGTGTGGGTGGAGGGTTGGTGGTTGTGTGAAAAGTGTATTTTAGGTGTAGTGTGGTGTTGATATGTGTTCTTTTATTTTTTATTTGAGGGAACTCATTCTTGTTTTGAATCGATGACACAGCAATCGCACAAATGATATAAAATATTTTTGTGCGACTGCTGCAAACTAGGACGAACACAATATTTTAAATGTGTTCCAATGGACTTTAATGTATCTGTCCGAACTGATATAAGATAGGACATGAAACCATTAAAGCCACAAAAAATGTATTAAAAAAATGTAGTAATGAATTTAAATATGAGTTTTAAAATTTGTGAAAAATAAAAAAAGTTTATAACATGTTTAAAATAAGGCAAGCCTTGAAGACTCCAGAGTAATGTTTGGAAGCAAGGTTTTTGAAACTCACTCCACTATTTTTACATTTGGATTTATCATTTTGATGGTATATAAAAAAGT
>JAAEMK010000529.1 GCA_024225635.1 Desulfobacteraceae bacterium | reverse complement strand
TCCGTCATCAAAGAGTTCGATAGGGTGGATGATGAACATCGTAGTATCGAATCCGTACAGCGGTGCGACCAATAGGCTATTCAAGCCGTTAATGAATTCTTGTCGAGTCCTAGCAAAACTATGAAGGCCAGGACTGTTTGGTGGTGTATGCGTGTGCATGGTTGCCCTTTGCATAGCCAAGGCCAAATGTCCCGTTCCCATAATAGGGTGTTGTTCAGCCCTCTGGGGAGGGATGTACGGGGACATGGTGTCGGCCTGCATGTCGTAGTTCGGCCCACAAAAGGGGTCGGTCCTCCCTTTTTCTCGTTGTTCGATCAGTGATTCGAACTGGAGGCCGAGATCAGTCTTTCCATTGTCTCTAACTGGGGTGATGAGGTAATGCGAGACAAATTGGTCCGTTTGCTTTGCCGTCCATTCTTCCTCTTTTCCCCAGGCATCTGTATCGCACTCCAGTTTGTCAATGCGAGTTTCATACTCGGAGTCGATAAACGGTTCGCGTTGCAGTTCTACGAGTAGGCTTTCCTTCTCATGGCACTGCGGTCGGGTAGGGGCATCATAGAGTTGATACCTCAACATTTGGGGGTTGAGTGTAATGCAATTAAACACCCAATTTTCCAGTTTATAGTATTCGATTGCGACTGTGAAATCGCTCGGATGGAGTGATGAACCTAGATGCAGTACATCGGTCACCGCCCACTCCTCAAATTCTTTGTACTGGTCCACTGGGTGGGTACGATTGAGAGTGTGGGCTAGCTCGGCCGTGTCCTTCCTAATTTCGTCCTCGAAACTATCGAGCCACGTTTTGTCCTGTATCGATCTACAGGAGGACAAGGTATTGTTTTGTGGACTTCTCTGTTGCGCGAACGGCGTCAAATCGATATT
>JAAEMK010000528.1 GCA_024225635.1 Desulfobacteraceae bacterium | reverse complement strand
CTGAATCAGAGGATACCATATAAATAGATCAAAAAGGAATACTCACGTGTGCGTGCTATATTATATTATTAAGTGCAGCTGAGATGATCACATATTTTGTTGTGTTGATCAAACATCACAGATTACTAGTCATAAAAAAGGCAAGTTCTGTCCAGATAAATGCGTTAATATATCTCAATAAGTGAATATTTGTGTTTATCATGATCTTGTAATAGATTTAGAGCAAAATTATGCTATCAAAAAATAATTACTGCCAAAGTTGTGTCCAGATGTTTCATGGTTTGAAATCAGAATTTCATGGTTTTTCACTATAATCTTTGAATATCTCAAATATGGCTATGTTCACAATTACATTTATCCACACACAAGAATATCCAAGCCACAATCGTTTACACCCGATTTCATTGAACAACTTGACCTGCTGAATCAGAGGATACCATATAAATAGATCAAAAAGGAATACTCACGTGTGCGTGCTATATTATATTATTAAGTGCAGCTGAGATGATCACATATTTTGTTGTGTTGATCAAACATCACAGATTACTAGTCATAAAAAAGG
>JAAEMK010000527.1 GCA_024225635.1 Desulfobacteraceae bacterium | reverse complement strand
ACTTTTTTATTGCTTGAGGAGTTGGTCTAGGGAAGGATGGATGTTTGTTCTATTAAACGTAACGGCTAATGCCCATGCAGTCACCGACTCTGGAGCGGATGGTGCCGGCACTTTGGCCTGCCATGTTCTTGGCGGTTTGGTTGAGGAGTTGGTTTAGGGCTTGGGCACGCTCGGCGCGGAGCTGGTCAACGTCGAGGTGAGTGTAAGTGGCGTGTTTGTAAACGGACTTTTGCTAGGTTAATGCCGATGCCTAGAGCACCGAGGAGGTAGCCTACCCAGGCATAACCCATAGATGACCACAGTATGCTGTTGAAGAGCATGCCGATGGCGAGGAAAAACTAGGCGAGTATCAGGTTGCTGAAGACGTTGAAGGGTTTGATGCTGAGCGCTTTCATCGGGTGCCTCCTGTCGTTTTGAAGGTTACACGGATGTTGTGGTCGATGGTGTAGCCGAGGACTGCGCCGGTTAGAAAGGCTATGGTTATCAACAGTAAGCGTTTAGTCCATCTGTTAATAAGCTTCCTTAACTTTTTTATTGCTTGAGGAGTTGGTCTAGGGAAGGATGGATGTTTGTTCTATTAAACGTAACGGCTAATGCCCATGCAGTCACCGACTCTGGAGCGGATGGTGCCGGCACTTTGGCCTGCCATGTTCTTGGCGGTTTGGT
>JAAEMK010000526.1 GCA_024225635.1 Desulfobacteraceae bacterium | reverse complement strand
TCCCTGTTTGACCTGGAGATGGATACCCGGCTCGAGCTTGTGGATACCGAGGTCATTGGGGAGGGTTCTCTGGTATTGCGGTACCGGGTTAACAAAGATGTACGAGATGTGCGGGGGCAGGCTTAGCTTTCATGTGCGGGGTCAGACTTAGCTTATTACCTTTTCCGGTCTTTGCCAGGATCATATTTTTGAAGGTAATAAGCTAAGTCTGACCCCATTTATTATTGATAAAGATCAGCGGGCAGTTCCAAGGCGTCCATAGGGGGCCGTCTTGATAAATTCGGCGCGAACGAGCAGGGTCAGAAGTTCGCTGAATTTCCCGATAATCTTGTCCGGGTGCTGTTCCCGGAGCTGGGACAGGGGGTAGGCTCCGTAACCGGCGGCACAGGTGCGAAGTCCCAGGGTTTTTCCCAAGGCCATGTCAAAGACGGAATCCCCCACCATCAGAGCCCTTTGGGGGGCAATGTCCAGGGTGTGGAGGAGCTTGACGCCCATGTCGGGAAAGGGCTTTGATCTTGCCACCTCATCCGCGCAGCAGGAGGCCTGGAAAAGGTGGGCGATGCCAAAGGCGGACAGGAGGGTGTCCAGGTTTTCCCGGCTTTCATTGGTGGCGATGGCCAGGGTGAATCCCCAGGAGCTAAGGGCCTGGAGGGTCGGTTCCACCCCGGGAAACAGCGCGGCGCATTGGGGGGCGGTGGTCCGGTATATCTCCTTGTACAGCTCACAGGCCTTGGCCACACGGCTCTCCTCTAAGCCGACGCTTCTGAACATATCTTCCACGGACAGGGCGGTCATCTCTTCGCTCAGGAGGGTTTCATCAAGGGGCATTGAAAGTTGGTCCAGGGCCTGGATAAAGGTGGCCATGGTGGCTTTCTGGGTGTCTGCAAGGGTGCCGTCAAAATCAAAGATTACGGCATCTATGCCTGTCAGAATGGAATAACTGGTTTTTAGGTGGTGAAGCATGCTCATCTCAACTTCAAATGGGTTGTACCTTATGTCATCACTAAACTATTTAGGGAAATTGGCAACAGGCGTCATGGTCGATTTGACCGGGGTTAATACATGATTCCATTTTCAGAGTCAATCAAAAAAAACATCCATGGTTTGAAAGGGAATCTACCTGATGAATGTCAGGGTTTGATGAGGGACCTGTTCGGTGATGATGAGGGCGGGTTATTCCAGGCTCCGGAGGCCGTTGAGGGAGGAGCGCACCATGTGTTCGAAGCTGACGTTGCCAAGGGTGAACCACCGTTCCACCCGGTCGCTTGAACTCTTGAGCGCTTGGGTTATCCCGCGGACGTTCATCCCCTTTTGGTGGAGCGCTTCAACCCTGCCGTGGAGCTCTTCCAGAAACAGGAGTTTTTTTCCGATTTTTTCTTTGCCCTTTTTCCAGGCCGGGCGGTGGGCGCAGAAAAGGGTGTCAAAGTCAAGGCCCATGACCCGCTTCAGGGAGTTGATCTGGTCGATCATCACTTCGTCCTTGCGAAAGTATTTAATCTGTTCCCCAAGAAAGAGGTCCCCGGAAAACAGCCACCCCCTGTTCTTTTCCAGGTACACGGTGTGATCCCTGGAATGGCCCGGGGTGTGGATGGGCGTGAGTTCGAACCGCTCTGTCTGAATGGTTTCGGGATAGGGGATGACGGTGCAGGGGGCGGAGCGCCCCCACATGAGGTGCTGGTAGGGACAGATAGGAGCTCTTGCCCGCATCTTTTCCACGGCAACCGGATGGCCGAGCACCGGGGCCCGGTGACGGGCGGAGATCAGGGCGGCGTTGCCGGAGTGGTCCTCATGGTGGTGGGTGAGAACGATCCTGTGGATGGTTTTCCCCTCAAGAAAGGCAAGGGCATACCTGGCCATGTTGGATTGGCCGGTGTCCACCAGAAGGCCGTCCAAAAGATACATGTGCACGCCCATGAACGGTTTTCCGACCGGAGCGAATCCAAGATTTATTGTCGCAATTTCTTGAAATTTCGTTGTAGCTCTGGTATGCAAGATTCTCCCTTTAATTTTGACTTGGTAACTGTTGTGGAACGATACACTTTTAGAGTAGGGTTATCAATATTTTGTCCTTGATTTTGTTAGTTTTTTCTGGTTATTGTCATTTACTAATAATAGTTGAGACGAAAAGGCAAGCTATTTTATCAGGATGGGTATATAACGGGGTTTAGGGTATACAGGTACTTATATCAGGAGGTTAGAATGTTTAAGATTGTAAATCGGGAAGAGATGGCGCAGGGTACCATCATCCTCAACGAGATTGAGGCGCCGCGCATCGCCCGAAAAGCCAAACCGGGTCAGTTTGTAATCATTCAGTCCAATGAAAAGGGTGAGCGTATTCCCTTGACCATGGCTGATGTGGATCCGGATAAAGGAACCATCACCATTATTTATATGGTAGTTGGTAAATCCACCGCCTTTTTTGGAAAGATGGCCGTGGGGGAAGAATACTTTGCGGTCATCGGTCCCCTTGGCAAGGCCACCCATATCGAGAAGAGGGGAAAAGTGGTCTGTGTCGGCGGCGGAACCGGTATTGCCGTTCTCCATCCCATCACCCGCGGTCTCAAGGAAGCGGGCAACAATGTGACCACCATTCTTGGTTCCAGGAACAAGGACCTTCTTATCCTGGAAGACAAGATGTCGAAGGTGTCTGACACCCTCCATATCTGCACTGATGACGGCTCCAAGGGTCATCACGGTTTTGTTACGGACGTGCTCAAGGACGTCCTTGAAAAAGAGGATATCAGCCTGGTCGTGGCCATCGGTCCCGTGCCCATGATGAAGTTTGTTTCCGCCATCACCAAGGAGAAAGGGGTCGAAACCCTGGTCAGCCTCAACCCCATCATGGTGGACGGAACAGGCATGTGCGGCGGCTGCCGCGTCTCCGTGGGCGGAGAGACCAAGTTCGCCTGTGTTGACGGTCCTGAATTCGACGGGCACAAGGTCGATTATGATGAGCTCTCCAACCGTCTCAGGGCCTACCTGGATGATGAGAAGAAAAGTGTTGATGAATCAGAGAAAAACGCCTAGTTTGGATATACGGAGGATGTAATGGCAGGTAAAGATAAGAAGGTAAAGGTGCCGAGAGCGACAATGCCCGAGCAGGCACCCGAGGTCAGACGACGGAATTTCATGGAAGTGCCCCTGGGACTGACCGATGAGATGGCAATGACAGAAGCGGCACGCTGCCTTCAGTGCAAGAAACCCGCCTGTGTGGACGGGTGCCCTGTTTCTGTTGATATACCCGGTTTTATCCAAAAGATCGCCGAAGGGGATTTCTCCGGCGCCATCGAGCGGCTCTGGGAAAAGAACGCCCTTCCTGCCGTATGCGGCAGGGTGTGCCCCCAGGAGATCCAGTGCGAAGGAAACTGTATCCTTGGCAAGAAAGGTTCTTCCGTTGCCATCGGCTACCTTGAGCGGTTTGCCGCTGACAAGGCAAGGGAGAAGGGTGCAGGCGCGCTTCCCGCGATCGCGGAGAATACCGGGAAAAAGGTGGCGGTCATCGGTTCCGGTCCTTCCGGTCTCACCGTGGCTGGCGATCTTGTGGTCAAGGGCCATGATGTGACGATCTTTGAGGCGTTCCATCAGCCGGGCGGCGTTCTTGTCTACGGTATTCCCGAGTTCAGGCTTCCCAAGGAGATCGTAGCCGCCGAGGTTGCCGTTCTTGAGAAGCTGGGGGTCAAGATCGAGCTCAACAGCGTTGTGGGAAGCACCGTCACCATTGACGAGCTTTTCGAGGAGGGCTTTGACGCCGCCTATGTGGGCGTTGGCGCTGGGCTTCCCAGGTTCATGAACCTTCCGGGCGAGAACCTCATTGGCGTGTTTTCCGCCAACGAGTACCTCACCCGTGCCAATCTCATGAAGGCCTACCTCTTCCCCGAGTACGACACTCCCATCGCAAGGGGCAAGAACGTGGTTATCCTCGGTGCCGGTAACGTTGCCATGGATTCCGCAAGAACCGCCATGCGCCTTGGCGCCGATTCGGTCAAGGTGGTTTACCGCCGCTCCAGGGAGGAGATGCCTGCAAGGGCGGAAGAGCTCCACCATGCAGAGCAAGAGGGAATCGAGTTTGTCCTGCTGACCAACCCGGTTCAGTTCTTTGGCGATGACGAGGGCCGTCTCAATGGCATGGAGTGCCTCAAGATGGAGCTTGGCGAGCCGGATGAGTCCGGCAGAAGGCGTCCGGTGCCCATCGAGGGTTCCGAGTACCGGATCGACTGCGATCTCGTTGTAGTCTCCGTTGGTGCAAAGGCAAATCCCCTGCTCACCAACTCCACTCCCGATATCGACCTGAACCGCTGGGGCAACATCGTGGCCGATCCTGCCACGGGCAAGACATCCAAGAAGGCTGTCTGGGCCGGTGGTGATATCGCCACAGGCATGGCAACCGTTATTCTTGCCATGGGCGCAGGCCGGGACGCTGCCAATTCGATACACGACTACCTGACCATCGGATGGTAGTTATTATATAATTTTTAGTTTTTACAAGGGGAGTAAGGGTCGGATATCTATTAAAAGACTTGCCGTCTTCCGGCTCTTCCCCCTTCCTTCCTTTGGCTTGATGCCGCAAAAATACCAGGATCAAAAATACTGATCGGATCTGTCCCATGGAAAGGCCGGAAGTCGGGGCAGGCTGGCATCTCTCCCAAGCGTACGGGACCGATACCAACCTTATAACGATCGGTTAGTCTTCCTTGATAAAAATCTTGTGATCCACCAGGGAGAGTGAATGGATATGGCCTTTAATGAATTTCTGGTCACCAAAGATGCTGATCAGGCGGATGCCTCCCTCTTCGGGCTGTACCAGGTCAACGGCCTCCATGATGAGGCTTTCTCTCTCTTCATTCAGCATATAGGCATTTGCTTCACACATTGTATTACTCCTTGTTCTCTGGTTGGAAATCCTTCAGGTGTGCTTCAATAAGTTCATCCACAAGCCGTGGCAGCGGGGTCGATGGGAGGCCCACGATTTCAAGGTTTTCCTGGGTCAGGGGAATCAGGATCTTTTTTGCCCCGGACAGTGAGATGGCTTCAGCCATTTCCAGGGTGAGTTCGCCCATCATGGAGTGGGGCATGATGATTCCCACCGTTCCGATGATCAGGTCCGCCGTTCTCACGGTTTGAACAATGGCGTTGGCGCCGGATGCGCCCCTGTTGGCCCTGGACTTCAGCATCTGGGCCGTTGCAATGGCATTGGTGCCAAGGGCCAGTACCTCGATGCTCTCTCCAAAACGCTCCTTCAGCTTTCTGATGACGGTTGAGCCTATTCCTCCACCCTGGCCGTCTATTACGCATATTTTGCACAATCGTGTAGGTTTCATGATGTTTCCTTAGCCGGGTTAATGGGTTTTGTCAAGGCATGGCTATCTCAAAAAATGAATTTTGTGGGTGGGATCAGCGGCTTCAAGGTTTAAACACGGTGTCGTCAAGGGGGACGTCCACAGCGAGGGTGCGAAGAAAAACCGTCTCCCGGGTTCCGCCGGAGAAGATTTTTTGTATCTTGATGGGTAAACGCAGTCTTGGATGTATCCATAGGATATAGGTCTTTTGGGCGCATTCAATCATAAGCCGGGGGCAGGGCAGGCCCTCCACCAACTCCGGCGGCAGGGTGGTGACCCTGCCTTTTTTTGCGCAATTTTTTGCAGGCCGGATCAGTGCGCCCAGGTCGGATTGGTCCACGGTATGTCCTCTCGGGGCGGTGATCAGGCGGTTATCCGGAGACAGGTCCAGGGTTATAAGCCTTGTTGAAAAGGGACGAAGGGTCACCCTGTTTTTGGTAGGGTCAAAAATAAGGCGTGCTCCCCTGTGGGGGCGGATAAAATCCATTTGGATGAAGCCTGGCTTCTTGTAGGTGTAGAGAACGCGGTTGCGGCTATTCTCCCCTTCCGAATCAAGAAGGGCCGTGTAGTTTGTCAAATCATTGAAGCGCTCGGTCATCTCCGTAAGCAGCGGATGCTCTTCCCCCCGCGCTGTTGCTGCAAGGAACAGCCATGTGCAGAGCAGGAAAACCCGTGGGACGCGCTTTGTCATGGGGCCGTCTCCCTGGCAAGGCGTTGGGTAAAACCCTGCAGTCCCTTTGCCATGAGCCGGTTGTGATTTTCGCGGAAGTATCCTTTTAATAACGGGGATAAAAGAGTCATCCAGGGGATGGCTGTTTGTACATCCAGGGAAAAGACCCCTTGGGTCCCTTGCGGATTTTCCTGGATACGGCAGGTGCAGCTTCCTTTGATATCACCATGGAGGTCGGCGGAAATGAAGGCATGGGGGGTTGCTTTTCTGATCATTGCGTGGATTTCAAGGCGGTAGGGCAGGGGGCCCCTCCACCGTGTCCGGTAGTGCTTGCCCTCCATGATAAGTGGAAGGTCATCAACTGAATCGGAGAACTCCAGCCCTTTCCACCATTCGGGCCATTCATCCACACGAACCATCTGGTTCCACACCTTTTCCACTGGTGCCTCAAATATCCATTCCTCTTCAAATCGGTATCTGAGCCATTGCTCCATCCAGGAAAACACCGGTTTTTTTTGCCCCATTGTCACTGAACCTCTTCCCTCTCCATGGAATCCCAATATATTATATACAACCCCGCACATTAGCACAGAACACCCGGATCATCCTATGATTTAATTCATGGCGCCATGGGCCATGGGCATGGGGCGCACCTGATATAAAAAACGGCCCCCGGAATTTCGGCACGGTTTGGGAAAATCAAGGTGATAAAAAGAACTTGACCCGACTGGTCAGTCATGTATACCCTGAAGGGTTTGGAAAAAAATAATATATATAAATGAGCTTACAGGTAATGCTATGGATTACGATGTCATCATTGTCGGGGGAGGGCCTGCAGGGCTTTTTTCGGCATTTCACCTGGTGGAGAATTCTGATTTAAGGGTTCTCATGATTGAAAAGGGGCGGAGTCCCCTTACTCGCAAATGCCCCAACCATAAACTTCAGAAGTGCGTTCATTGCGAACCGTGCAACATTCTTGCCGGGATCGGCGGCGCCGGTCTCTATTCCGACGGAAAGCTGAACTTCATTCCCCGGCTGGGCAAGACCGATCTTACCCAGTTCATGTCCCTTGGCAAGGCCCAGGAGCTCATCGATGAGACCGAGGGCATCTTTACCCGGTTCGGCATGGACGGCCCGGTTTATCCCACCAACATGGCCGAGGCAAAGCAGATCCGTAAAGAGGCAAAACGCTACGGCATCGACCTGCTGCTGATCAAGCAGAAGCACCTGGGCAGTGACAATCTTCCCGGTTATATCGCAGGAATGGCAGACTACATCGAGTCCAAGGGGCTTACCATAAAAACCCGGGAGGCCGTCAAGGACATCACTGAACAGGACGGCCGGGTCACCGGCGTTATCACGGACAAGGGCACTTATTCCGCCCCCAACGTGATCCTGGCTCCGGGCCGCATCGGTGCGAACTGGGTCTCGACCCTCGCCCAGAAGCACCAAATCAATGTCTCCCAAAGAGGGATCGAGGTGGGGGTGCGTGTGGAGGTTCACAACGACATCATGGACGATCTGTGCAACGTGATCTACGATCCTACCTTCTTTGTCCAGACCCCGACCTATGACGACCAGACACGGACCTTCTGCACCAACCAGGGGGGATTTATCTCGCTTGAGAACTACAATGATTTTGTGTGCGTGAACGGCCATGCCTATTCCGGGAAAAAATCCCGGAATACCAACTTCGCCTTTCTTTCCAAGGTGGTGCTGACCGAGCCTGTCACCGATAACCAGGCCTATGGGGAGTCAATCGGCCGGCTTGCCACCATCATTGGCGGGGGCAGGCCCATTCTACAGCGTTTCGGCGACCTGAAGCGGGGACGGCGGTCCACCTGGAACAGGATTCGCAAGGGGTATATCGAGCCCACCATGACCAATGTGGTGTGCGGGGACATCGCCATGGCCCTGCCTGGCAGGATACTGTGCAACCTCATCGAGGGACTCGAGGCCCTGAACCAGGTGGTTCCCGGGGTTTCCAACGATGAGACCCTGCTCTACGCGCCCGAGATCAAGTTCTTCGCCACCCAGATCGAGACCGATAATGATCTGGAGACCTCTGTCAAGGGGATGTTTGTCGCCGGAGACGGACCGGGCGTTGCCGGAAATATCGTGTCTGCTGCGGCCACGGGGTTGATCCCGGCAAAGCGTATCCTGGCCGGGCCTCAATAAATTCCTTAAACACAAATTTTTACTGGTTATTTGGGATGTAATGGGTATGCGTTCTGTGGTATGGTGGCGTAAAAAACGGAATTCTCGAACGGTTTCGGTGTCTCAAACAAACGGGAGATTGATTATGGACCTTCAGGAGTGCTGCCCTGAAAAGCTCCTCTCTGCGGAAGAGGCGGTTAAAAAGATAGAGAATGGAAGCCGGGTGTTCATCGGCACCGGATGCGGTGAACCCCAGGCGCTGATACGGGCCATGGTGGAGGACCGGTCCATCCAGGACATCGTTGTGTACCAGATGCTCAGCTCCACCTTTGCCCGGTATATGAACCATGAGGATTTTCTCTACAGGTTTTCCCTAAAGCTCTTTTTCATCAGCGTGGACATGCGGCGGGCCGCCTTTGAGGGAAAGATCGACTATATACCCGTCTACCTGTCCCAGATTCCCCAAATCTTTGCCAGCCAGGAGATCGGGCTGGATGTGGCCCTTGTCCAGGTGAGTCCCCCGGACAAGTACGGATTCTGCAGCCTCGGCATCTCGGTGGATATCACCCTTTCCGGCATGCACAACGCAAGCGTGGTGATTGCCCAGGTCAACCCTCAGATGCCGCGAACCTGGGGCGACAGCCTGGTCCATGTGGATGAGATCGACTACCTGGTGTACACGGACGAGCCCCTGGTGGCGGCGCCTGCCCCCTGCAAGAACACCAAGGTGGTCCAGCGCATCGGCCATTATGTGAATCAGCTGGTGGACGATGGGGCCACCATCCAGGTGGGGTTCGGCCATCTGCCCGATGCGGTTGTCTCCTTTCTTGACGAGAAAAAGGACCTGGGCATCCACACCCAGGTGATCACGGACGGGCTGCTTCCATTGTTTGAGAAAAAGGTGGTCACCAACCGGAACAAGAGCTATCTGCCGGGCAGGGTGGTGGCGTCCCTGTGCATGGGCTCAAAGCAGCTCTATGACTACGTGGACAACAACCCCATGTTCTACTTCCGGTCCTCGGAATTTGTCAACGATCCCAATGTGATCGCCAAGAACGACAACTTCATCTCCATCTCCTCCGCCCTTGAGGTGGATCTCACCGGCCAGATCTGCACCGATTCCCGGGGATATCTTTTCTATTCCGGCATCGGCGATCAGGTGGATTTCATCCGGGGCTCTTGCATGTCCAAGGGCGGTTTTTCAATCATTGTCATCCCGTCCACGGCCCAGAACGGCGAGGTTTCGAGGATCGTTCCCCATTTGAGCGAGGGCGCGGGTGTCGCCACCACCCGTGGAGATATCGATATCGTGGTGACGGAGTACGGCATTGCGGAGCTCAGAAGGAAGAGCATCTACCAGCGGGTGATGGAGCTTGCCCAGATCGCCCATCCCAAGTTTCGCAAGGAACTGATCGATGAGGCCAAGAAACGCCGGTACATCTTCCCGGATCAGCTGCCGCCCACCACCCAGGACCTGCTTTTCCTGGACAACTACCGCTACTCCATGGAGTTGCCCATGGGCAAGCATGTGGATTTCCGTCCGGTCATGCCGTCTGACGAGTTCGAGTCCCGGCAGTTTTTCTATTCCCTCCAGGAGACCACCATCTATTACCGGTTCTTCAACAAGCGAAAGGTGTTTTCCAGGGATATGCTCCAGCGCCAGTGGGCGGATGTGGATTACACCCGTAACATGACCATCATCGGCCTCATGCAAACGGGCAAGCGCAAACAGATCGTGGCCATCGGCTCCTATGCCGAGGCCGGGGAGCATGAGGCCGAGGTGGCGTTCCTGGTCAAGGAGGATCTCCACGGCATGGGCATCGGCACCTATCTTCTGGAGGTGCTGGAAGCCATCGCCAAGGAGAATCGTTACGACACCTTTGTGGCTACTGTTCTTGCGGAAAACAGAAAGATGATCCGGGTGTTCCAGAACCACTATCCCAATGCGCAGCTGATTCGCACCGGCGGCGGAGAACTCGAGATCCGGATGGCGTTTGAGGAGTAGGGGAGGGAGTATCCCTCCCCCTTGGGGTGATGGTTATTATTTCTTCTTGGAGCTCAGCTCCGGGAAATCCCAGTAAAAGAATTCATGGGCCTGGGGGCCTTCACCTGCCTCCTGGCGCGCGACCTCTTTTTCCCTGAGTTCGATTCGCCGGATCTTGCCGCTGATGGTCTTGGGCACCTCGGTGACAAATTCGATGATCCTGGGGATCTTGAACTTGGCAAGGATCTCAATGGTTTTCTCGAACAGTTCCAGGGCAAGTTCCCTGGAGGGGTCAAACCCCTGGTTCAGGATCACATAGGCCTTGACCAGCTGGTGTCGCTTGGGATCGGGAACGCCCACGACCGCGGCTTCGCCAACGGACGGATGTTCTACCAGGGCGCTTTCCACCTCAAAGGGACCGATGCGGAAGTCCGAGGATTTGATCACGTCGTCGGCCCTGCCCACAAACCACCAGTATCCGTCCTCGTCAAAGGAGGCGCGGTCGCCGGTATAGTAATAATCGTCCACGAACACGCTCTTCATCTTCTCCGGGCTTCCGATATATTCCGTAAAGAGCCCGATGGCCCGCCATTTGTTCAGGCGAACAACGATGTGCCCGGGTTCGTCCGCCTGGGTCACTTCCTTGCCTGCATCGTCCACCAGGGTGACATCGTACATGAACGAGGGATAACCAAAGGAGCCCGAGCGCATCTTGCCCGTCATCCATGGGGGATTGCCGATCATGGCCGTGGATTCTGTCTGTCCGTAGAAATCCCGGATCTCGGTGCCGGTATACTCCTTCCATTGGGTGATCACTTCAGGGTTGAGGGGTTCGCCGGCGCTGATGGACTGGCGCAGGTTTGAAAGGTCGAATTGTGACATGTCAAGGTTGATGAACATCCGCCAGGCCGTGGGCGGGGCGCAGAAAGTGGTGACCTTGCACGATTCAACAGCCTTGAGGTACTTTTTGCCGTCCAGTACGGAAAAGTTGAAACCCGTGGCCGTGGCGCCCACGTTCAGGGGGGCGAAGAAGCTGCTCCAGGCCCATTTGGCCCAGCCAGGGGCCGACAGGTTGTGGTGGGTGTCGTCCGGGCGGATGCCGATCATCACCGATGTGGACAAATGGCCCAGGGGATAGGAGGTGGCCGTGTGGCCCACCCGTTTGGGGAGCCCCGTGGTGCCGGAGGTGAAGAAGCAGAAGAGCAGATCGTCCGACCGGGTTTTGGCGGCCTTTGCCTCAACCGCTTCCTTTTGAAGGTCGCTGAAACTGGTCCATCCGTTTTTCTCCCCAAGGACCAGCTTGATCTTGGGCTGGAGACCGGTTTCGGCCAGGGCTTCGTCCATCATTTCGGTAAAGGGTTCGGCCGCGACGATGATGTCCGGGGCATAGGTCTCGAACCTGAACTGCAGCTCCCGCATGGTCATGGTGGTCGCCGTGGGAACGGTGATGAGACCGCCCTTGACGCAGGCGTAGCTGGCAAACCAGGTCTCGGGAACGATGGGAACCATCATGTACATGTTGTCTCCCGCTGTAACCCCGGAGCGCCGCAGAAGGTTGAGGCACTGGTTGCCGTTGTCCGCCAATTCCTTGTAGGTGTATGAGCGTTTCTCTTCGGTGGCGATGTCGGTCCAGAGAAGGGCCGTCTTTTCGGCCCTTTCCTTGACATGGAGTCCTTCGAAAATTTCTTCAGCCCAGTTGAAGTATTCGGGAAGCGCCATGGCGTTGAGCTTTTCAAAGAATGCCTTGGCAGTGGCTTCCTTCTGGTCATTGTCCTCCATTCCATTCAGTTCCATGACTTCTTTGTATAGATTCTCCATGCCCATAAAAGACTCCTTGCAGTTCTGATTTGCGGTTAATGTCAAGGCCGTTATAAGCCCCGTCGTCTGCAAAATGTGATCGCAACCGGCAGTGTTGGATCGGAAAGATCGCAAACGATATCACGGGTTCAGGGTTTGCCTAACGAGCGCTCAGTCTACGATAATTAGAGATATAGATTAATATAATTACAGTTGTCAAAGACTTTTTTAATTTTTTTTTGAAATACAGTAAGTGAAGGGGATTCAGGGGTTGCTTCTTCCTGTGAAGGGAAAGGGACAGGAACGGACAGGGGCGGGAGGTCCGGGACGAAAATCAGCCACTGCTTCTCCCCTGGTATAAGGCCGGGGGAGAAGCAGTGGAAAGATGCGGGGTTTTAGCTTGAGAATGCGTCGTCAGGCATCTCCATGATGGCGGTGACGTTGGACTGTACGGCCGCCATTTTGCCCATGGTTGCAGGGATCACAAAGCCGAAGAAATACTCGGCTGTCTTGATCTGGCCCTGGTAAAAGGCAACATCCTTTTTCTTTGCCTTGGCGATCTTGGGTGCGGCAACAACCGCGCGCCACAGTTCCATCCATGCCATGCAGACATCGCCGGTCACATCCAGGAAGGGATGGGCCGATGCAAAGGCGTGGAGAACGTTTTCAGACATGGCGGTGGCGCCCATGTGCATGGCGACCTCACCGAGTTTGTTGACTGCGGCCTGGAGGGAGTCTGCCATGGCCTCAAGTCCCTCTATCTCCTTTGCGGCGGCAATGGTCTTGTTCATTTCGCCCAGAAGATCCATGAAGGGCTTGCCCTTTTTGAGGCCCAGTTTCCGACCGAGGAGATCCATGGCCTGGATACCGTTGGTGCCTTCGTAGATGCTGGTGATCTTGCAGTCCCTGAGCAGCTGCTCCTGGGGATACTCCTGGATGAAACCGTAGCCGCCGTAGATCTGGACACCCTGGACACATACATCAAAGGAGCGGTCCGTGCAGTAGGATTTCACCACGGGGGTCAGAAGCTCGATGAGGCCGTCCCATTTTTCTCTCTCCTCTTCGGTCTCAGCGGTCTGAACCTTGTCAAAGAGCAAGCCCGTGTAGTAGAGAAGGGAGCGCATGCCGTCCACGTTGGCTTTCATGGAGAGCAGCTGGCGCTTGACGTCGGGGTGGTTGATGATGGTCACAGCCTTGGGATCTTTATCAAACATGTTCATCAGGTTGACGCCCTGGACCCGTTCCTTGGCGTAGTTGACGGCATTGATATAGGAGGTGGTGGCAAAGCCGAAGCCCTGCATGCCCACGCCGAGCCTGGCCTCGTTCATCATGACGAACATGGCTTTCATGCCCTTGTTCGCTTCGCCGATGAGCTCGCCTACGCAGTTGCCCTTGGAGCCGAAGGCCAGGGAGGCGGTGGCGTTGCCGTGGATGCCCATTTTTTCTTCAAGGCCGGTGCAGACAACGTCGTTGAGCTCGCCCGGGCTGTCGTCGTCGTTGAACTTGTATTTGGGAACCAGGAAGAGGGAGATGCCCTTGGTGCCTGCGGGGGCGTCTTCAATCCTGGCAAGGACCGGATGGATGATGTTCTCGCACAGGTCGTGGTCACCGCCGGAGATGAAGATTTTATTACCGGTGATGGTGTAAGTGCCGTCATCGTTTTTCTTGGCCGTGGTGGTGAGGGCGCCGACATCGGAACCGGCTTCCGGCTCGGTGAGGCACATGGTGCCGGCCCACTTGCCTGTGTAGAGGTTTTTCAGGTATTTTGCCTTCTGCTCTTCGGAGCCGAACTCCTCGACGATCTTGCCTGCGCCGTGGGTGAGGCCCGGGTACATCATGAAGGCGCAGTTGGCGCCGGTGAACATTTCAACCGCTGCAATGTTGAGAACCTTGGGCATGCCCTGGCCGCCGTATTCAGGATCGTCGGACATGGCGATCCATTCACCTTCACAGAACAGCTCAAAGGGCTTGCGAAAGCATTCGGGAATGGTCACATGGCCGTCCTTGAGGGTACATCCCTGCTCGTCTCCCTCTTTCTGGGTGGGAAGGACCTCTTTGATCGCAAGATTACGTGCCTCCGATACCACCATGTCGACTGTCTTTTTGTTGAAATCTTCAAAAAGCTCGTGCTTGGACAGATCTGCAACGGAAAGCATCTCATGGAGTACGAAATCCTGATCCCTACGGTCTGCTATCGATTGTGCCATTTTTTTTCTCTCCTTGTGGTTAATCAGTTTATGGAAACACCTTTGGTGAACATCTCAAAAATCATGGTCAGTCTCTGGTCCAGGGCCGCCTCATCCTCCTCCCGGAACAGGGAGGCCCAGGAGGCGGAGTGGGCTATGTCGCTGAAAACGATGGCGATCTCCTTTGCCGGATACGCCTTGAACTCACCGTCCCTGATACCCTGTTCAAATATGGCCTGGAACAGATCCACCATCTTCTGGTGCATCTTGTTGACCTTCTGGTTGAGCTTGGGCATTAGCACGGCGTCGATATTGCTGCGCTCTGAAATGTAGATGCGGATGACCTCGTCGTTGTTCCGGTAGAACCTTGCCTTGGCAAACAGGGAATCAAGCAGTTTCTGCCGGGCCGTGGCCTCCTTTTTTTTGCTGATATCAAGAAAGATCAGTCCCAGTTCCTGGACTTTGTGAAGGACAAGATCGTGGTACATCTGCTGTTTTCCGGAAAAGTATTTGTAGATGGTTCCCAGGGGATATTGGGACTCCTGGCTGATCTGGGCCATGGTGGTGCCGTGGAATCCCTTTGCGGCAAAAATGGACAGGGCCGTGTCCAGAATTTCCTGGCGTCGTCTCTGGTCGTCTCGCTCCTTGCGGGATATGCTAGCCATAATACTCTCCATCATTGTTTCAAATTTAGAATTGACATTCTAGCAATAACCCTTAACTTGTCAAGTGATTTTTAATAAAAGTAGGAAGACCAATGGAAAAAAAACTGATACTCGCACCACTCCAGGGATTTACAGACGCTGCTTTCAGGCAGGTTTATCCCCGGCATTTTACCGGCTTTGACGAGGCCATGGCCCCATTTATTTCGACCATGGGAGAAAAAAGACTCAAGCCCTCCAGGATTAAGGATGTGCTCCCGGAGAACAATCCGATTCTTCCGGTGGTTCCCCAGATCCTGGGCAACGTGGCCGAGGATTTCATTTTTCTTACCCATCATCTGGCGGATATGGGTTACACAAGGGTCAACTGGAACCTGGGGTGTCCCCATTCCAAGATCGCAAAAAAACGGCGGGGGTCCGGGCTTCTCTGCTGGCCCGATCATATAGACAGCTTTCTGGAACAGGTGGTGGGCGCAATCCCCTGCTCCCTGTCGGTCAAGGTGAGGCTGGGCAGGAACAGGGACGACGAGATCTATGATCTTCTGCCCGTGTTCGACCGCTATCCCCTGGAGGAGATCATCGTCCATCCGAGAACCGGGGTGCAGCTTTACACCGGCCAGGCCGACATTGACGCCTTTGGAAGGATCGCGGAAAAGACCCGCCATTCCCTTGTGTACAACGGGGATATCACCGAGGCGGAGGGGTTTCACCGGATAGCCGCGCGGTTTCCCATGGTGGATCGTTTCATGATCGGCAGGGGGGTGCTGGCGGATCCATTTTTGCCGGCGGCCATCAAGGGCGAGGTGAGGGACCGGAGCGAGGACCTTGCCAGGATAAAGCGGTTCCACGACGACCTGTTCGAGACCTATGACAGTAATTTCTACGGCCCCTCCCACATTGCGGGACGGATGAAGGGGTTCTGGAACTACCTGGCGCCGTCGTTCAAGGGCGGGAAAAAGGCCTTGAAACGAATTTTCAAGTCAAAGAACCGGGAGGAGTATCTCATCCAGGCCCGGCTATTTTTCAGCGAAGAGATTCCCTTCTCCCCCGGGGATGCCAATACCGCTCAATAATCCTTTTCAGCCCGTTCCCGGCGGTTTGCCATGGCGACCGCCGGGAAAATTAGGGTTGCCAAACCCTAGAGAAACTGCTTAGAATAGGATAGAAACTATTCTAAGCAGGACTCTTTATCGGGACCCCAGGCCCCAGGTCCCGGATCGTGTCGATCCCCGTCTGTCTCTCTCCTGATTTCCAGGGCGCCAACCGGAAAATGATTTTGACCCTGCCATGGGTATAGGCTATAGTTTCAGGTGGAAATTCACCGTCCAACTATCTCATTTTCATTAAAAACAAGTTGATTATAGCCTGAATCTAATGCAGGACAGGCATGGATATCGGGTGTGTTGCCTTTGTCTGAACTTTTTAGCCTAAGGAGTCGCCATGACCGAGAAAGCGTCACAGGTTTTCCTGCAAAGAGCCCAGGTAAATAACTTTATCCGAAGGGTCGGTTTTGTCCTTTTCGCCATTGTCATCGTGTACACCCTGGCGGCCCTGGTCTATTCGACCCACATCATTTACAAGGTCAAGCTCAACTATGCCATGGTGATCGAACAGCTGGGGGGCACCCGGGAGGCGGTGACGGATGTGGGGTGGCACGCCCGGCTGCCCTTTTTCACCCGGCTGGAGCAGGAGGTGCCCCTGATGAACCAGCGTCTGCTGCTCGGGGATACCCAGGAGCCCATGCGGATCATCTCCCGGGAGAACGTCGCCCTCTGGACCTCTGCCATACTCACCTACCGGATTCACGACTTACGGACCTGGGCCATCGAGAACCTTGCGCCCAAGGATTTGCTTCAGGGGGATTTTGACGGCATCGTAAAGGATATTCTCCAGGCCCAGAAGGTGAACAGCCTCATCAGCGACCGGGAGGGGATCAAGGAGAAGATCTTCAAGGCCCTGAAGTCCCGGCCCATCAACGAGGACGGCCCCACCCTGGAGGAGAAGTACGGGATCACCGTGGTGAGCTTTGTGCTCCGGGAGACCCGGTTCGGGGACGACCTGGTTGCGGCCACGGAGGAGAAGAAGCGCAGGGAGCTCATCGCGGAGGCGGAAAACTATGCCGCGGACCAGGAGGCCGACCGGATACGAAAACTGTACAAGGCCTACCTCGAGAGCATCTCCTCCCTGCAGAACGCCCTTGGGGGCGGGCATAACGGTGTCGAGCCCGATCTGCTCAATTTTCTCACCCAGCAGAAGTGGGCCACGGCCTATGCCAACCAGACCGGGCAGAAGACCTTTGTGCTCCACGGTTCCGGGACCTCTCCCTCCATGACATTGCCGGCCC
>JAAEMK010000525.1 GCA_024225635.1 Desulfobacteraceae bacterium | reverse complement strand
CATTCGTCAGACGAACGTGAATGCGAAGAAGAACGCCAAAAGAGAGAAGGGTTTGCTATACACCAGTATACGTCCCCTTGGAAAGGCATTGTCCCACAATGGCCACCGGGTGGCCTCACGACCTTGAACACCGAGGCCGAGAGAAAATTGTGGTTTAAGACTTGGAAACGGAGAATCAAGGAGAAACTGCCAGCTCAGTGCTACCACATCTATGATGAACTAGCACGAGCATCAAGCGCGCCTTCCTACGTACAATACCGCATTGACCTTCAATGGCCTCTTCCTCCGACAGCGTTGACGGAAGACCACGCGAAAAGACGCCAAGAACGGAAACGTGCTTCGACACTAAGGGGTAGATCTAATTCGGGTTCGCGCACTAGATCAACTATGCACAACGAACCGAAGCATCAAAGACGGGATTCTTCCCAACACCAGTCCTCCTCAGCGGAGGCGGAAGAGTACGGTGATTACCAGAGAACGCCGACCACTGGCGGAGATGGACGTCCATTCCGCGGGCCACGTGGCGGCCAATTCTCCGGCTCTTACCGCCCACCTCCGGGCAGACGGGGCGGCGGACCGGGACCTCAGTTTAGCCAATCCGGCAGAGGTACCTCTAGTAACTACAGAGGTGGGAATGCCACCCCTTACACACAACCCTCATGGTTTGGGCAATCCATGGGCGGCCCTCAGAACCTCCCTGACTGGGCTCGACCCTCATCGGGAATGCGCTCACAGATCACGTATCCCGATAAATTGGAACCCCAACCAATGAGACCGGAAAGCAAATTGGAGAAATACCCTCCATTGCCGGACATGACCTGGTTCGTGCCTCCAGCTACGGCTCCACGTGTTCACGACCAGGACCTGGCCTTGAAAGACAGGGACTTGTTCGATTTGACCCCGCAACAGCGCGGCGAAATCATCAACTTTCCAAAGGAAGACACTATCTTCCCATTTATGAACTTGGACCTGAATCAAGCACCGATTCATGATCTGCCATACCAATTCTGCAAGGCTATGCGAGCAAACAGATTGGACGGACAGAGATCGTACCACGAGAAGGTCAAGAGTCTCACCTCTTTCGTGGACTTTCTCCCGCAGTATATGCAGCCCAGGTGTCGACGAAATACGTTGCTCCTGGGGACATTCCAACCGAATCCACGTTCGACATCTGTCGCTGACCTGTCTTGGAAACACGGATTCACCGAGACATACGATTATCGCAACGGTTGCCACACGTACTACTACGAATCGCGACCTGAAAACTATTGCTATCGTAAGAACTACCTCATGCTGAAGGCCTATGAAGGCTGCTTTATCGCTTCCGATATGGCACAGGCCAAAGTAAACGCAGCAGAGAGGGAACGACACCAAAGAGAGAAATTTGCCGATAAACCACAGATTACGGCAAAATATCAACACTCGCCGGAGGAGATGCGTGAAGAACTTAAAAAGCTCGGCTATTGGGGTAGAATCCGCTCAGAGCAGGATCAAGATGAACGTGCACAGCAGGCACTCAGCCGACATCT
>JAAEMK010000524.1 GCA_024225635.1 Desulfobacteraceae bacterium | reverse complement strand
CGGTCAGGACCGGCCCCATGTCTGTATCTCCCTTGTTGACGACGGCGGACAGGACAATCCGGCCACCCAATTTGCTGAATGTTTTCCGGAAGAATTCCGAAAGTCCCCGGGTGTAGGGATCACCGTCATCAATGGTTGCGGCTTTGGTTATTCCCAGCTCTTTGAATACGAATTTTGCCGCTGATTGTCCCAAGCCGGCGTCACTTACCCTTGTGCGGAAGTAACCCGGCTGCCAGTTTTTCCCTCGCTTTCCATCGATGGCGGTCAGGCAAGGCGCGGAGTTCGTTCCCGATACCATCACCATGCCCGCCTCGGACATAATCCTGGATGCCGGCACGGCCGATCCGGAGCAGGTTGTACCTATAATGGCAACGGTTTCCGGACGGGCAACAACCTTCAGGGCGGCAATCGTGCCGCCTTCGGGCGAGCACAATGAATTCTCCCTTTGCAGTTCGACAGGGTGGCCGAGCAGCCGGTTGCCCCGCTTCGCCAAGGCAAGCTCCACGCAGCGGGTCTGATCGATCCCGAAGCTAGCCGTCCCCCCCCCGGTTGTAGCCTGCAGCAATCCGATTACTATCGGCTTTCCCGGAGCAATGGTTACACAGCCGATGGAATCCCTGCATTCGAATTGCGGCGTTGTTTTTTCGCATGCGGTTAACCAGATAATTGCCGACAAAACAATCAACGCCTTAAAGAAAATATGTTTTGTCATCTGTCCCTCCATCCTTTTGTGGGTGATGCCCGGTTTGCGCCGGCGGTTATAGATATGAGCACATGGATTGATGCTCTTTTCATCATTTTACATAAGCGGAAGGTGTCAATTCATGTGCCCTGAGCTATAACCGTCGTTTTTCATATATACATCGATTCTCATCTGTTTCCCTACAATGCCCGTCTATCCGGGTATTGGTTTCCTGTACTTTCCATCCAAGGTCTATTCGGATGTGTAAGTATGGATCACGTTTGCTTCAAGTCCCTTAAGCCCGGAAGCAGGGTCATCCAAACGAAGAATTTTGAACCTGGCAACGCCGCAATCTCCAAACTCATCACAGGAAAGCGTTCCCGTAACGCCTTCAAAGTCAACCGTTGCATACAGAGCATCGCGTAAGGCCTGGCGGCCAATATGCAGTGTTCCGTCTTTCTCCTGAACGCCAACGGCCTCGATGGCATTGAAGAGCAGGTTGGCGGCATCATAAGCACAACCATACAAAAGCGTTTGTGGCGGTTCTCCAAATCTTGATGTATAGGCAGCAACCAATTCATCTTTATCCTCCCTTTTTATCGGGAAAGCGGCGGCGAAATACATACCTATCCCGTCTGTACCCACGGATTGAATGAATGTATCATACATTACGGCAATGCTAACCATCATACCTATGGCATTTAAATCATTCATTTCTCGGGTTTGCCGGACGATGAAATCCGCTTCCGGTTGGAAAAGCGGTATGAATATCAATTCGGCCCCGGCGTCGGCGACAGCGGTCAGGACCGGCCCCATGTCTGTATCTCCCTTGTTGACGACGGCGGACAGGACAATCCGGCCACCCAATTTGCTGAATGTTTTCCGGAAGAATTCCGAAAGTCCCCGGGTGTAGGGATCACCGTCATCAATGGTTGCGG
>JAAEMK010000523.1 GCA_024225635.1 Desulfobacteraceae bacterium | reverse complement strand
GTGGCGTGCGCTGCAGCTGGTGCCTGCTGCTCTGCGCTGCCTGCAGGTGGCACAGCGTGCTTGTCGGCACTGGCAAAACCAGGGGATGGGCAGCAGCATGGAAGTGAATTTTGAAAGGCCATTGCAGCGTTTTTCATGGCATTGAGTGGGAATGGATGCGTGAACATGTGCAGAGCCTTCGCGTTGGCGCAGGATTCGTCTGTGAAGGGTGCAGATACGTGTGTCGCAGCGCGACCAGCACGCAAGCTGCGTGTCGCGGCTAAGCTCGGCGCAGGATGGGCAAGAAGCGCACGCCCACAGCAGTGACAGGTAAGCTCACTACATTAGCAGTGTCTCGCGTGTGTTGTGCAGCACATGCGGCATGATCGTCCATTTTCAGGTGGCGTGCCGTGGCGATGCCGCAGAGGCTGCACGTGGCACAGGCAAGGCACATGCATGCAGAGTGGCCACAGGGCGGCCAGTGTCTGCCAGCAGCCTGAGTACGGCATCACTCAAGGCGGGCATGGCAGCCTGCTGCGCCTGGGCGGCAGCTGCAGCTTCAGGGTGAGTGTGAAGGTGATGCAGTGGGGGGGGCCTTCGCCCCCCCCACCAGCTCACAGTGGCCCACTTGCAGACTGCAGCAGG
>JAAEMK010000522.1 GCA_024225635.1 Desulfobacteraceae bacterium | reverse complement strand
CAGCTGCAACATGTTATTCAGAAAAAAAACTGGTGAATAATTGGGGTTAGGGTAATCAACCTATGAAGATGGATCAGTCATGGAAATAGTAATCGCAATTACGACAGGTGTCTTGTCTAGCATCTGCGCATCTGTAATATTTTTGTTCTTTTTGACAAAGATACGGCCAAATTTAGAAATTTCAGACACCATTGCCGTGGAGGAAGCATCAGATGGGACAAAGAAGTATTGGCTCAAATTTATAAATCAAGGAAGGAGAGATATAATTAATGTAAGGTTTGAGCTTCTATTTTCCACTCCTCAGAACGCGGCCAATGGTATGAATATTCATAGAAAAACAATACCGCTAACAAAAGCAAGTATGTTGTTAGTGTCGGCGTACAGCGAGAATGACCAAAATAAGAGTTACGCAAAGAGATTTTCCACTACTGAGGATCTGGATGAGTTGTGGAATGATGAATGTTCATTTCTAACATTAAGAATAATTGGAGAAGATTCGGTAAGTGGCTTTTCAAAGATATTTGTAAAAGATATGCACTATAAGAAAACAACGCTTAAACCGGGGCGGCATAAAATTGGGCTATCGCTTGAAGTTGAATAACCCTAACGCTGCTAATTCAGCCGACGCAGAAAAGCCGTGCGGCTGAATTAGCAGCGTTAAACATGTATATAAAAACAAAAATTCAAAAGGAGTTTTTATACATTATAAACTCTCCTTTTCATCCCCTGGGCCTGCCAAGCCAACCCTGCGCTATCCCCCTTGACCAGGATTACTCCCCTGAAATTATAGTGCCGGTGCATCATCACGACACTTAGATGATCGAGCCATAGAAACCGACCCCGCAGGATGCCCAGGGTTTGAGTTTCAGCCCTGGGCCTTTATGATGCCCTTCACCACGGGCAATCCTTGCTAAATCAACCACAATACCACCACAAAACCATTCCCATGATTTCCCCATATCTCCTTGACACCATATCACCACCACGCTATCCTCACGTTATCACCACTATAAAATCACCACTCCATCATAAGGAGGGATCACATGTTAAAGTCCATCCAAGAAATAAGCAAGGCAACCACCGTACCGGAAACCACTATCCGGCGTTACATCCAGGTTTTCAATGATATCTTTCCCGAGGGCACCAGACTGGGCCGCACCAAGAAATACCCGCCTGAAATGGCCGATACCGTCAAGACAATCTTTAATTCATACCAAAAGGGGCTGTCAACCGTTGAGATCCGGGGGGAGCTGTTAAACGCCGATGTGGCCGAATTTATAGAGCCTACCGAAACCACCACGTTACCGCCAGAAGAAACAAGTTCCCTACGGGCTGATATCAGGGAATTGACCGATGCTGTCAAGGAGATGACCCACGCTCTTAAACTTTTCCAGCTGGATTATCTTTATCACACAGGCACCACGGAACCACCGGAAACCCACGGTTCCACCACCGACCCGCTACAAGACCAGAGCGTCACCACGGAACCGCCAGAAACCCAAAGCCCGGATCTTTTCAAAAGTGATATGTATCTATCTGATACCACCACAGTGCCACCGGACAACCACGACAGTATCACCATGAAACCAGCCGCCGTGGAGCCCATCCAGACAAAAGAGTCTCCCGATTCCACCACATCATCGCCACAAGCCCACAGTGATGCCACCACGGAACCGGCACCCGAACCCGTAGAGGAGAAACCGGCACCGGAGCCCGTGGCCGACCCCGCCCCGGAGACTGAGGATGCCGTGGAGGAACCGGTTCCTGCCCAGGCTGATGAAGCCACCCAGGAGCCCGGAGAGGGGGAGATCCCCGACTGTCATGGAAAAGACCTTTCCACGGAGGAGCGGGACGCCATCTTGATCAAGGTTGCGGATCTCTACCCCGGCAGAAAAAACGCCAAGAAAAGGGCAGAGGTGCTGAATGAGGCCGGTTTGGCCTGCGGGAAGGATAACACCCCCTGGACGTCCAAAAAATTTACGGACAACTTGAGACACGCCAAGAAACGTCTCAATAAATAACCGCCCTGGGCGATCAGAGGAGAACACCGTGAAACTCAAATATCAGAAAAACGCAGCCTCAAGACTGACGACCCCATGCCCTCACAAGCCAGCCGGGGACCATATCATGGTCGGGTCGCTCAAGTGTCAATCCTGCGAGCACCACCAGGGCCAGGATCAAGACAAACAGATTGTTGAGTGCGGCAAGGAAGAGTAACCACCACAGCCAGGGCAACCAAAGGGAATGACCATGGACGATAAAAAAATGATACAGCAAACCGCCGCAGCCTTTGAGGATCACCTGACAAGAGTCCGGGATTATGCAGAGGACCCCTTAGACGATCTCAAGGCCCTGGCCACATGGCTGGACATCGAGCCTGGGGAACCCGGTACTTTTGCCCAGGATCTTGCAGACCGGGCCATAAAAGAGTACGGGCCGGAGGGTGACAGCCTGCTTGACAGGTACATGGACGAGCTACACGACCATGATTTCGAGGCGCTCAAGGGCTGGATAGAGACATACCTCCACGACCATGAGCTGGTTATGCTGGACGTGATCCTTTGGGTGGCAAAGACCCAGGCCGCTCAATAATCAGCCAATCGTTTTAAGCCGGCACCCCTGGGAGAGATCCTGGGGGTGTTTTTGTTTGACCTGATACTGGACCCTGACTGGACCCTGACTGGACCCTACCCCAGGTGTCGAGGTGCTCAGGTGTCCACTTTTGAGGCTAATACTTGCCCAAGTGCCAAGGGTTTCGTTTTTTAAGGTGTCCAGGTGTTCACTTGCTTGCTCTGTTGTTCAGAATAGGAACGAATGTTGATCTTGTCCGAGAAGATTGGTTGCATCTTTTTCAAAAAAAAGCAGCAGCAGTCCCTTGTTGTTGCTTTCTAAAATACTTTCAAAGAACTATCTACATTTGTGGTACCTCGGAGATGTGCATGGATAGGGGGTTACAGCGGTTTTTTTTTGGAAAACTCACCTCATTACCCCCTAACTCTCACCTCATTACCCCCTAACTCTCACCTCATTACCCCCTAACTCTCACCTCAAAACACGTTAAAAAAATAGATTTTAATTTTTTTGCTTGATTTCCCTGTTTTACATGGCTATGAATGCTTTTGACATATACTCTCAAAACTTACCAGCAATAAGGGCCACCATGAATGACAGCTTGAAGCAGGATATCAACTTTTTGGAAAAGCCTCTTTGGTTGCAAAATCAGAGAACCATAAAAGATGAGGTTACACGGTGGAATGACGGGGATGGTTATGAGTTCGTGTGTATAGGGACACCTACAAAGGTTGATATTCTGATTCTTTATTTTTTGTTGCGTGAATGCCAGCTAAACAATTGGGAGAAGGTTTTTTCTGTTTCTCAATATCAAGTATTAAGTGGTTGCGGGATGAACCCTGGACATAAAGAAAGGGCAAGGCTGAGAGATGCTCTTGATAAATGGCAATCAGCCCATGTTAAATTTCGAGGTACTTTTTATGACGGCATAGCATATGCGGACAATGGTTTCCACATCCTGAAATGGAAGCAAGAGTTGAAGTCAAAAAAAATTACCATAACGATGGATTCCGATTGGATTGAGAAAATAAAACAGTCAGAGTTTTTCAAGTACATCTCCTTCACCCAGATGAAGGTCCTTAGATCTCCATTGGCTTTGAGGTTATATGAGATCCTCGTCAAAACCTTTTACCGCCGTACTACCTGGGAAATCGACGCCCTCAAGCTGGCAGCCAAGATCCCAATGGAAAAGAAATATTTCTCCGATATCGCCCCCAGGATCAAAGCCGCCACCAAGCGGATCAGCGATAAAACCGAGCTTGCCGTCAAGGTCCAGGTGGTCAAACAGGGCCGGGGCAAGGGCAAGTTCATCTTTACCAAGACGGCCAAGGAACAGCCGCAGCAGCAAGACCTATTCCCACCGGAGCGCCCAGGGCAACCCGTGGAGATCCCCCAGGAGATCATGGAACAGATACCGGACCAATGGCGCGGGGATGCCCAGGGCATGACAGCGGAGATATTCCAAAAGTCCGGAGCTGATGAGCTGGTGGAGTGTGTCCAGTTTGTCAACCGGGCCATTGCCGGGGGATCGCAACTCAAGAAAGGCTATGGGGCCTATTTGCGGTCTGTTTACCGGGAGGGGTGGCATAGGGAGGCCCAAGCCATGAAAGAGGCAAAGGAGAAAGCCCAAGTTCAGGCAGAGCAGGAAAAAGACCGCGCCGCCCTGGAGAACATGCGGACGATGCCGGAAGCATACTTGAAAGTGGAGGCTGACCAGGGCAACCGTTTTGCAATCCAGGCATTAAAGGAGCGGCAGTGACATTGAAAAAATAGAGCGGCCCTGCCGGGTGTTAGAGCACCCGACAGAGCCTAACCACAAATCATCTACACAGGAGATGAATCATGGCTAAAGATGAAGATACCAACAAACCATCTTTGAATCAAGCAGCACCAGACCAACCAAAACGCAAGACGTTGAAAGACAGCGTAGTTACCGTCAGGATGACTGAGCAGTTGAGGTCAGACCTTGAAAGTATTGCCGAACGTGAATGCAGGCCTCTATCTCGGCAGATCTGTTATTTTTGTATCCACGGTGTAAACAGATACAAGGATGCCAACCCCGATTTTGAACCGCCGATTGTGCAGGGATAGTTGACCAGGTCGTCAACTTTCCAAACAAGGGCATCTTGCAGGGGGCTTAGCTCCTGAAGGGATGCCCTTCTTTTTTTTGCAGGGCACCCCCACCTTCTTGACACCCTCCTAAGAAAATGCCATTCTGCCCCCGCCAAATCAGTCCGAAGCTCTCTCTTTCGGGAGAGAGTATGCAACAAGACAATTTGAAAAATACAGAGCCCGAAAGGTCAACAGGATCTTTGCGGGTTTTTTGTGTCCTGCCTTTTTCTCCTCCCCATATAACTGCAACTAATTTGAATCAAAACACAAATAAATATTTGTATAGCTGAAAGAAAATTATTTTGCCTGTCTGTAATGCAGATCCCCGACGGGGGCAACCGGGCCACCTCACCCGGTTGAGGCTTCTTTTTAGAGGGAGACACTATGGACAGAGACGGGTGGATAAGCCTGCATAGAAAACTATTGGAAAAACCGATCTGGTTAAATTCCACACCTGAACAGCGAAGTGTTTTAATAGCTGTTCTGTTGATGGTTAACCATGAGCCCAAACAATGGGAATGGAAAGGCCAGCAATTCACGGCACGACCAGGACAAACCATAACAAGCCTTGAATCAATCCGTAAGGCAGCGGGGAAAGGGATTTCAATTCAAAACGTAAGGTCGAGTTTAAAGCGTTTCAAAAAGTTGGATTTTTTAACATACGAAGCAACAAAGACAGGTAGGCTAATATCAATAATTAATTGGGATAGTTATCAAGGTGTCCAACATAGAACCCAACATAGAGCCCAACAAAGACCCAACAAAGGCCCAACAACTAACAATAATGATAATAATGAAATAAATAAAAAACCTTCTTCAAAATCAAGTTTTGAAGGAGACGGATTTGAAGTTTACAAGACCAAAAAAAAACGTGATCTCACCGGCAAGAGGTTGATCTCCTTCCTGAGGTTCTGGGATACGTTTGGTTACAAGTCGGGGAAGGCAGAAGCTGCTGATGCTTGGTTTGATATTCCGGAACTGACCGACTCCCTTGTTGACAGAATTTGTAATGCCGCAAGAATTGAGAACCAAAACAGGGCAGAACTTAAATCCCAGGGGAGAGCTCCGAAGATGGCCGAGGGATGGATCTCGGGGCAGAGGTGGGAGGATGAAGTTTATCAGACGGTAGGGGAAGCCAGGGCTCAAGCAGAGGGAAAGGCCCAAACTCGTCGAGTTGCAGAAGATGCAGCCCTGGCGCAGAACCAGGCAGAACAAGCTGAACGCAGCAAGGCAGCCAGGGCCAAACAAAAGGCAGTCGAGGCATTGACCCCGGATCAGCTTGCAGGCCTGGACGGCTTCATCGGAAAGCAGGATCTGAAAAAAATGTTACGGCAGAGGTTTCAGAAGGGGCAGAGGACAATGCTGAGGATTCAGTTTGTTGACAGTTTCCTTGAAGGGGGTAGCGGCCACCATCGGAATAGGGATAGGCCCGAGCCTCAACCCGGAAACCAGGCGGCACGTTAAGCGTGACCCTACCATGGCAAATCCGCATTTTAACAACCTGCTCCGTTTGGGCAAGCAGACCTATGAGACACCGCGGCATCTGACCATTTGGGAGGAGCAAGGGGATTCCCTTGTTTGTCCCCGTGGGTTTGCAGATCGGGCCTACCAGATCAGCCGGGACCATGGAGAGGATGTTACCATCATTGATGACCGGAGAGAATTGCCCCTTGTCCCCCTTTGGATTTAAGGGGGATTAAAGGCCATTTTCAGAGCGATGCGGTTCAAACCATACTACCGTATACCTACAGGGTTCTATCGTTCGGTACGGGGTCAGGAAAGGTCGTCATGGCTCTTAATCTCATTGCTGAACGGAAGCAGTCCACCTTGATCATCGTCCACACCAAGGAGCTGCTTCACCAATGGGTGGAGCGTGCCGGGCAGTTCCTGGGGATGAACCAGGGGAGATTGGTATCATCGGCGCCGGCAAGTTTGCCCTGGACGACCGGATCACCGTGGGCATGGTGCAGACTCTTTGCAAACGGGTTGATGAGGTCAAGGACCGGCTTGGTTATGTGGTGGTTGATGAATGCCACCGTTGCCCATCAAAGACCTTTCTTGACGTGGTGACGGCCTTTGATGCCTGGTTCCTTCTGGGGCTCACGGCCACGGCATACCGGCGGGACGGGTTGAGCCGGGCGATCTTTTGGCACCTGGGGGACTGCCGGCACGAAGTCCGGAAAGAAGATCTCCTCGACCGGGGGCACCTTTGCCAAGCTCAAGTGGTTTGGCACCGGACGAGCTTTGACACGGTGCTGAACGCTTCCGAACAATACAGCCAGGTCTTGTCTGAACTCACCCAGGATCAGGGCCGGAACCGGCAAATTTGCGGAGACGTTGCCAGGGAGAGCGGCCAGGGCATCAAGCTTGTGCTGTCAGATCGGAAGGCCCACTGCCTGGAGCTTCAAAAGATTCTCAAGCAAGAGCACGGCCTCGATGCCGCCGTGTTGGTCGGGGGCTTATCCTCGAGGGCCCGGGCGGCTGTCTCCGAACAGATCAGCCAGAGGGAGGTGGGTGTTTTGATCTGTACCGGGCAACTTATCGGGGAGGGGTACGACCTGCCAGAGCTGTCTGTTCTCTTCCTGGCAACCCCTATCAAGTTCAGTGGCCGGCTTATTCAGTACGTGGGCCGGGTGCTCCGTCCTTCCCCTGGGAAGGATCAAGCAACGGTCCACGACTATGCGGATTCCAAGGTAGGTGTCCTTGATCATTCTGCCGGGGCCAGGGCCTGGACGTATCAGAATGAGGGGATCATGGCGGCATGATCGAGTTTTGGTTCGAGGTGAAGTTCGAGCCAAAACTTATACGAACCGGGAGCAAGTACGCAGTGGAGTACGCACCGTGAGCCGTGCAAATCGCATTTAGTTACAGGGTTGGTTACAAGCTGTAACCAGTTTGGTGCGACCCCTGGTGCGAGGTTGGAACCGGCCTGTAGACTACACTCAAGCTACACCCAAAATCAAACCCCGAGCAGGCTACCACGGATTACATGGGAACCTCATAAAACCTCACATGGGGGGAGAAAGGACCGAGAAAGATATGGGCCATTTTATCAGCAAAAAATCAGCAAGATTCAGGGCAAAAAGCGGAGAGAAAACGGAGCTGTCAGCCTGTTTTTATCGGAGCTGGATAGGAGCCCTGGGGGGATTGATGACAAAAGGGCTTTCCAAACTACAGCGGCACATCCTGGGCCTTGCCGGGGCCGGGCCGGGTAGTTGCCGGCAGATCACCACCCGTGAGATCATGGTCAAACTGTACGGCTGGACACCGGCCAGGACTCCGACTTATTCCGGGGGAACGTCTTTCTCCATCGGCATGATCGGGCGCAGGGAGTACCGCCGGAAAATGGTGTCTGTCTCCCGGAGCCTGGGGCGACTGAGGGAACGAGGATTGATGAGGCGGGGACCATTCGGCACCGGCCACTGTTTGACCAGGGCGGGGCGGGAGTATGTTGCCGATCTATCAACGGTTGAATTTTGACGTCCATAAAGGGGTTGGACTATGTGTCAAATCCTGAAAATAAAAACATGGGTCCTTCTGGAGGCTTTTCTTTATACGGGTAGGCAAGGCGCGCTTTTTCTCCAGTTACAGCCCTGAAAAAGTAGGTTCCGTTTCCGGTTCATTTTTGGTTTCCATTTGTATAAAACCCTTTATTCATGAGGGGTGCAGTTCAAAATGGAAACAAAAACGAAACTGAAACTGAAACCAAAAACGAAACTAAATGGAAACTTGAAACGAAACCAAATGGAAACTAAACGGAAATCAGGAAGGGCGGTATCCCGAGGGGTAAGGGGGCCGGTTTAATCCAGGGGAGCGGTGAAACTCCCCTGGTCTGTTTTTAGTTCATGAATAGTTTGAACAGCTCCTCTATCAAGTACCAAAACTGAATCGCTTGATAGATGATCCCCATTATCAATTTAATGAGTATGATTATTTTGATAATCGATCCTCCTGGGATTTGATTTAATCCAAAGAGAATAGCTTTGTACCATCATTGTGTCGGTTCCAGCGGTGCGCTGGTTCCCTGGGGTGTGCCATGGTGGCACCAGGGGGCACCGCCGCGCTGGCCTCCCATAGAAGGCTTTCCCCGGGGAAAGGTTGACATAACTGTTTTCATGATGGTACAGAGGGGCTTGTACATACGTTTACTGCGTAACCTCGTCCCAGAGTAGCAGTCGTATACCCCACGAAAAGCCCTTTTAATTGATGTTCCCGCATCAGTTTAAGGGCTTCGTGCTTTCTCACTCTTGCCAAATGATCCTCCTTTGTTAAATTGTTTGAAGAAACAATAAACGCCTATTTACTACAACATGATGTAACTGCCAAACATAAAATGCAACATATGATGTGCTCGGTCTGAAAACGCCCTGATGGCAAGGCTTTGAGAGAGCAGAACGGAAAACCGTGCAACCTGACCATTGTTCTTTCTATAGCGCTGTGGTTACCCATTTTTATCCTGCCTCTTGTTTTAATGATACCGTTAGTTTGTATTGACAAATGTTCACGCGATTTATTTTAGGGATAATATCCCTGTTGCCAGTGAAAATCAAAATATTTAACTTATTTCAATGTTATTATGCCTCTTGGTCTGCTCGGCTTGACCATCCCCTGTTATATCCTGTTTTACCCCTACTATAGCTGCAAACTAATCAAACAAACCTATGTAGCATCCTCTTTTATGTCCCTCCTATAGCTCAGGGCACATGAATTGACACCTTCCGCTTATTTATAATGATGAAAAGAGCATCAATTAATGTGCTCATATCTATAATAGCGATAAGCTTATCAAACAAACCCCAATTATAAAGGAAAAATAACGGCCATACACAATTGACCGGAGGCTCTATTGTGTTTCGGTGCATTGCTATGAAAATATCAACTCCCCATCACTGATTCAAAGAATATTATGGCTCTTTAAATCCCCCCCTTTGGAGTCCTTTGTTAAGTGTCACAAAGGTATACCTTTCTGACATCGCAAAAAACCCCGTCAAAAAAGTTGTTATTTGAATTGTTGACACTGTTTTGAAAAAGGTCTAAGGTGTTTTTGACACTTTCTGATAACACTTTAACCAACAGGGGACATCATGGGGAACATCTTCACTTATGCCAGGGTATCAACACTTGACCAAAATACGGACATGCAAGTGGAGGCGTTGACGGCCGCATACCCGGAGGCAGTGCTCAGGGAAGAAAAGAAGTCCGGCACCACGGCAAAGAACAGGTTCGTCTTGAATGTCATCCTGGACATGATCAAGGACGGTGACAAGCTGGTGGTCTGGAAGCTGGACCGCCTTGCCCGGAACATGAAAGACCTTACCGACATCATTGAGACCCTGAACCGCAAGGGGGCCGCCCTGGAGATCCTGGACCAGAAGATTGACACCAGCACCGCCACCGGGAAAGCCTTCCTGCAGATGCTCGGGGTCTTCGCTGAATTTGAGACCAATCTCAGGAAGGAGCGGCAGCTTGCCGGGATCGCAGCGGCCAAGGCCAAGGGTAAGCACCTGGGGCGCCGGGCATCGCTCACCAATGAACAGAAACAGGAGATCCGGACAAAGAACAAGGACGGCATGAACCCCTCAGCCCTGTCAAGGGAGTACGGGGTCAGCCGGGGGACCATATACAACGTTTTGAAGGAGACAGCATAGTGGATACCACCAATATCAAAACAGATACACCGATGACACTGGCAACCATCGAGGCATTCAGGAAAATGTTGGATGTCATGGAGGAGTTTGTCAGAAACACCGAAGCTGAACGGCTGGCAGAGGAACGGGCCGGAGGTTAATCCCTTGTCCTGGGCGCACCCGGTACCGGGTGCGTTCCATTTTCCCGAGTCCCCCTGAAGACTTCACAAAACTTACGTATAAGATCATTCCCGCCAGCTACTCACCACCAGGACATGGCCACGACTAAGGCCAGGGACAAGCACAGCGTCAACAATGCATAGGTTCTTGACAGGGTGGTAAATGTGATTTCATTTTTTATAGGCATTGCCAAGGGCTTTCTTCCCAAAGATCTATGTCAAATCCTGTCCACCTGTAGGCCCTTCTTTAAAGCTACCCACGAGAGTGTTATTCTCCAATAAGGTTGAATTTTAATGGCAGCATCCTTGCTATCTTTTTGATCGTGTTGTATCTGAAATGTGATCCATTGTGTTTAATGAAATAATAATCTTTCCGGATAACATACAGCTGCAACATGTTATTCAGAAAAAAAACTGGTGAATAATTGGGGTTAGGGTAATCAACCTATGAAGATGGATCAGTCATGGAAATAGTAATCGCAATTACGACAGGTGTCTTGTCTAGCATCTGCGCATCTGTAATATT
>JAAEMK010000521.1 GCA_024225635.1 Desulfobacteraceae bacterium | reverse complement strand
TCTGTAAAAAATGGAATTTCTTAGCAGCATAATTGAGAACGCAGCCGTAAACGGGATGTCTGAAAACGCAGATTTGGATGCTCTGAATGAATGGACTCGCCTGGGCCAGCAGACCAAGGTCCCTGAAGCGCAGTCCATAGTGCCTGACCCAGAGTTGCAGCGAAAGGCGACCAAGCCGGTAAGACCCAAAGCTCCACGCAAGAAAGTGGCAGAAACTCTATGCGAGGACGAAAAACTGAAGCGCAAGAAAACGGACCCCAAACCGGATCCGAAACCGCCCCTCAAAAAGGACCCCAGCCCAGACCCGAAACCGACCCCCAAAACGGAGCCCAAACCTGACCTCAAATCGAAGCCCAAGCCGCAGGTGGAGCCGCAGATGGAGACCAAGGAAGAAAGCGACGACGACTCAGAGATGAGTGATCAAGTGATTTGTACACCTCCTCCCACTCCTCTAATATCTATCTACTTGTGTAACCACCACCATCACTGAAATACGTACGTAAGAGTACAATAGAGCGGGGCCAGGTGAAGCGAATCTTTGAAATGGAAGAGTGTGACATTCATTGTGCAACTACGTACCAGTCTGCATACTTACCAAGTACATACATTGTATGTGTCTCTCCAAACCATATTGTTTGCAAAACAAAACTTTTTCACGTCACGTCTCGTCTCGTCAACCGCTTCTCAACAAAAACAACGTCCTAAAAATAATTGGGGAGGGGGGAGGGGGGGAACTAAGGGGAGTTGGGCAGGTAGATGTTACAGGGGTTGCAGAGCCACTTCGCCCCCTCATCGCCACAGATCACGCATTTGATAGCGCCGCCGCCATTTCCGGCGGCGGCCGTCGTCTCTTTGTCGTCGGTCGTCTCGAGACCGGCGGTCGTCACGTCGCCGGCCTCAGTCGTCTTGTCGTCGGTCATCTTCCGGCCGGCGGTCGTCACATCGCCGGCCGCGTCGCCAGTCGTCTCGAGACCGGCGGTCGTCACGTCGCCGGCCTCCATCGCCTTGTCGTCGTCAGTCGTCTCGTCATCGGTCGTCTCGTCGTCGGTCGTCTTGTCGTCACTTCAAAGGAAACGCGCATAGAGTAATCATTTAAACGCGCAAGATTATACAAAATCTGAAACAGAAAACAGTCATTAC
>JAAEMK010000520.1 GCA_024225635.1 Desulfobacteraceae bacterium | reverse complement strand
CTGCTACACGTTTTCAGCACTCTTCTGCAACGTACGCAGCAGATACGAGCGATTCTAACCAGATCGCGTCAGGACCTACAGTAACCCTACCGTAACCCGCAGAAAAATTGTAACCCATTTCCCCCAAGTTTGAGCACTAGTGTAGTAAGCATACAAAGTTTCAGAGCTCTAGCTCTTCCCGCGAGCGAGATAAGGGGGGGGGGGACAGACCCACCCACGTACGTACACAGCCTCTAGTACTGTATTTCGCCTCGGCCTGAGGGCCGGGCGAAAAAAGGAGATGACCATTCAGGAGGATGCAATGTTGGAACTGGGCGAGTTCGACATTTGGGACGAGGACGGCGGCGCGAACTTCAAGGACGACAAGCTGGCCAGGTTCAAGCTCGAGATCAATCCGAAGACTTGGAATGGCGAGACAAAGGAGTTTCTCTGGGCTTGCGACCATGATTGCTCCTCCATTGCGTGAGTCTTTGTGCTGCGTTCGCTGGGTTCACACTAGTGACGGCAATTTTGAAATAGCAAAACTAAGTAAGTAACTGAGGATTGAGGAAGTACTCAGTTTCTGATCAAGTTGAGTAAGTAAACTAAGTAAGGCT
>JAAEMK010000519.1 GCA_024225635.1 Desulfobacteraceae bacterium | reverse complement strand
CTTTTTTTTTTGGGAATCAGAGGGTCCGTTTAGGGTGGTTATCTTTTTACACATATGTATTTTGTTTCTAATACAAGCAAATCATATCATACAAGCACATCAATTTTAAAAACTGAAAAATCAGCACTAAAATTCAGATATCTGAATGGAATTATCAACCCGAGATTTCAACCCGGATTGGAAAATCAATGATGGAGTACAAATAAACAAAATCCTTTATGATATTCAGCAATGCATTTGTTTTTAATTAACAAAAACAGTTGTAATTTTTGAAATCCATCACATGATGAGTGATTTATGGTCATGGTAAATTATCTGAATTTATCTGAATATTAGTGACTATATTTCAGTTTTTAAAATTGATGTGATTGATGTGTCCCATAAACTAGATTCGTTGACAGAAACATAATATAAGCAAGTTCTTTTTTTTTTGGGAATCAGAGGGTCCGTTTAGGGTGGTTATCTTTTTACACATATGTATTTTGTTTCTAATACAAGCAAATCATATCATACAAGCACATCAATTTTAAAAACTGAAAAATCAGCACTAAAATTCAGATAT
>JAAEMK010000518.1 GCA_024225635.1 Desulfobacteraceae bacterium | reverse complement strand
TGATATCAATTTAAAGACTTTTTTTTTTGGTATACGGTATACGTGGTTGTGGTTGAGGGGGGGGGGGGTATCGTTATTTCTAATACATAGGAGCCACGCACTTGTATATTGACATTTGAAAATCGTTTCAAAAAAAAAAAGTCTTTAATGCTGTTAGATATTGATATGCAAAAATATAATTGATCAAATTTGATCAGATTTGATCCGATTTGATCTGAATTTATCTGAATTTATCAGTATTTATCAGTGTTTATCAAACTATAGAAACTGAGAAACTGGCTAACTGACTAACTGACTAATGTAAATCATTTAATTCTATTTTATACATGTATTTTTTTGCAAAATGTAAGTTATGGGATACTCAAAAGCAATTTTGATATCAATTTAAAGACTTTTTTTTTTGGTATACGGTATACGTGGTTGTGGTTGAGGGGGGGGGGGGTATCGTTATTTCTAATACATAGGAGCCACGCACTTGTATATTGACATTTGAAAATCGTTTCAAAAAAAAAAAG
>JAAEMK010000517.1 GCA_024225635.1 Desulfobacteraceae bacterium | reverse complement strand
AGTCGTTAAAAGAACAAACAGAAAAAATTTATTATATAAAAATTCTCGTTTATGAAAATTTAATGATAAAAGAGGTTTCAAATTTTTACGTAAAGGATTTTGACACCGTCAATATTTAAAATTGAAAAATTTAAATTGAATGATTAGAAGACGTTCTTTAAGAGTAAATAAAACTTTAAAAGATAAAAAAAATTTAAATTTTAAAAATTATTTAGATAATAGAAAAAATTTTTTACAATTTTATGGTAAATTTCAATTTAGCGATTTTAAACGTTTTTTTTTTATGTACTATAAAAAAAAAAGACTTAATAAACTAAATTTTTTTTTACGTTCTTTTGAATTTAGACCAAGTACAATATTATTTCGATTAAAATTTTTTCCTACAATTTTTGCAAGTAATTATTTTATACGTTCTCAAGGTTTTTTATTAAACGGAAATTTAAATAAAAATATTAATCAAATAGTTAAAATAGGAGATATAATTTCTATTAATAATAATTATTGATTTTTATTTTTATATATGTTTGAAAAAAAAATTTATAAGCGATTAACTCGTTTTACTTCTTTTTTTTTACGAAAAAAAAAATTTTTTAATAAATTTAAATTATTTTATTATATAAACAATAAGCAATTCTTAAATAAAAAAAAAATGAAATTTATTAATAAATTTCAACAAGATTCTTTTTCCCAAAAATTTTATAATTATAATTTAAAAAATACTAATAAAAAATACTTCCAATTAAATAAAAATCTTAATTTTAGAACTAATTATTTGAAATATTTAAATCGTTTAAATATTGAAAAAAATTCTAAATTTATTAATTATAAAAAAAAAATTAATAAAAAATCTTTAAATAATATTTATTCTTTTTTTAAGTCTACAAATACTAAAAATAGAAAAAATTTTAGATTAGCTAAATATAATAAATTTAGTAAAATAAATTTAAATTTTAAGTATAGTGACATTATTAATTCAAAATATAAAAATATTAAGTTAAATTTAATTAAAATAAAATTAATATCAAGATTAAAAAAGATTAAATCTATGTTAAATTATTTTTATAAGTTTATAAAAATAATTAAAAATAAAAATTTAAATTTTTTATGACTTTTTTTATATTTGAAATATAAACAAGTAAAATTTTCTTTATTAGATAAATCATCTATTATAAATTTAAAATTAAAAAAAATAACTTTTTTAAATATTTTAAAGAAAAAATTATTTAACAGTTTTAATATACAAATTTCTTTTTTTAATATTACTCATAATAATTATAAAAAATTTTTATCTTTATTTAAATTATTTAAACAATTTAACTTAATTTTATTAAATGATAATAAAAATATAAATTATAACAAAAATAAATTCTCTTTATTCTTAAATATTTTATTTAATGGTCAATTATTAAACAATAAAATTAATAATGTGACATATTTAAAAAATTATGAGAATTCTATAAATTATTATGAGAAAGTAAATATAAATAATTACGAAAAAAAATTAATTAAATTTAATTATTCAAATAATTTAAAAGAAATTTTAAATATAAAGATGCAATTATTTTCTATCTTATTTTTTAGTAAAGTTTTAACTTATAATTTAAAATTATTATTAAATAATAATTATTTGAAATTATTAATAACATTAATTAATAATTCTTCAAAACAAAATTTATCAAAGTTTTTAATAGACAAACATAAAATTGAAAATAACAAAAATTTTGAAACTTTATATTTATTTTTTATTTATAAAACAATATTATTAAATAATAAGAAAAATTTAAATGATTTTACAAAATTTATAGAAAAAAATAAAAAAATTGAATTTGTCTTAAAAGATTTATTTAAAAATTATTTTTGAATGAAATATTCTTCTGATTATATTATAACTAATAGATTTTTTATTTGATATAAATTAAATAAAAAAAATATTTTAAAAAACAAAAAACAAAAAAATTTATTTATGAAAATAAATAAATTAAAAAAAATTTTATTAAAAAAAACAAAATGACGTTTTTTTAAGAAATTTAACTACGGAGTAAAATTAAATGAATTTTGGTTTTTACCAAAATATTATGATTTTAATTTTTATACTTTAAAAGGAGGTATTTTACGTAATCCTCAACAAAATGAAATACATACTTCTTCAAAAATTTCATTTAAAAATATTATTAATAATTATAAACAATATTTTTAATAAATAATACGAAATATGACTTTTTTATCAATATTATTAAGTTTCTCTCCGGATCAAATGCGTCTTTCTGAAGATTTTGGTGATTATATTGCTTATGACCAAGCTATATTATTTAATGAATATATTACCCCGGATACTTTTGCTGTATCATTTGAATTAAAGGCTAAAGAAAGTTTACCTGTTATAAAAGATTCTTTCCCGAATTTTGATGAAGAAACTACAATAGGTAAATTTCTTATAATTGATTCAGGTTTTTATTCATTTTTTTTAACAAAAGTAGCACAATTTTTTATAGAATTATTTACTATTAAAAATTATTCTGGAACAAATCTTGCAACTTTAATAGGTTTAGTTACTTTAGGTTTCTTATTTAATTTTTGTATTTCTATACGAATTGAAGTATCAAAAATACGTTTAACTTTTTTATCTTTTATTTCTATAATATTTACATTTTTTATTTTACTTACAGCGTTGCAAATTTTAAATGGTGTTGCTCCTTTAGCTGTTTTCAATAGTAAAAATGATACTTTCGTATTAACAGCATTTGCGACTAATGTTGCAAAAATGGTAGTGGAACCTGGTTCTTTTTTAGTAGGACCTTCTGATGACGTAGAGGCGATACAAAAAAATCTTTTTTCCGATCCAAACGCTTTAAATTTGTATAATAATAGTTCTTTTAGAAAACTTACAAACGATATTGTAAAATTAGAAAACGATGTATATGTAAAAGGAGAATATCATAAAAGTTCTTCTCTTTTTAATAAATATCAGATTCATTCTAGTTTTTTCGAAACCAACTCTTTAATAAATAATGGTTATAAAATTATAACTGTTAAGGACATGGCTTTAGATATAATGAATACCGTATATGCTCTAGTAGGTACTAATAATATAGATCCTTCAAGGCCGGGAGACTTTTTAGACCACACTCCTTTAAGACATTATCAATCTATGAGAGGAAGTCATTTTTTTATATTATCTTCTTGTTTTTGTTTATTTTTTTTATTATTATTATTTATTGGTTTTAGTGATCAGCAATTTTTAAATCAAAATAAAAATTTTGAATTTATTTGATTATTATGGTTATTTATTATATCAAGTCTACTGTTATTAATGACCGGTTTTGATTTAATTGAGATATTTATTGCTTTAGAATGTTTAAGTTTTTGTTCATATATTTTAATAAGTTTAGAACGTTCTAAAAAATTAAGTTCTATTTCCGGTATACGTTATTTAATAATTAGTGCTTTACCTTCTGCCTTGTTGATTTTAGGTATAATTTTTTTATATAAACAAAATGTTTGTTTTAATTTAAATTTTATTGAAAGTTTAAATACTGTAGATTTTTTAGTAAATAGAGATGTATTCGAAAATACTTTATTTGAAACTAAACCTAGTTTTTGAAAATTTGAAGAACAAAAAATAGATAATTATGAGAAATTTCAAATACTTAGTGATGTAATTAATCAAAATTATAATATATTTAATACTAATAATAATCAATTTTTAACACAATTTTATAATTTTAATATAGTTTATTTTTATTCATTAATTTTAATTAGTATTTTTTTTATTATTTCTAATTTAAGTTTCAAATTAAGTGCAGCTCCATTTCATTTTTGAGCACCAGTAATTTATAATAATGGTTTATTAAGTAGTGTAATATTTTTAAATATATTATTAAAATTAGTTATATTTTTATTTTTAATAATGTTCGCTGAAATTATAAATAATTTATTACAACATGAAATTAAAAATTTATTTTTATTTTTTGCTTTAATGTCTTTTTTTTTTGGTGCAGGAGGTGCAATAAATGAACGTTTTATTAAGCGCTTTTTAGTTTACAGTTCAATGGTTGATGTAGGATTTATTCTTTTAGTTTTTTCTTTTTATGATTTAAATAAAGTAAAAAATATTTTATTATATCTTTTGGTTTATAATTTAAGTTCTATGATTATATGATTTTTTTTACTTGTTGTTAGAAAACATACTAAATTTTTAACAAACTTAAGTAATGTTTTAAATAATAATAATTTAATGAAATTTATATTTTCTTTTGTAATTTTTTCAATGGCAGGTATTCCTCCATTTGCAGGGTTTTTTATTAAATATAATATTTTAAAAGATATTGTAAATTCTGAAAATATGTGATTATCATTTATTGTACTTTTATTTACTATTTTAAGTTTGTTTTATTATCTACGTTTAATAAAAATAGTAATGTTTGATAATATTAATAATACTAAATCTTCTAATCTTAAAAATAATAATTTTAAATATGTATTATTTGCATTATTATTAAATTTTGTAATTTTTTTTTTAATATTTGTACAAGAATCTTTTCTAATAATATTTGACCAGTTATCATATTATTTATTTGTAGACGTACGAGATTTAGCTAGTTATGTGTTTACTATATTTGTAGATGGTACTATGAAAAATTTTCTTTTTGATACTTTTAAAGACTATTATATTAATTTAGATAGTTATTTAGGTTCTGAACACTATATAAAACAAAGTAAGCTTCGTAAAATAGCTATTGGTTTTATGAAAAATAAAGTAAACCCTAATTTTGAAATTTTAAATTAAAGGAAAAGTAACTCAGCGGTAGAGTATCAGATTGTCAATCTGAAAGCGGCGGGTTCGATTCCCGTCTTTTCCGGTTTATTTCTTACCTGTATAAAAATAAGAGAAAACATTTTTTTTTTAAGAGAGACTATTCCAAATTCTCATTTAATTAATAAAAATATAATAATATTATTTTCTATAAAAGAAATTAATTCAAACTATTTATAGCAACAAAAATAAAAAAAAAAGACAAATAAAGGAAAAGTGGCTGAATGGTTAAAGCACCAACTTGCTAAGTTGGCGTCGCTATGATTTGCAGGTTCGATTCCTGTCTTTTCCGTTTATATAATGACAATTTTAAAATTATAAAAATAATTTAGTATTATGAAAAACAATATACATTTATCAAAATTTGTAAAAAAAAATAAATTTATTAATGAATGTTTAATTTTTAAAAATATCTTAATTAATACAAATTTTAACTTATTAGTTTTTACAGAATTTTTTGATTCTAATGAAAAATTGAAAGTTATTAAAACTTTAAATAATAATGAAATATTAAGTTATGTACCTTCTGTTAAATATACTAAAACTATCTTAAAAGATAATAAAAATTTAAAAAATATTTTTGAAACTAATTTTATTTTTTTATATGAAAATAATGATAAAGATTTAGATTTAAAAAAATTAAATTTAATAATTAATATTAGTTTTTTTAAAATAATTGGTACCTTTATCAAAAAAAAATTTTATAAATGAAATAAACTTAATAAAGTAAACAAAAATATAACTCACGCTAATCTATTATTTTTATATATAAATTTTTTAAAACTAAAATTAATAAAATTTAAAAGTTTAATTAACAAGTACAATTAAACCAAAGTGGTGAAATTGGTAGACGCGGTAGGTTTAGATTCTATTCCTTAAAAGGGTAAGGGTTCAAGTCCCTTCTTTGGTAATATAATTTTTAATAATAATAAAATAAATACGATAAAATTATCTCTAATAGCTCAGGGGTAGAGCAAATGGCTGTTAACCATTGTGTCACTGGTTCAAATCCGGTTTAGGGAGATAGTATAATAGAGATATCTAGACCTTAAAATAAAAGCGTAAAAAAAACGAAAAGTCATAAGTAATACAATGATAATTTATGAATTCTTTTAGGAAAACTTATTTATATTAAATTTTCAATTTTAGTGAACTGAAACATCTAAGTAACTAAAAAAAATAAATCAAAAGAGATTTTGTTAGTAGTGGCGAGCGAATACAAAATAGGCAGTTAAATTTTAAGATTATTATAATTCTTTACAATTTTTAAAAAAGGTTATAAACCTGTAGTATAAAAAATAATAATCTAGTTTAATATAGTAAAACAAAACACGTGTAATTTTGTTTGAAAACAGGAAGACCACTTTCTAAGCCTAAATACGTTTTAAGGATCAATAGCGAAAAAGTACCGTAAGGGAAAGATGAAAAAGGCCCTAAAATGGTGTTTGAAAAGCATTTGAATTATTATATTACAATAGTTGGTTTTAAGATATTTAAATACAACGTACCTTTTGCATAAGGGATCAACGAGTTAATTTTATTAGCAAGCTTAAATTGTTTAATTAAGGCGTAGAAAAATCAAATTTTAATAGAGTGTTTATTAAGTTAATAAAATTATACCCGAAACCAGGTGATCTAATCATGAACAGGTTGAAATATATTAGATAATAATTTTGAAAGACCGCACCCGTGTATGTAGAAAAATACTGGGATGATTTGTGATTAGGAGTGAAAGGCT
>JAAEMK010000516.1 GCA_024225635.1 Desulfobacteraceae bacterium | reverse complement strand
TTTTTTTCAAAAATATTTCCCCTTATAACTAACCCTGCGAAATTCTCGTTTATCAAGGTATATCCTAAATTCAATGCTTCCCTTGTGCTGTGTCTCAAATGATTCCAAATCGCCTAATTCGGCAAGAAATGTAATAAAAAAGATTTTGTTCCAATAACTTCAACAGCACAAGAGAAGCACTGAATTTAAGAGATACCTTGATAAACGAGAATTTGAAAAATATGACTAAGTCCTCCCGCAGGGTTAGTTATAAGGGGAAAAATTTTGGAAAAAATTAACATGGTCTCAAATGATTCCAAATCGCCTAATTCGGCGAGAAATGCAATAAAAAAAATTTGTGGCGGCGGAAAACGGCGGCTAACGGTGGAGGCAGTGGTCCCGCCGCCGTTTTTTTTTTTGTTGAAAAATACCAAAACTTGGGGTTATTATTGACCCAACCACTCTAAAACTAAGGGAGTAGCACCCAAAATAAAATTGCTGGTATATCATGTTACAAGACGCTTCTTTTTACCCCCCCCCCCCTTTACATAAAATTGTGTCGAAAGATTAAATGGTGGTG
>JAAEMK010000515.1 GCA_024225635.1 Desulfobacteraceae bacterium | reverse complement strand
GGTTCCCACCGCCGCCCGGCAAGTCCTGCTGGCCGCCTTTGGCACACTGGGACTGGTTGTCGCAATCGGGTTGTATTTTCTCTGGCTCCGGGGCCTGCCAATGCTGGTGCTCGGCGCGGCCGGCGTGGTGCTGGTGCTCACCTATACCCGCTGGATTACCCGCTCACCGGTGATTTGCCTGCTGGCTCCGGGGCTGGGATTCGGACCGGTGATGATTCTTGGCAGTCTGATTGCCCTGGGGGCCCGGCTGGACGCAACGGCTCTTACCGTTTCCACCATCGGCCTGCTGCTGGTCAGTGAGTTGCTGCTGATCAATCAGATACCGGATGCCGACGCGGACCGGAAAGTCGGGCGCCGGCATCTGGTGATTACGCTCGGAAAGACGGCCGCCGCCCGCCTGGTGGGGCTGCTGTTACTGGGCAGCTACGGCATTCTTGAGGCGGCAATCTGGATCGGCTGGTTGCCGCTGTGGACCGCTCTCGCGTTTGCGCCTCTGCCGGCAGCCATCTGGATAAGCGTCAAGCTGCCAGGCGCGCTCAACCGCCCCGAACAATTCAACACACTCCTCGGCATCAACGTCGGGGTGCTGCTGGCAACCCTGGCGCTGCTGATCTGCGGACTCAGCCTTTAAACCGGAACACACTGACCCTGGAACGCAGCTGGCCGGCAAGTACGGCCAGATCACGGCTTGCCCCGGCCACCTGCTCGGAACCGGCTGAGGTCTCCACCGTGGCATCATGGATGCGGCTGATATTGCGGTTAACTTCTTCTGCAACGGAACTCTGCTCTTCCGAGGCACTGGCGATCTGGGCATTCATGTCGTTG
>JAAEMK010000514.1 GCA_024225635.1 Desulfobacteraceae bacterium | reverse complement strand
TTGTGTACTTTTTGTGAAAATTTCGTGCCGATTGTTCCACATTTGCAAAAGTTATGGGGGGGCCGTTACCCCTGACTTTTTCCGTTTTTCGACCTTTTGAACTTTGAGGCGCGGTTTCGTCATCAAATCGGTTGCTGATCGGTCTGAAACGTTCTTAAATGAATTCTACGCATTCGATTTGCCTAGTTTACTTCAAATTACGGGACTACGTGACCGCCTGGTCCCGAACGGGCATTTTTGGATTTCCCCCCCCTTAGGGGGGAAATCTGTTGTGACACTGCAAGGGCGGCAATGGCAAGTGGGAGCACGACAATTCGGTGCGGACAATTCGGTGTGCGACAGTTCGGTGCGGACAATTCGGTGCGGCGACAATTCGGTGTCAGCCAATTCGGTGCGCGACAATTCGGTGCAGGACAATTCGGTGCCAGACTTTTTTTTGGCTGGGCTGACAGCTGGGCGACACATTACGAGAGCTTACGTACGTCCGTCCATCCGTCATGATTTCCAGAAGCTCAGTGGTCGTTTGTGCGAGCAAAGACTGACACGGCACTTGTTTAGATCGTCAGGATTGGTAGGATTCATAAAGTTATGCAAATGCAAATACATCATGCAAATTCACCACAAGGATGCCCAACGCCCAATTACAATTTGAATTTCAAAACAAAACCCATTCGCTAACAGACAGAACTTTTGTAAATTTTTTTAATAAAATTTATAATA
>JAAEMK010000513.1 GCA_024225635.1 Desulfobacteraceae bacterium | reverse complement strand
TACATTCAATGGAAACAATGTACAATATTTTGATTTTTCACTGGCAAAATTATTTTTTTCTGTTCATACAATCAAATTATCTATAGCTTTCTGATCTGTCAAAAACAATCACCAAACATTGTTTTTTGTATTTTAATTTTAATTTATATTTTTTTTTTACTGGGTACTTTTTGTATTGTAATTTTTTACTGGGTACTTTTTGTATTGTAATTTTAATTTATCAAAAAATTTAATTTTTATATATTTTTTTCGATTTATTCAGTACGATCAAATTGTGTTGCTGATCTATCAAAAACAATCATCAGACATTGTTTTGTATTGTAATTTTAATTTATCAAAAAATTTAATTATTATATATATATTTTTTTCTCTTTCATATAATCAAATTGTGTTGCTGATCTATCAAGAATAAACATTGTAATGCTGCAAAATTCATTGTATTGTGTATTTCTGGCATTAATATATCTAACTATGCAACAAATAAAAGCGTAACAAATACGTTAGTGGCAATGCTTTGTAGCATTTCTTGAATTTACCGCATACAACTTTATAAAGTATTTGTACTAACGCTTAACGAATCAACCTCAAAGACTATTGCGTGGTAGATGTCACCTTATCCTGTCTACCGGTTATTTCAGGCAGTCTTGATTGTTAAGAACTCGATAAACCAGCACTAACGAAATGCTTAACTTTGTTGAAGGATGAACTGATATTTAAACTTATTTTATTT
>JAAEMK010000512.1 GCA_024225635.1 Desulfobacteraceae bacterium | reverse complement strand
TTTCTTTCCTCGTGATATCACAGGATGTGCCTAGCTCTGTCATATAAAGCCACTGGAAATGGTATGCACTGGTCTCAGTGGTGATGCAGCGATGACGCCTCGCACGCACTGACATGGCAGTGTCAAAATGCTGTTGGGTTTGACCGCCAGTATTCTGGCAGTGGTTGACCAGTGAGTTTCTTTCTTTCCTCGTGATATCACAGGATGTGCCTAGCTCTGTCATATAAAGCCACTGGAAATGGTCTGCACTGGTCTCAGTGGTGATGTAGCGATGACGCCTCGCACGCGCTGACGTGGCTGTGTCAAAATGCTGTTGAGTTTGACCGTCAGTATTCTGGCATTGGTTGACCAGTGAGTTTCTTTCTTTCCTCGTGATATCACAGGATGTGCCTAGCTCTGGCATATAAAGCCACGGGAAATGGTCTGCACTGGTCTCAGTGGTGATGTAGCGATGACGCATCGCACGCACTGACATGGTGGTGTCAAAATTCTGTTGCGTGTGACCGTCAGTATTCTGGCATTGGTTGACCAGTGATTTTCTTTCTTTCCTCGTGATATCACAGGATG
>JAAEMK010000511.1 GCA_024225635.1 Desulfobacteraceae bacterium | reverse complement strand
TGCTTAGGTCCTTGATGCTAGAATATGAGCGTGGGTAGCTCAAGCACTTCCTTGAAAGCGAACATTCTTTTGCGACACGTGTTTTGGTGACCCCACAAAACATCGAATTTGCCAAAAACCAACCGAAAATTGATGAGAATGCCGTACCGAGCTAGCGACAACACCTCCTGGGAAACCATTCATGCACGATGTGGCCCACATCAAGGGTCACATGCTCCTGTGTTTTGAGCTTCGGGCAATAAAGTCTGAAGAAGATAACGAACATTCTGTCGGAGAATCCCACCGGCCATGGATGGTGGCATGCGCCGGGTGCATCGCGGCGAGCACCACAGGTTCTCCGACAGAATGCTCATTATCTTCTTCAGACTTTATTGCTCGAAGCTCAAAACACAGGAGCGTGTGACCCTTGATGTGGGCTACATCGTGCATGAATGGTTTCCCTGGAGGTGTTGACGCTAGCTCAGTGCGGCCTTCTCATCAATTTTGGGTTGGTTTTTGGGAATTTCAAGGTTTTGTGGGGTCACCAAAACACGTGTCGCCAAAGAATGTTCGATTTCAAGGAAGTGCTTGAGCTACCCACGCTCATATTCTAGCATCAAGGACCTAAGCACAGTGCCCGTCTTGTCGTCGACCAAGGGCTTCGGAGATGCCGGTGCGTGCGCGGTACACCCGTTGTAAGAAATGGCCGCGGACTTATGCCCCACCCTTTAGGTACAGCACAAAAGGAACGAGAAACATGCTGACGAGTTGGTAACGACGCCGCGAATTGAAGGAGAACTTCGACGATGATA
>JAAEMK010000510.1 GCA_024225635.1 Desulfobacteraceae bacterium | reverse complement strand
TCCTCGGAACTACCCTGTTTAACGGCAAAATCGTTGTAAGCTGAAGCAAGTTTTTGAGCGGCCCGGTGAGTTTCCGGCCGGTAGTATTTGAACGCCTGCCCAAGACTCTCCATGGTCTGGTCAAGGACTTCCGGTGTGTCGTTTTCCGGGTCAAGGGTGACAAACAGGAACTCGATCTCAGTCCCATCCAAAAGCTGGCTCAGCTCCATCAGATTGACCAATTGAACCGGGCAAACGGTTCCGCACTGGCGATAACCAAAGAAAATAACGGAAAGCCCGTTCTGCGGAGGCTGGTAGCCATCCAGGTTCTCCCCCGGCTCATCAATCGCCATCCCGTAAAACCCGCTGTTGTTCAGCAGCGACGGCATCACCGGGAGCGCGAGTGCCAGCAGGAAAGCTGCGGCGAAAAGCAGAATACTTGTCGTTTTCCTGTTCACTTTTCCTGTCCGTGAAAGATCGGCGCAAGTTTGCAGAGAAGTTTGAAACCGGGCTATAGGTGCATTACGCAACGTTTAGCCCCTAGAACTTGCATTTCCAATCTTTTACAGACGCAAAAAGCGACAGATCTTTTTTTGTTGTAATGAGAAGTAAACTTTAGGGACAGGATTACATCTGGCGCTCGCCATAAAGTTGGGCGTACAGCCCTTC
>JAAEMK010000509.1 GCA_024225635.1 Desulfobacteraceae bacterium | reverse complement strand
GTCGGAAGAATTTCTGGGTTGAAAAATTAGTGTTAGGTCTCCTAATAGAGTTAGGTCCCGTATAGTGATAGGGGGTAGAGACACATTGAAATAATAGAAGTAGGTACTTCTATTCGGGACTTTACGGTAAACCCCCCCCCAGCCTTGCGATGGATCGCACCTATATCCGTGGCGGCAAGTTGTACGTAGTTGTACAAAATGTTTTCGGTAGAGAGAGGCAAAGAGGACGCACGGGGCTGTTTGGGATGAACTGGTCAGCGGGAGGGACGCGAGAAGGAGAGGCGGCAAGAGTGGGGTCGTCGGCCGAAGAGGGCAACAAGCACTCCAGCTCCACCATCGGAGGCGACACGTTGAAGCTGGAACAGAGGCTGCTGACGAGCGAATGAACTTGTACCAGAAGGGCAGAGGGACGATCGCTCAGTGCCGACAAAGTGGCCGTCACCGCCGCCTCGTCGCTGTCCGAAAACCAAACGGGAGGCGAAGAGGGGTAGTTCTCCTAAATGGCAAAGACAAGCCAGTAGGCAGAGAGCTCATTCTCTTTGTAAGCAGGTCAGGAAGAGCACTGTTGCTAACTGGCGTATTCGTGGGTGGTGATAACAGTTTGAATCCTTTTTGTTCTGAGGCAGTCGTATGTAAATTTGGTCTACTGTCTCAGGTTTTTGACTTGGTAGAGACGGCTTTGAAATGCAGATAAGTCGTCTCTTTTCCCTTGGTGGGGAGTTCTGGGTTTCGCTTGCTTTTGGCTGTCCGTTTTTGTTCCCTGTTCAGTAAACTCGGTTCTACTATTCAACTGTCAATAGGAAGCACACCTGAGAGGCACTTGCCCAATTCCTTAAGCAGAGGTATTCAAGAGTTCTATTTGAGGAAGTACGCCTTCGGTAGGATTCTGCCTCCTTGAGTCATGATAGCGGCGAGTAATCGAACGGTTGCGTGAAGGT
>JAAEMK010000508.1 GCA_024225635.1 Desulfobacteraceae bacterium | reverse complement strand
TTGTATCACCCGCGCCAGCGCTGCAGTGAGCCGCTCCTGCTTCCTACCTTCCGCAAGCGAGCAAGCAGTGCCGCTTGGCACTGCAGTGACCCGCTGCCGCTTCCTACCTTCCGCAAGCAAGCAAGCTGCGACGCGTACGAGGTGGAGGGACCTCCCTCACTTCCTCCACTCTTTGCATCTAAAATGCCGCAGAAAATAAATTTGCCTGGAATCAGACTGAAAGTAAAAGTTGTGCAGCGCACCTTGATCTCCTTGTTGGAGGAGGAGATGAAGGAGAAGTCGGACAGCTCCTCCGAAAGACACAGCTGGGTGAATCTCTTTGAGGAGGTCGCGTAGACGATGTCGTCCACGAATTTCAAGTGGCGGTGCAGAATCAGCGAGCCGTCTTCTTGCAGATAGCCATTCTTGTCGTTCAGTAGATCAGCTCGTTCGAACAAATGGGGATATCCCGAGAGGAAAGGAACACGGGAATACATGCCATCGTACTGTTCACCTTTGAAGGGGAAATTCGAGCCATCGGCTTTGATTAGATGGAAGGAATAGTTGACCAGTCTGCAGTGCTAGCCAATGCGGCTGTCCTCTTCCAACCAAAGATACAAGGAGACATTTCCCTCCTCGTAATCAGGTGTTCATCATTCCCATTGGGATAAAGCTCCGGGATCTATTGAGTGCCATTGCCAAAGGTGATCGACCTACTATAGATGTTGTCGTTCTCATAGTCGGTCGAGTCCACTTGGCGATAATTGGAAATGTTCCACTTGAGAACATGGCGGAGGGACCTCCCTCTCTTCCTCCACTCTATACGCGAGCTCTCCAATTAACGCAGGAACTCCTTCACCAATGAAGAGCAGGAAGAGCAATGAAGGAGTTCCTGCTCGCGCGCGAAGATCTCTCCCACTCACACTGTACGCGAGCTGACGCTACGCAAGCCGCGAACAGTAGTCGCGATATTCTATCACTCCAACCCTAACGCGATGAATGGAGGTA
>JAAEMK010000507.1 GCA_024225635.1 Desulfobacteraceae bacterium | reverse complement strand
CAAGGGGTAATAGTCAAAACTGTACATCCTGCCCATGGTATCCATGATGCCGGATAACCGGCCCTCGAAATCATAATAGAATAACATTTTATTGTGATTTCTATCCTGTATCTTAATTAATTTTCCCGATGCATCGAAAAACACCACGTTGCGCCCCGGGTAAATGATACGGAAGGTTCCGTCCATTAATTTCTTTAACTGCGTGAAGTGTCCTTTGGGTGCCGTGTAACCGGTGATTGCGCCATTGCTCTTTATTGCTTTATAACGCTCCCTCCTGCCGCTGCCGCCAAAATAAATAATATCCCCGGCTGGTAACTCCACTAACCGGCGATTGTAACTGTGATCCCATCCCCATCCCAAAACACCGGAATAGATCGCCTGGGAACGATACGTGCGACTGAATACGAAACTGAACCCCCGGCCGGGAAGGCTTAAATCCACATCTCCGGTGACAAACTCTCCGGAATGTGTAAACACTCCCGAATACATGGAGGGATTATTGGCGGGGCTGTTGGGCTTTTCGGTTTGACCTTCGATAAAATTGTCCGCACGGTCCACGATATCGGCACTTACCGACGGTTTCTTGTCGAAAACCGTTTCACAATCCTCCTCACTGAGATAGGTCAATACTTT
>JAAEMK010000506.1 GCA_024225635.1 Desulfobacteraceae bacterium | reverse complement strand
TGAACAGAGCATGAACCGGGCGGCGGAACGTGCCGCGCCCCAGGCTCTTTCCCTGTTTGTCGACACCATCGGGCAGATCTCCTTTGACGATGCCGGGAAGATCCTTAACGGAAGGGACAACGAGGCGACCCTCTACTTCAAGGAGAAAACCGAACAGAAGCTGGCAGGCCTGTTTAAACCCATTATCCACGACGCCATGGCCGAGGTCGATGCCACCAGGCTCTTCCAGGATCTTTCCGCAAAGGCTGCGTCCATTCCCTTTGCAGGCGCCTTGACCCGGGACCCCGACGCCTATGTCACGGCCAGGGCCCTGGATGGCCTCTTTCTCATGCTTGAAAAAGAGGAGCTGAAGATCCGGCAGGATCCCGCGGCCCGGGTCACAGACCTGTTAAAAACCGTATTTAAAAGTATAGAATAAGGAGAACTCCATGAACAAACTTCTCAAATGGATTTTCATCGCATGCGCAAGCGTTGCGGTTCTTATGGTCCTGGCCATCCTGCTGCTCCCCCGGTTTGTGGAGATCAACAAATACAGGCCTTTGATCGAAGAACGGGTCACCAAGGCCACTGGCAGGCCCTTTGTGCTTGGGGGAGAGCTTGATCTTTCCCTCTTTCCCTGGGTGGGGGTGGCCCTCTCCGACCTGTCCCTGGGCAATCCAGAAGGGTTTACCGGTAAAGCCTTTGTCACGGTGGAACGGTTTGAAGTAAGGGTAAAACTCCTGCCCCTGCTCTCCAAATCGGTCCAGGTCAAAAAATTTGTCGTGGAGAGCCCCCGGGTCTTCCTGGAGAAGAAGAAGAACGGCCAGGCCAACTGGATCATGGCACAACCAGGATCTCCCCCCACTCCCCCACAGACTACGGAAAAGCGCCCCGCCCCAAAGGAGGAACCGGCATCGGCCCTGCCCGTGAAAGCCCTGTCCGTGGATCAATTTGCCATCACAAACGGGCTTGTCCGCTACAGGGACCATGGACAAGACCTTGAAAAGGAGCTCTCCGGCATCACCCTGACCCTGGCGGATCTCAGCCTTGAGAATCCCATCAGGCTCAAGTTCTCCGCCCTGGCGGACGGCCATCCGGTTGCCCTGGACGGCAAGGTCGGCCCTATTGGAAAAGAGCCCGGCAAGGGAACCATACCCCTTGATATCACCCTCACGGCCCTGGAAGAGATCACCATGACGGTCAAGGGTGCTGTCGCGGATCCGGTCCGGACCACGAATTTTGACCTGACCCTTGCCCTGTCCCCCTTTTCCCCAAAAAATCTCATGGCCTCCCTTGGAATGCCGTTTCCAGTGGCAACAGCCGACCCAAAGGTCCTGGAGCGTCTCTCCCTCACCATGATTCTCAAGGGAGATCCCGGCAAGATTGATGTTTCCGGCGGCGTCCTCGGCCTGGACGACTCCACCCTGAACTTCTCAGCCCGGGCCAGGGAGTTCTCCAAACCCGATCTTGCCTTTGACGTGGATCTTGACCGGATCAACCTGGACCGCTACCTTCCCCCCGCCTCCCCAAAAGAAGACAAGCCCACCTCCCCAACCACCCCTCCCCCGGCAAAGCCCGCCCCCGGGGCCAAGACGGATTACACCCCCCTGAGAAAACTTGTTCTCGACGGCAGCGTCAAGATCGGCACCCTTGTGGCCAACCGGGCAAAACTGGAAAAGATCCAAATGAAAATCAGGGGGAAAAACGGACGGTTCGACATCAATCCCCTGGGCCTCAACCTTTACCAGGGCAGCATCGCATCCAGAGCCGGCCTGGATGTCAGGACCGACACCCCAAAGGTAACCCTCAACCTTCAAGCCAAGGGAATAGCGTCCGGTCCCCTTCTCACCGATGTGCTGGAAAAGGAGATCATCCATGGAACACTTGAGTCAAACCTCAAGATCTCCTTCAAGGGCGAGACCCCGGACACCGTCAAAAAAAACCTGAACGGCAAAGGTTATCTCAAATTCATGGACGGCGCCATCGTGGGTATCGACATCCCGGGCATGGTAAGAAACGTAAAGGCTAGCTTCGGAGTCGGCGAGACACCAACGGCAAAGCCCCGCACCGACTTTGCGGAACTCCATGTGCCCTTCACCATCACCAACGGCCTTGTCAACACCCCGGGCACCACCCTGGCCTCTCCCCTTCTCCGGGTGACGGCAAAGGGAAAGACCGATCTCGTAAAAGAAACCCTGGACATGCGGGTGGAACCCAAGTTTGTCGCCACACTGAAAGGACAGGGGGATACCGAAGAACGCGCCGGGATCATGGTGCCGGTCCTGATCTCCGGCACCTTTGCCAGGCCCAGGTTCAGCCCGGACCTGAAATCCATGGTCAAATCCGTTCTTCCGGCTGAAAAGGAACTCAAAAAGATCATCAAGAACGGCAAAATCGACAAGGATCAGCTGAAAAAGACGGAAGACCGGATCAAGGACCTGTTCAAGGAATTTCGCCTGAAGTGAAAAACAAAACCCGCTCCCCCGCCCACCCAATAATGGGATTCAGGTATGAGGCTTTTATTTAGCCCCTCACAGAACATTCCCAGGTAATGGCTATGGCTTTTATTTCTTTTTCCGGGGTAAGCGTTTTCGAGAAATTCATTTTTCTTGAAAGGTTTGGGATATAGTTAATTGGACAGCTGTCGAAAATAACATGATCAGACCCGATCAACAGTAAATTAAAGTGAGTTCCCTGTTTTTGGAAGACACTCCATGATTTTAATCTGCCTTTAGTTGGGTCAATGGTGCCTTCAACCGTGTATTCACCATTGTTTTCCAAAATAGTGTATTCAAATACAAAGTACTCATCCGCCACCTTGCATGGTTTGCCATCACACATACACCAAAAACCATTGTTATAATCCGCGGTTCTGCCAACATATTTTTTGTGTCCCACGCAGCCTGTCAAGATGAGAACACTCAAGAGCAGTAATGATATTTTTTTCATTTTCATCTCCTTGCAAATCCAAATATTGTTATTCAGGATTCCCCCGGGGAGGGGATAACAAAGGGACTACTCCCTGGCTCCCTTGGTTGTACTGAGTCTCAGCTTGATGGCAGCTTCGGTGACCGGGCCGGGGATGCCATCGACAGCAATACCCGCAGCGGCTTGAAAATCTTTCACAGCCTTTCGCGTGGCCGGACCATGGCGGCCGTCAACAACGAGTTTGGGAGATGCTCCCAGCTCGTTAAGGGCTCGCTGGAGCCATGTCACAAAGTCATCCTCCTCACTCGCTTCCCAGGCCGCCTCCGGGTGGCTGTCGGACTTCAGCAACGCCCACAGCTTGTTGAACCATGCTTCACGGTCGGTTAAACCGATCAAACCACCGTTGATACGCCGGGTGATGGTGCGGATATCGTTCTTGTCGGCAGAGTGGTTCAGGTTGTTTTCACTCCACTCATGCAGGGCGGGTTTCAAGGCGTGTTCAGGAGCTGTCACCAGATCGGGACCGGTTTCAAAATCGACCCCGCAGGCATCTCCCATGCGTCGATGGTTGGCCCGCCCGGTGGTCTGGAGCACCCCGTTGCCCCGGTAGCGAAATCCGTCGCCAGGCTCGGTATTGCCAAGTTCACTTGCCTTTCGCGGATTGCCGAGGCCATAAACCCTCTCGGCAATCTTTTCAGGGTGGCGGGCCAGTTGTTCCGCCTCGGCAACAGTCACCGCAGCGGAATGATGATGGACCCCAAAGATCTCGACAAGCCGGGATGCAGAGTAATTCATGTTCTCCCTCAGAATCCGTAACCCACCCGTCTCATGGAGGGCCTGGGCCAGGAAATGGGCCATGCGCAGGGGGGTGGTAATCCCGTGCTCCTCAAAGAGCGGGTCGCCTTTACGGATTGCCTCAAGGTAATTTTCTTTGGCGTTGGGGGCAAGAAGATTGACTGCGTCCATGGTCTTGGTTGTCATGAAAAAATCCTCCTTTTCTTACATGGATGATTGGAGCCCTGTAACAATTACAATGCTCCCTGAAAATTTTGAACTATTCTTATTCCCATATTCTCCATATCTTTCATCAGACGATAATTATCTACAAAATTCCCCATCAGCCATACCCCCGGTTTATTCAAGGCACCGTCAAAATACTGCTTTAAACAGGCAACGATTGAAACAGCCGTGAAATAGTAAGCGTCATTATGCTCGGCAATAATTTTAACCTTGACTGGTTTTCCTTCTTTTTCGCCTTCCGCTTCAAGGACCAGAACAACGCCCCGGCCTGACGATGAAAACGTATTCAAGCCCCAACACATCAGCTTTCCGAGAAGATTCAAGCCCATGCCTTTTTTGATCATTTGAACGAGCATTATAAGTGGAAAGACGAAATTATCCACAAACCAATTGAACCCTGCGACATAGACACCTGTTTCCTTTAAATCCAACTTTTCCTGAAGAGGCTTGATTTCAGCCATCTGCAGCGGAAAACATTGTTTAATGCCGAAAGTTGAACCGAAATCCACCCTGATGGCATCTTTATAGTCAGCCTTTCGCCATTTTCCATCCTTACAGATTTTCGTATTGAATTCTCCAATCTCATGGATAATCTCATGGGTTGATCCGGATTTTTCAAACCGTGCATTCATTGCCATACTGATTACGGCTTTCCGGTAATCATCAAAATATCCACCTCCCGAAAGGCTGCTGCCATGCTGCTTGAATCGGATGCGTCCGCATATCTTGAGGTAACCCGATTGCCCGAATATTCTTTACTTAAAACCCCGGCAAATTCCCTGGCTTTTTCTTCCCGGCGACCGGCAATTATCAACTCAACATCTGTTTCTTTCAGCATCAAACGTGCAAGTGACTTTCCTACGCCTCCGTAACCGCCCAAAATAAGAACATTGCTTTTCTTCATATGATGAGCCTCTCCTTTTTATGAACATGAAGGCAACGCTCTCTTCCGAGGCTGCACCAACGAAGAAGGCCTTGCCCCCGGAATAGTCACATGGATATAGGACCGGGAGCCATGAATTCGCGGCAGGACACATAAACCGTGAAACGGAGTCTATTTTAGAACAATCCATTCTCTCAAACTACCACAACCTGGTGAAAAAGATCGAGGCTTTATGCCAGGCCATGGAAAAAAACTACCTGAAATCCCTGGCCTGCCAGGAGGCCTGTCACGCAAACTTTGTCAGATTTTGAAGCTGCCCACGGCGTCCTGGAGTTTGTCCGCAAGTTCGCGCAGCTGCTCGGCGCTGTTCTTCACCTCTCCGCCGCTGTTGGACATCCGCCGGGTGGAGGCGTTCACCCCATTGATATCGGATGAGATCCTTGACGCGGCGTCCGAGCTTTGGTTGACATTTTCGGTGACGTCGTCGATGCCGCCGGCCACCTGGCCGATATTGGTTGCGATTTCATTGGTGACCGAGGACTGCTCGTCAATGGAGGTGTCGATGTTCTTTACCATGGCGCTCACCTCCTTGATGGCGGTGGAGATCTCGGCAATTTCCCCCACACTGGTTTCGGTGGTGTCCTGGATTCCCTGGATCCTGGTTTTGATATCATCGGTGGCATGGGCCGTCTGCCGGGCAAGCTCCTTGATCTCGTTTGCGACCACGGCAAAGCCCTTGCCTGCCTCCCCGGCCCTTGCGGCCTCGATGGTGGCGTTCAGGGAGAGAAGGTTTGTCTGCTCCGAAATCTCGTTGATGGTCTGGGTGACCTGCCCGATCTTTCCGGCGGCGTCCCCGAGGCGCTCCATCTTTTCCAGGGCTTTCTCGGCTTTTACAACGGCCGATTCCGTCATCTGCCTTGCATTGTCGGAAGTTGCGGCAACGCCCTGGATGGTGGCGCTCATCTGGTCGGCGGCCTCGGCGACCATGGCGGTTTTGGCCGAGTTTTCCCCAATGGTTACGGCAATGGCGCCGATGTTGCTGCTGGCCTGGTCGGTGGCCGTTGCAACGGTGACCACCTTTTCCGAGGTTTCCATGGTTTCGGTAACAAGGTCGGAGGCGATGGAGAGCAGATCCCCGGACGAGGTGCTGACATTTTTGGCGCTGGCGGAGATGTTGGAGACGATGCCCTGGAGCTTTTCCATGAAGGTGTTAAGCCAGAAAGCTAGCTCTCCGATCTCATCATTGCTTGTCACGGGGAGGCGCATGGTCAGGTCGCCCTCACCGGTTGCGATATCCTTTATCCGGTTGACGGTTTCATTGATGGGTTTTGTAATGGTGCGGGAGGAGAAGAAGAGGCAGACACCGACGCCTGCGGCCAGGAGGAGGAGACTTGCCAGGATGATTGCGAACAACGCCCCGTTCATGTCCTCGAAAAGCTCGTTGGAGACCGTTTCGATCAACTCGGTCTCATTGGCTTCGGCCACGAGATACCATCCCAGTGACGGCACATACCGGGTCATGACGATGATTGTCTCCCCGTTCCCGTCCGTCATGGTGAACGAGGCCTGCTCTTTTGAAAGCACCTCCTTGACATGGCCGGCCCACCCGGGCTTGTCCCCAAGGTTCAAAGCCTGGAGCCAGGCCTGGTTTTTATGCATCTGGACAAGGCCCTTTTTGTCCACCATATAGGTTTCGCCCCTCTCACCCACGGCGGTGTCGGTCACGCTCTTGATAAAGGCATCCAGATTCAGGGAGACAGAGGTCAGGCCCAGAAAGCGGCCGTTCTTCTCAATTCGGCGGTTGATAAAGGCGGTGGAGCCATACACCTTGTCATTGATGTACACATTGATAGAGACCCGCTCTCCGCTATCCTTGAACGCCTTGAACCAGGTATCCTGGGCGGAAAGCTTTTTCAGGGTCCGGTTTGAATCGTGGAGATCATAGTAATTCTGTGTATCCCACAGGACCACGTTGGCCCCGTTGGTGCTGTAATGGGAGGTAACCCCCTGGAGAAGGGCATACACGGTTTCAACATCCCCCGAAGGTTCGCCATCCATGATCCACCGGGTCAAAAAGGAATTTTCAGCAACTAAAGCAAGGCCCTCTGCCGGATTCAGTAAATTCCTGTCAACCACGGCCGAAATGTTTTCCATGACCGCCGGCATGTGGATCGTCTGGAGCATCTTTCCCATGCAGGAGCGGCCGATCCGGTAGCTTACCGAGGTCACAATGACACAGGTAAGCAACAGCATAACCGCTATCAGGACATTTAACTTTGTTCCAACACGCTTCAGGCCCATAACAATTCCTCCCCTAGATAACCGTATCGACATTCAACTCCCGCATAACCGACTGTTTACATACAAAACTATCAGGAGTTATGCAACGATAATTACTATGGATGGCAATGCCGTGATCCCTAGGCCGGGCCGAGGGGGGGGGAGGACAGGAAAGCCCGGTCAGAATCGGTAAGTCTTCCCGGCTTTCAGCACCAGGGTATCAGCGTCAAGGTGTGTTTCCATCCTTGCAAGGGAGCGGTCGCAGGTGTCATGGCCCGAGAGCAGCACCTTGCCGGGAGCGGCCCTGTTGATGGCGCCGATGGTGCGGTCAAGGTCCCTGTTTTCGATCCGCTGCCAGGGCGGTTTGCCCGTGCCCAGGATAGTCTGAAACCGGATGCCGGCCCGGTTGCCCCGGCCGTCGGAAACGGGGAAATGAAGCCCGCCCCCGATCCCATGGAGGGGATCGTCGCACAAACGGGCGGCCATGGCCAGGATCACCTCGATGGTGGGATGGCCGCAGCCGGTGAAGACCACCAGGCCTTTGTTGCGGATTCTTGCCACCAGGGACTGCTCCTCGATGTAGCCCATCACGAAAAGGCTCCGTGCCAGGGGGCCGGTGGTGCCGATACCCGCGGCCAGCATCCTGGGAGATGTGACGACCTCCGCCTCAAATCCCGGGGCATGGCCCTGCTCCGGCAGAAAGCAGGTTTTGGGCTCTTTCGGCATGAATTCGCCGGGCAGGGCGACCCGCTGGGAGCGCTGGGCCGCAATCCCTCCCATGTGATCGCAATGGAAATGGGAAATGGCCAGGGCATCGGCCTGGTCCATATGGAATCCGAGTTTTTCGGCATTATGGGTAAAGGCGGGACGGGAGGGGCCAAACCCCACATCAAAGAGCATGGCGCCAAGGTTGGTTTCAAAGAGGCAGGATACCCCGGCATCCCCCATAAAGCCGGATTCGGCCCTCCACTCCACCAGCACCGTGATCTCCAGAAATTCGAGTTCCGGCAGGTCAAGGGGTTCGGCCTCCTTGATCCGCTGCAGGTTCAGGATGGTCGCCCGGGTCAGGTTTTCCCTGTACCGGCTGTTCTTGATCAATAGCCAGGGAGCGATAACAGGGGAAGCCAGGACAAGCCCCGGCCACCACAAGGGCGATATTCGAAATGACATGGGGAACCTCGCAAAAAGCGTCTGACGGAACGCGGCGCAATCATGAAGCCGCGTTCCCTTGTCTTCGACAGTTGTAGGTTCATTTTTTTCCGTTTTTCGTTCAAAAGGCCCGTAAAATAAGGCTGGTCGTTAAATCTGGCTTCAAAACCTGTAGGCACACGACTCTCCGATAAGGGCTTGACATGCATCAGGATACAT
>JAAEMK010000505.1 GCA_024225635.1 Desulfobacteraceae bacterium | reverse complement strand
CGCTTATCTTGCCATTAGAGATATGAACTTTACGTGTCTCAGTTCTCGCGTCTCAGTTCTCAGTTTGAACTGATTTCTGTTTGTTTGTCTGTAGGACCATGCCTTCCCTTCTCAGGGTTTCTGGTGTTCCTACCAGTTTCTCACAAACCTCGCCAAGCTCTTCCCCAAAGAACGGTACCTGAGGCGACGAAATGAAGGAGGTAAGCTTGGAAAACGTGAATGAGCCACTTTCTCAGTTTGTCTCAGTTCGTCTCAGTTTGATGCTCCCTTTCACCGACTGTATCTCCTCTCCTTTTCAACTTCTGGTCTTCTACTTCTAACACGAGATGGGTATGGTCAGTGAGAAACTGACACCAGCAAAAGATGTTCAAGAAAGTGACGGCATGGGTGCGCAGGGAAAAGCGAGAAAACACATCTGCTTTCTGTCCAAACTGAGAGCTGAGACGGTAACTGAGACACGTAAAGTTCATATATCCAGTACAGAATGATTCGATTTCAGCAGTTGGACGGATGTCGTCAGGATAAACACATCAGCTTGGCCTGAACTTCCCGCACTCGCTTGTCCCAGGTCTCAACCATGCTTCGCTCCCTGACCTTCACTTCTTAGTCATCCTTTTCACGTATTCTATAGTAGCTATGACCGAGGAGAAGACCCAGCCCATGCTTGTGTGTGCTGTGGAGTGCGGTGTTTCCGGTGGGTTTTTGGTGTGACTTCGTCAACTTCCTCGTCCTGGCCTTCAACCATGGCAGCCATGTTGGAGCTTCTGGTCACTCCACCGGTGAAATAGTATCAGGAAACACATCCACAGTGAAGGGAAGGTCCGAGGAAGCAGGCATGGTGAGAGAAATGGGCGAAGAGTTCCTGCTGAATCGGCCGAATAGTGATGTGTGAAGTCAGAGAAATCCGTCCAGCCGGTGAAATCGAGTCAATTGCGAGAATTGCGGAAGGATCTGTTGGTTTTTGAGAGAAAAACTGCGAAGCGTTGGCAACGACGACTCTACGAGAAAGCTCAACCGGGCGGCCTGAAAGACAATCGCTGTGCGCTGCTGCTCGGGAAGACTCAGCTTCAAAGACCCACTGGGCGTGGCTACAGCAACGTTTCT
>JAAEMK010000504.1 GCA_024225635.1 Desulfobacteraceae bacterium | reverse complement strand
ATTCCAGCTTTCAGGTCCAGCGGGAACTTGGCTAGCATCTCCCCCACTTGCAGTTCAGCACTTTCCATGCCAAGAATGTGCTGCAGCTGTGCGTCCAACACGACTCGACTCGCCCATGCAGATTGGACTGTAACTCGAACGCGGTTGATGACTTTGACGTAGTCAAAGGTTATCGTCTTCTTTATCAGTCCCACCAGGCGATTGAATTCTGTCAGCTCTGTCTCGTCTTCCTTCAGTTCCGCTCTCTTCTTCTTGATGTAATCTTGTAGATGTTCTGCCCTGTAAACGCCGTACTGGAATGTAGAGAAGTTGATAGACTCAAGTAGTTCTTCAATTGTGCCATAGTAGCCATCGTTCACTCTTACTCCTGTTTCTGACCGTCCGTTCTCCAGGACGACAGTCATTCTAGCCTTTCGAACTGTATCGTAGGTGACTGGATACTGAATTTCAGCGAGTCCCACCTGCCATGAGCCTTCCAGTTCGATTGGATACGGTAGTTGAATCTTATAATCGGCTATTT
>JAAEMK010000503.1 GCA_024225635.1 Desulfobacteraceae bacterium | reverse complement strand
TCAGTTCAGTTCAGTTCACTTCAGAAGTTGATCTGGGTTTGTTCGTTAGTTTTCTCCCACCCCACATCTTCCGTCTGCTCTCTTTTCCCGTCTGACGAGGAACGCCAAAAGTCGAGTCTCAAATTCCAGAAATCTAACTTCACTACTTTTCGACCAAACCCTTCCCTCGAGAGCCAGCGGTCTCCAAAGTGACACCTTTCAGGCAGGACCTGCAGAGTTCGCACGGTAAAAAACGCGCGATCTCCCTGCCGGCTCCAACGCATCTCCCCATGCCACCAACTCGTGACTGTTTCCGGCGCCGAGGTTTTTTCGTCGTCTTTACCTTCGTCTTTCTGCCCTGCTCTCGTCTTAGTGACGGTTTCCAGCGACTTTTGGTCGCCTGACGGATGCAAAGACTCGCAAAATCGGGCTCCGCAACTCCAAAGTGGACCGTTCGTTCACTAGCTCAAGTGATTGCGACATTTGGTCATTTTGGACCTTTTCCTAGCCGACAGGAAGAGGAAGTGCAGATGCGCTGAATATACGGGCCCACACCTGTGCATGTGCATTCGCGTATATGGCTCACTTTGGCCCAAAACACTGTGTGATGGAAATGTTGACCATGCGCACGCTGACTGCGCACGCACATGTGCTCTCCGCAGCTCAAAAATGACCCCTTGTGCTTCTAAGTGCGCACAGCCAGGCACAAGATCATTGTGCAACTCCTCCCAGCGGACACGGCGCCAAATCCTCTCGGTATCGAAGATACAGTGTGAAGACTGA
>JAAEMK010000502.1 GCA_024225635.1 Desulfobacteraceae bacterium | reverse complement strand
GTGGGGGTGGTTGTAGCACCCAGTCCCGTCATTTGGAGATCATTCTGAGCTCATTTTTTGGGTGTGTGACACATTTTAATCCACCCAGCGCGCACCGTGGGGCCATTGTGCACCTAGTGTGAGCGGGTTTTGGGCACGTGTGGGTGAGAACCTGTTTTTTTTGAGCCCTCTACATGTCTCGTAGAGAGTCTGTTTCGCCAAATTGGGAGCGTACATTTGGTTGTCTCGCATCTGTTGTTTAAAAGAGTTAGATGTGTATATGTAATGTGACGTCTGTTTTCTCATATTTAAATCAACGAAATGTGGTGTCACGTCTGTTTGCTCAGATTTTTTGCTCTTTAAATGTGGGGCTACGTCTGTTTTCTCAGATTTTTACGTGCTGAAATGTCGTGCCGTGTCTGTTTTTTCAGAATTTGGTGAGTTGATATGCGCTTAAATGTCTGTTTGCTTGGATAATTTAATATTGTCTCCTGTACACCAGCACGCACGCACATGCACGCGCAGGGGCACGTACAGACACATACAGACACATGCACACACACACACACACACACACATGTACACACGTCCACCAATGCAACCAACATTCACGAGAAAATACTTGGCACAGAGAAAAAGAGAAACACAACTGGACTTCGACAAAACAAAGACAGGAACACACAAAGGTATAATGCATGAAGGAGTGTTTTTTTTAAAAACCAGACACTGAAGATGTGTTTTCTTTGAAAACTTACAGAGAAAAACAAATGACACCCTTGCGAAATCGAAGCACGGCATGGACGGGCATATCGATTTCCACCCCAATAGCTGCAAATGGGCCCGCCGTAGCCATGTATCGAAATCTCAGGGAGAAATTGTTTCACTTCATTTCAAAAATACAGCACCTTTCGCCGTTCAATCCCATTCCATGCACATTGCACAACACACTGTTTTCAACATAAAACCACACAGCATTCACAATGACTCGTCACTTTTCCTTCTTTTTTCTGTGTTGAAGAACAAACATTGGGCTGCTACACCAAGCAACATATGCCCCAACCGCTGTCACTCGTGAAGCTTTGTCGTCTGCGTTGAAGTATGACGGAGCCATCTGTGTTTGTTGGAAAATATAAGTTGGAACCACAATATGACGTCGCTCAACTATACAGCAAGTGGTCGCCGGTGATTTCGTTGCAGCGCATCATGTTTGATGGTAGAACCTGTGTTGAGAGCACAAATAAGCGAGGGTTGCGTGTGGCACCACACAACACACTCAACTGCTCAGCGTCGGCTGTGGATGTGCTGCAGTGAAGCACACTGCCCCATGGTTTGTGTTTACGTTTGCTAAACAAAGAGGTTTGCCAAACGCCAGATGTACGGCGGCGTTGTCGCAACCACTGCGGGAGTAGCAAGCGCGTGCGTGTGCACGACATAGGAACGTACAGTTGCAAAGTGGTCATGTTGAAAAAAATGACCACTGTCAAAGTGACGATACATCTGTTTTTTTAAAAATCTTGGAAAAATCAGACAGGTC
>JAAEMK010000501.1 GCA_024225635.1 Desulfobacteraceae bacterium | reverse complement strand
TACCGGGCCCTTTAGTGCCTATAGGCGAGGGACTTAGGGGTTTTTTCGATGGGGGCCCCAAAAAGTGAAAAAAAGTTGCAAAAAATGAAAAAATGAAAATCAAAAAAAACCTTGATTTTGGTGTTCCGGAGGTGCGTACTGGACGTGGACAGCGGTCCGAGGCCGTGAATCGAAATATCGAAGTTTTCTTTTTTAGCACCCTCCTACCGGGCCCTTTAGGGCCTGTAGGCGAGGGACTTAGGGGTTTTTTCGATGGGGGGGCCCAAAAAAGTGAAAAAAGATTGAAAAAAATGAAAAAATGAAAATCAAAAAAACCCTTGATTTTGGTGTTCCGGAGGTGCGTACTGGACGTAGACACCGGTCCGAGGTCGTGAATCGAAATATCGAACTTTTTTTTTTTAAAGCACCCTCCTACCGGGCCCTTTAGGGCCTATAGGCGAGGGACTTAGGGGTTTAAAGGAGAAGTAAGAAGTATGAGGTAAAGAGGCAAAACATACCAAAAATTTATTAGAAAAAAGAAAAGGAAAAAAAGACTAGAAAGTTGTAGAAAGCAGGCAGAGATGTGTTGTTAAGAATGAAAACATTGTAAGATATTAATATATGTGTAGATTGACATTAATAAATTTCTTTACTACTTACACATAAAAGAACGGTCGCGCGAGCGACCTTCTTGCACTCTTTTTATTTTTCACTTTAGATGAGTATCAAGTTCGGAATGGCCTCAAGCGGCGGGATGATTTTTTTAAAATATTTTTGACCCCCTGGACCTATTTTTGACC
>JAAEMK010000500.1 GCA_024225635.1 Desulfobacteraceae bacterium | reverse complement strand
CAGAGAAATCCTAGGACGCACACTTCTTGATTCTTTCTCACATTGCTTGTGGCACTGTTTGCATTGATTCTTCAAGAATGTCGCATCGAAATATCGTCAACCTTGCAGCGTTTACGTCCTTATGGTTACACAGGGGCTGTTGCCCTGATAGTTCACCCATTGAGTGCGCTGCTGTTGTGTTTCAGAGAAATCCTAGGAAGCACACTTCTTGATTCTTTCTCACATTGCTTGTGCCACTGTTTGCATTGATTCATCGTGAATGTCGCATAGAAATATCGTCAAGCTTGCAGCGTTTACGCCCTTATGGTTACACATGGGCTGTTGCCCTGATAGTTCACCTATTGAGTGCGCTGCTGTTGTGTTTCAGAGACATCCTAGGAAGCACACTTCATGATTCTTTCTCACATTGCTTGTGGCACTGTTTGCATTGATTCTTCAAGAATGTCGCATCGAAATATCGTCAAGCTTGCAGCGTTTACGTCCTTATGGTTACACAGGGGCTGTTGCCCTGATAGTTCACCCATTGAGTGCGGTGCTGTTGTGTTTCAGAGAAATCCTAGGAAGCACACTTCTTGATTCTTTCTCACATTGCTTGTGGCACAAGCAATGTGAGACAGAATCAAGAAGTGGGCTTCCTAGGATTTCTCTGAAACACAACAGCAGCACACTCAATGGGTGAACTATCACGGAAACAGCCCCTGTGTAACCATAAGGACGTAAACGCTGCAAGCTT
>JAAEMK010000499.1 GCA_024225635.1 Desulfobacteraceae bacterium | reverse complement strand
CCCTCCGGAGTCTTTTTTTTTTCGCAAATTCTAAAGTACACCGAATGGAGTGCTGCTCACAGTATTTTTTAAAATATTCTCCTGCCCGTCAAAAAATCATTTTAATTTGCATGAAGTGTAAAGCGGGAAATGAAGGATGCCATTTTTTTCCTGAAATCCATTTTTTTCAAGTTTTTTTTGAGCCTTGTGGCCGATCTTATGATCAAGCCCATATTTTCAACCGAAAAAATAACGGATTCGGTTGCCGATCTCTACTTTTATGACAGCCAGAATACGCCATATTGTTTTTATGCGAATAATGGTTCAGGGGGAATCCATGACATGGGGGCTGTTCAACTGGAAGATGTAATCACTGCTCCTGGTTTATCCAATGGCGTCGGGATTGAAAAATTTTACAACGATCAAGACACGACAGTCATTAAAGGACATACCTATTGCGTGGTGACTAAAGACGGCCGGCACTACGCAAAAATTCAAATCACAGGGATGGGTTCCAGATAACCATATCCACAAACAGGCCAATTATCGGTCAACAAACCTCCTCTGCCACAATGGCAGAGGAGGTTGTATCGACACATTGATCCTTAAAGGGTGGTGAAATGAACTCTTGGAAGCTGATTCTTTTTTCTATCGGTGCGGGAGTGGTGATCCTCCTTAAAAGCGCTGGGGCCTCTGTTTATTATGATTCCGACGATTATGTATATGCTGGTCGCAATACATATGGAGCCCCGGTGTACAGAAATTATTTGGCGGATATCAAATACTTGGATGCCGGGATGTCGGTTGATCCAGGTGGCCAAAAATATGTTCAGGTCATGATTGGTCTTGATGCTCAAAATCCCATGGCCGAGGCCATGCCGAATCTGAGTATCTTCATCGATGCGGATCAAAATCCCCTGACAGGTTGTATTCTGCCCGGCTGGATCAGGGAAGCCGAATATCGCATTGACGTAAATATTGGGATGGGTGGCGTCATTGATCCGACAAAAACGGCTCAGATATGGGTCTGGAAAATGCCGACACAGTTAAATGAGGCCTATCAGTTTGCCCAAGAGAACCTTTCCCAAGGCCGGGGTTCCTATTATGCACAATTATTGGGAACCACATCGACCCAGGTCAATATCCAGAACGGATTGGACCATTTGAGTGTTGTGATTCCAGTATCTTTATTGGGCCATGCCGAAAACGTCAACCTCTTTGCTCTGGCTTACCTGCCCCATATTTCATCAATCAATCCATACCAACGGGATGATCTGGGCAACCGGCAAGGAGATCGTGCCCCTGATTACGGCTATTTCGATACATCGATTCAATCGGTCGTGGCCGGCGGTCCCGAATCCATGCCCGTGACGCTGGCGGATCCTGCAATGGATAATACCAGCCCCCAATTGAATCAGGCGGGACCTGATTTGCGAAAGGTCCATATTCAGGCTTTGGGCGATCAGTATATTCTTGAATTGGAATTTGAACAGGATCTCATTCAATCCACGGTTGATCCAAATGTTGGATTTATTATAAAACTCGATACCGATCGCAACCTGTGTACCGGTCAAATTGCCATGGGCGGAGATATCCCCACCTGGGGCGGGGATGTTCTAATCAGCTGGGCTGCCGGTCCCATGGGGAATAATATCCTTTATTTTTCACACGATACCGACTTCAATTCATCTCGGATTGCGCTTGGTGGAGCCGGTGATGGCTCGGCTGCCGTTAACGATGCCACATGGCAGATAGAAGGCAACCTCCTGAAGATGAGCTTTTCGAAATCCATGTTGGATATTTTCACCTATGGCTATCCGACCCTGGAATCGTCGACCATACCGGATGATTACAGGCGTATGGCATTTGAAGAGGGGGTTCGGTTGTCCGTTCAAATGCTTGTTCAGAGCCCACCTGCAATGAATGAATACACGGATTGTGCACCGGTCAAAACGTGGGTGTTCGATACAACGGCAAAAACCACCCTCCCCCCATTTTCGTTTGATCCGGACAAAACACTGCATTTGACTGAACCCAGCGAACCGTATAATGCGACATTGGACATCACAGCCATCGACTATCAAATCGATCCTGACTATCTGATAATTCAGGCAAGCATCGACAACTGGATTCCAAATGACTGGGGCATCCTATTTGAGGTTCATCTGGATACGGACTCCAATTCCAATACGGGGCTACCGGTAAAGAATGATTGGGGAAACGTCCTCCTGGGAGCCGACTATTCCATCCAGGTGGATTCCTTTGATGATTATGTACGAGCAAGCCATCATCTTCAATTTACTTCCACGGAACAAACAGGAACTGACATGCAGACAACTTCCCACAGTCACGATGCCTGGCTTTGTGTTGTTCCTCCTCCGCAATTTGGACAAGCAGGAAAAATAACGATCACCCTGCCCCGCTCAGAATTATTCTGGAGCGACGGAGAGATAAATACCATTATTCGTACCGGTAAATATCTCGAAGGTCCTTCAAAAATTGACACACTTCAATATCATGACTACGTCCCAAATACAGGCACCTTAAAGATGGGAGAAAAAATGACCGAATCTCTTCCGGACTTGGACCATCCGGACAACTATTTGACGTTAACCGACAGTTCTCCTATAACATTAAGATCAAAATCTGCAACCCACGTCTATGGTTGTCAGGGTGCAAACAATATCATCATGGAAAAAGGTGCAGGAGCAAAGCTTATAAATTTTCCTGGAAGCAACACAATAACCATCCAGTCGGATACAACCCTTTTTTCAGTTTATCGATCAGGTGCAACGGTCACCTTTCAAGGCACAGATGGAACACTGCTGATCATGCCGGCAACGACCACCCCTCAATCAATCATCTTTAATGATAAGAGTCTTGATTTGAAAATTGATTCAGGCTCTGTGATGCTTGACAATCAGGTAGTGGGAAGAACAAGTGCCATGATTGAATAAATGACGATCAGAACCATCAAAGATATATTCCAAATTTATTTATGGGGGATGTCATGCGCGTTTCATTGAGAATCAGAACATTTGCAGTTGCCTTTGTGTGCGTTTCCTTTGTCTTGGCACTGTTGGTGCCTTATGGTACGGCTACTCAGAAAAATCCGAGCGATATTAAAGTGGTTCCGCTTTTTTCGCCTGCCCAAGACTCGGCTGTTCCAACCCCGGTCAAACGGTTTAACCTTGCTGAAGCCTCATCGGACGAGGATAAGGCGACACAATTGAGCCGCCGGCTGAGAAGGGTAATTGAAGAGCAGGGGCAAATTCCGAATGTTGGATTTCAAAATCATAAGAAATCGCTCATGGGCAGCACCAAGAGGCGTGAGCACCCAAATTATGCTGCGGTTCATACGCTCACCCCGGCCGACAAGAACCTGGATGTGCATTATCGTTCTGCAACCGGTACACCCAGGCAGATAAAGGTAACGACAGGCACTGCAAGCAAGTTGCGCAAGGCCATGGAAATTCATTCTCCAGGTTCGGAACGGGATAAACTCACGTCACAGGCATTTCTCCGGGAACAAAGCGGGCTCCTGCACCTTCCGGATCCTGACCGCCAGCTTAAGCTGAGCCGATATTGGGAAGACGTTCTTGGCCGCAAACACATCCGATATTCCCAGATGTATAATGGAATTCCTGTGTGGCCAGCGGAATTAAATGTGCATCTGGATGCGAACAGCAACGTTGATTTAATGAACGGTGCCTACGTGGCAATGCCCCACAGGTTGGTTCTCAATCCTGTTTTGAATGCTGGGGATGCGGAAGGAATAGCGATTAATTACAATCCTGACTTTGATTCTCCTGAAAAGATTAAAAGTGAACTGATCATTTACGCTTACAACTCTCATCCAATCAGACTGGCATGGAAAGTTCAGGTCCTGGTGGACGCGGGTTCAGACTGGTTAGTAATCGTGGACGCCCTCAACGGAAACATCCTTAAAGCCTATAACCAGGTTAAAACAAATGCAGCCAAGGGTTCAGGCGTTGATCTCTTGTGGCAGACACGCAGCCTGAACATCTGGGCAGGCAATAATATGTATTACCTTATCGATACCAGCAAACCCATGTATTACAAAAATAGCGGAAAAATCACAGTCTACGACATGAACCACTATGAGAATTTAAACTATGCCTCCTTCATCAGCTCCACAAGCGCCAATTCAGGATGGCTGAAAGATGGAGTCAGTCTATCCTATAACATTTCTGAAACCTTTGACTACTATCAACAGGCTCACAATCGAAATTCGATTGACGGTGAGGGCGGTAACGTACTCGGATACGTCCGTTATAAGTACAATGAGTACAATGCCTACTGGAACAATGATTACAAGGCCATATTCTTCGGTGATGCCAAACCCTTTGCCGCAGCGTTGGACATCGTGGCCCATGAATTGACCCACGGCATCACATCGTGCACCTGCAAGCTGGTGTACAGCGATCAATCCGGTGCGATCAATGAAGCTTTTTCAGATATCTTTGGGGAGATGGTCGAGAACCGCACCAATGGATCAACGGACTGGGTCAACGGCAAACTCGTGTTTGGCGAAGACAGTCGGAATTTGAAAAATCCCTCCTCGGTGGAGATCATACCGGGACGAGGGTATTATTATCCCTCAAAAATGAGCGAATTTTACCACCGAGGCAGTCCACTGCTTCAAATGATGACGGATGCCGACTACGGTGGAGTGCACATCAACATGACTATCATCACCCACGCCTACTATCTCCTGACCGAAGGATTGAATGGTGCCATAGGTCTGAGCAAAGCCGCCAAAATATTCTACCGCGCACAAACCGTTCATCTGGTGAGCAATTCGCAATTCATAGACATGCGTCTTGCCTGCATCCGATCGGCGGAAGAACTTTACGGCGAAAATTCCCAGGAAGCCCAAAAAGTGGCAGAGGCGTTTGATGCGGTGGAAATACTTGATAACCAGCCGACCCCGGAACCTGAGCCTGCGCCAGCGGTTTCAGGTGACGATTCCTACATTTATGTTTCCTACAATTCAACCTACGGGAATTACTATCTTGCCCGTCGTGAAGCAGATCTCAATGACGGGTATGGCCGATGGCTCTCTTACGGGCCTGTCAGTCGAGCCCGTCCCTCTGTTTCCGGGGATGGTACCATTGCCTTTTTCACCGATGCTTACAAAGATGCCTGTTTCATCGACACCGACGGCAAAAGCGAGGAAGCAGGCATGGGAATGGCCGGCCAGATCTCTTCGGTGGCCATGTCTCCGGACGCGCAGTTATACGGATTCGTCATGCTTGATTATACAGGGGCTCCCACCAACCAGATTATAGTGATCGATTTAAGGGCGGGAGGGCAGTCCAGAATCTTCGACCTGGTCGCGCCCGCAACCGAAGGAGAGACCGTGAATACGGTAGTCCATGCCGATTCCATGGACTTCACGTCCGACAATAGATATCTCATATACGATGCATATAACATCCTGAAGTTAGCGGACGGCTCACAAATTGGAGTTTGGAGCATCTACGCCATTGACCTTGTAACCGAGCAAACGATCGCCTTGATAGCGCCGGTTCGCGATTACGATATCGGTTTTCCATCCATCAGCCAGACCACCAATCATCTGATCACCTGGGATCAGTACGCCCCCTATTCAGGCACCTCAACCATAGTTGCAGCCAGCCTGATAACCGGGAAGAAAAACGTAATCGGCTCTGTGAACGGCGGTTGCGGAGTGCCCGGTTATAATGGAGATGATACGTCCATAGCCTATAGCCAGACGGATGCCTGGACGTCCACGGGCTACTCAATGGCACGCCAGGGACTTGCCAGGAACGGTTATACCCCGTCAGGAAATTCATATTGGGATCTTTTTAACGCGGAATTCGGCGTGATTTACAGGAGAGGTTCTTTTTCGGCTCCCGTTCCCGACATTGGGGTGTCGGTAGCATCTCTATCCTTTGGCAGCGTTTACCAGAACTCAAAAAGTTCCCTGATGGTAGGGATAAAAAATAACGGAGATACGAACCTTATGATTGAAGGCGTCAACAAATCCGGCGAACATGCTTCGATGTTCACACTTAAAGGCGGCTGCATGGGTCAGACGTTACCAGCAGATGGATCATGTTCGTTACAGGTCGAATTTACACCTGATTCGACGGGGCTTAAACAGGCGATGCTGTCGATATTGTCCAATGACCCGGATACTCCCACATTCAAGGTGACCATGACTGGGCAGGGGGTGACAATCCCTGGTGGGGTTTGCTTGGGTGATTGCAACAATGACGGGAGTGTGAGCATCTCTGAAGTACAGGCGGCCGTAAATCAATTTTTAGAAATAAATAACGTGCAGTCTTGTAATGATAAAGACGGAAACGGTCGGATCACCATCAATGAATTACAGGAAGTAGTGAATAATTTTCTGAAAGAATGCTGAGAAGCCTTAATGGATAAAGATATTAATATCATAAATAGAGGTGGAGAATGAATAAAACAATTGACCTTTCTTTAGCTTTAGCTTTAGCTTTGGTATTTACATTTTTCAACCTTGCCATGGCTGCTCCCAGCTTGGAAATAGGTGATGTGACGGGTTTACCTGGCGGTACGGTGCAACTGCCAATCAGTTTAACAAATCAGGCAGGTGTGGGGATATCTGCATTATCAACTGATATAATCATTGATGACGATATTTTCAGTAATGTAACAATAGATATCGGTCCTGCAGGAGAGGATGCAAAAAAAACTATTTTTGATGATTTCAATGATACGGATACCTGCCGGATTGGAATAATATCACTTTCCAACAACACCGTCATTGAGGACGGAGTGGTAGCATATTTAACCCTGACGATAGGGTCTCTTGTATCAAATCAGACGATAAATATTGTTCATAATGGTTCAGGTTCAAATTCTTATGGTGAATCTGTGTCAGTTAATGCCATACAAGGCAGTGTGACCATTGATTCAACGTCCGGCAGTCAAGCAGACATCAACTCCCCTGATTTCTATTTAACGTTACTCGACAATACAAATCGTATTCTACAGTCCGGCTCTGTGACCCATGTCTACGGCAGCCAAGGTGAAAATAAGATTACTCTTCAAAGCGGCGCATTAGCAAAGCTTTTTAATTTCCCCGGAAGCAATTCGATTATCATTGAAGCATCAACGGGACAGTTTGCCATATCCAGATCAGGCGCAACAGTAACGTTTCAAGGCACAGATGGAACACTCCTGGTCATGCCGGCAACGACCACCCCACAATCAATCATCTTTAATGATAAGCGTCTTAATTTGAAAATTTATTCAGGAAAAGTCCTCCTGGGAGATCAGACAATCAATTAGGGGACGCTTTCTGGACACCCGATTTAAGGTTGTCGGGGATGAGGAACTCCGTAACACCTTGAAAGTATTCGAAGGCGTGAACATGGGATTTGATCCAGAAGGGAAGTGCCTGGGAAGCCGATGCCTCAGCGTAATCCCGGTGGACGGAATGGCCCGGAATCAGTGGACGGAATCGGTCGGAATTAACCGGTAGTGAAGATTCCAATGTAAAGGTTAATAATTATGATAATGACATTACAGGGAACAGTGGGGTAAATACCGTTGTTTTTTCCGGAGAAAACGTGGATTATACAATCACTAAAACGGAATCTGTTATAACTGTCGTTGATACAATATCAGGCAGGGATGGAATAAATACTTTGCGGGGTATTGAAAAACTTGAATTTACAGACCGGATAATAGACCAGGGTCAGATCTTCTAAAAGATTTTAAAAATATATGTTGGAAAAAAATGTACGCCCGGAAATTCTTATTTCCGGGCGTAATTGAATGGCGGGCATGGAGGACCCATGCCCGCCGGGGATGAACCTGCTAATGAAACATCCTCAAGTATTCAATTATGCCGGGGAGGCGACGCCGTAGGTGACCCTGTGGTCGATCCTGTCCTCCTGGGCAAGTTTGTTGAGCTTGACCATCTTGAAGTCGATGACCTCGACGCAGAGGTTGCCCTCCTTGTCCGTAAGCTGGAGCTGGTAGGTGTTGGTCTCTTTATCAGAGGCGGTTTTGGTGGTCAGGCAGTAGTATTCCTGGTCCTTTTCAGTCTCCTGGTAGAACTTCATGGTCTTGATCTCATAGGGCAGCACTGTCTGGGACGAGGTGAAGAACTCGAACAGGCCGCCGGTCTGGAACATGGCGTCCACCAGTACTACGGGCGACTGGAGGTTGGGCTCGGTCACGCCCTTGAAGAATTCCTTTTGGCTTGCATCCCTGACCGTGGTCACCAGGGTGGTTTCGTCAAAGGAGTTGACGTCCGTGATGGTGTTGAACAGGCCGTCCATGAAAAGCCTTCTCGGGTGGTAGACGATCTCCTCGAGGTCGCCGTCAACCTTCACCGGGCTGAACTCGGGCAGTTCCACACGCTTCTTCTCCATGGGAGTATCCTGGAACTTGAGGGTTCCCTGGTAGTGGAGGGTGGGATCTCCCATCACCACACCCTTGGGATTTTTAAACCGGGAGGTGATGGTGCAGTCAAACAGCCCGTCAGCCTTGCGGTTACCCGTTACTTCCAGTTCCTTTGCCCGTCCCTTGAGGATCTTGATACCGTAGGGGATGGAAAAGTCGGAGAGTTCCGTGAGAACTCCCTTGTCCCCGGAAAGGGCGGTTGCCGCCTCGGCCAGGGTTTCGATGCCCGTGGCGCCGAGGAACACCGGCACATCCTCCATGGCGTGGTCAAGAAGAAAGAGGTCCCGTTTCAGGTCCAGGGTTCTTTTGAACTCGATCCGTGCGTCATCCTTTGACACCATGTCATCGAGGAAGGGGAAGGCCGGGTTGTTGGGCTCGCCGAGAAGATGGTCCCGGTCAAAGCTGTAGTCAAGGCCTGAGATAATCACCTCTGCTTCGTTTTTGTCCAGAAGATCCGCCATAAAGAACCCGATGCCCTGGTCCAGGGGCAGAAATTCCAGGCCCCGCTCCTTGAGCACCGTGACCACAGTGGGATTGGTGGCCATGCCTGCGCCTGACCATGCGGTCCAGTCATAGACCTTGAAGTTCCGCTGGGGGAAGAGCTGGCGCTGTCTTAGGGTCATCTTGGCGATGAGGTCGTTGGCTGCGGTATAGTCTGCCTGGCCTTCGTTGCCGAACCTTGCCGTCACGGACGAGAAGGTGCAGAAGAAACCGTACTCCCTGGATTCCATGGCCGACAGGAGGTTGAGCATGCCCTTGACCTTGACATCCATGACCCGTTCGAAGGCCTTGAGCTCCTTCTTGGGGATGAACTGGCTCATCTCAAGTCCGGCTGCGTGGATGACACCGTCAATGGTATCATGACCTGCCACCGCTTTTTTGACCGCATCTGCATCGGTCACGTCGGCGGCATGGTAGGTCACCTCGACTCCCAGGGATCTCAGGAGTTCAATGTTGGCTGCGGACTCCCGCATGTTCACGATCCTGTCCACCCGCTTGCGGATCTCCAGGGGACGGCCCTTGGGCATCTCTTTCTTGACCAGGGCCATGATGGCGGCCTGGTCGAGGTCCGGTGCCAGGAAGGCGTCGTCCATGCCGAAGATGTCGCTGCTGCCCAGGATCACAAGATCGGTCTCATATGTCGAGACCACCTGTTTGAGGATCTCAAAGGTGATGCCCCTTGCGCCGCCGGTGACAAGCAGGGTGGAACCCTTCTGGATCATCGGCTCCTTTGTTTCCGGGGCCTGCTGGTCCATGGTGAGGACATACCGCTTTCCGTCCCGGTATCCCGCCTCGCACCGGTCACAGTCCGAGCAGAGCTCGTCCATGAAGGCGGCAATGGTTTGCTTCACGTCTGCCGCATAAGGCTCGGCCGTGAAATCAACCATCTTGACCCGGGCATCGGCCATCTCCTTGGTTACGGTCTTGAACAGGCCTGAGAGCCCTGCAAAGCTCGGATGAATCCTGCCGCAGTCGTCACCATAGGGAAAGACAACCGAGTCAAACCCAAGGCTCGCGATGAGGGAGCCCTGCTTGTCGAGCTTGTCATACAGGCCCTTTATAAGGACAAACATGGAGGTAACGGCGGTGTTGACCTCGGTGTCATCCATTGCCTTGTCTGCAAAGTAGTGGTCCAGATGGGCAAAGTGGAGGATGCCGTTGATCTTTTTGTGACGGGATTTCAGCTGCTTCACGCAGGCTTCCACACTTGCGGGATCGCCCAGGTTTCCCGCCACCGCCGTGTCCGCCTTGCCCTTGGCTCCGATGGTGACCACCTTTCCCTTCCTGGCTTTTATCTCCGTGATCGCCTTGTCGGCAAAGCCGTGGCTGTCAAGGGTGACCACAAAGGTCTTGCCGCCGAAGGGGTTGGCCTTGGGCGCCGGAACCGGGGTCTCCTTTATCCCCATCACCATACGCTTGACGGGGGAGAGGGGATCGACAGCCACCGGGGTATTCACCGTGGTCTCCACGGGTGCGGCCGGTGCGGATTTGCCGTTCTTTGGGGCGGCCGCCAGTGCATCTCCCTTGCCGGTGTCCAGCCTGCCCGCAATGTACTGGGCAAGCTTCGCTGCCGTGTTGAGGTCCCTGAGTTTCAGGTCCTCGGGCACCTTGAGTCCGAACTTGGCGGAGACCTTTGCGAAGATCTCCACCTGTTTTACCGTGTCGATTCCGAGATCCGCCTCGAGATCGAGATCCGCATCGAGCATGTCCGTGGTGTAACCGGTCTGCTCGGCGATGATCTCCTGGATGGTGGTCACGGGGCCTGCCGGCTCATAGGTGCCTTTCTCTTCGGAGGGCTTTTTGCCATCGCCGTCGCCACCGTCACCGCCGCCTTCGGGCGGAGTGTTGTCCGGCCCGGCCATGGCGTCCAGGTACTCGGCAAGCTTGGCAATGGTATTAAGATCCCTGAGCTTCAGGTCTTCAGGCACGCTCAGCCCGAAATGGGTGGCCGCCTTGGCGAAGATTTCCACCTGCTTCACCGTATCGATGCCCAGGTCCGCCTCGAGATCGAGATCGTCCTCGAGCATGTCCGTGGTGTAACCGGTCTGCTCGGCAATGATCTCTTTAACGGTGTTGATGGTCCCTGACGAGGGGGCCGCAGGTGCTGCCGGAGCCGCTGCCGGAGCTGCCGCAGGGGCAGCGGATGTACCGTTTGAACCCACCGTGGTGCTGAAGTAGGACCCGAGCTTTGCAATGGTGTTGAGGTCCCTGAGCTTCAGGTCCTCGGGCACGCTCAGCCCGAAATGGGTGGCCGCCTTTGCAAAGATCTCCACCTGTTTCACCGTGTCGATGCCAAGGTCCGCCTCAAGGTCGAGATCATCCTCGAGCATGTCCGTGGTGTAACCGGTCTGCTCGGCAATGATCTGCTTGATGGCGTCCTCCATGGCTTTATCGGAGGCAGCGGAGGTCCCAGTGGCTACGGCATCCGTGGCGGCGGCAGGGGCGTTTTCCCCAACGAGGGTCACGCCTGCTTTCTGGGCCACATAGGCGCCCAGCTTTGCAATGGTGTTGAGATCCCTGAGTTTCAGGTCCTCGGGCACTGAAAAGCCGAACTTGCCTGCTGTCTTGGCGAAGATCTCCACCTGTTTTACCGTGTCGATGCCAAGATCCGCCTCAAGATCGAGATCGTCCTCGAGCATGTCCGTGGTGTAACCGGTCTGCTCGGCAATGATCTGCTTGATGACGGCAAGGGCGTCCGGGGCGGGCTGGCTCGGTGCCGCAGCCGCAGGAGCAGGTGCTGCTGCCGGGGGAGGCGCAATGGCTTCCGCCCGGGTCTCGACCTGCTCTATGACCTTGGGTGCTCCATTCGTTTGGCCGTCGACCACGCAGAGGGTGTTGTCGATGATCTTGAGCTCCGGGGTGTCGGTCTCGCTGACACGCTTGAGCCATCCAAGGTATGCCTGGTTGTTTTCAAATTCATTCTCCTGGATGCGCTTGATGAACACAAAGGCAAAGTGGGAACCGAATCCCGCAGCCAGGTGAAGGCCGTATTCGGAATCGATGGCGCCGGTGTTGGTGAAGTTGAGTTCCTTGAAGTGATCGGGAATGTTCTTCAGGTTGGCGATTGGCGGTGCCTTGCGCTTCTGAAGGGCCTTGACCAGCACCACATCCTCAACAGCCGCACCCAGGGTGTGGCCGGTGAAGCCCTTGGTGTTGGAGATGGCGATCTTGTTCAGATGATCGTTGAAGGTGGTCTTGAGGGCCGTTACCTCGGCATCGGCACTGCCGCCCCTGGCCGGGGTGAAGGTCTCGTGGGACATGAACAGGAGCTTGTCCGCATAGTCCTCGACCCTGAGATCGTGGCGCTTCTCAACGATATTGACGAACCGCTTCATCTCATGGGCCATGTGGGGCACGTCGATGTTAAAGGTGTGATAGGCGCTGTTGGCCATGTGGGTGCCCAGGATCTCGGCCTGGCCGTTCATTCCCCTGGCCTTGACCGTTGACTCCCGCTCCACGATCAGGCCCACCGCACCGCTGCCCAGGATGGTTCCGTTGCGCTCGGAGTCAAAGGGCTTGGCAGCTTCGGACACCCGTTTCTTCACGGTTGCGGCGCCAAGGGCAAGGAAGCCCGTGCCCACCCACTGGTTCTGGGCGGCGGAGGTGGCGTTCTCGCCGCCCACCACGATGACCCGCTTGCACCGGCCGACCCGGATCCAGTCCTCGGCAATGCCCATGGCCTGGGTTGTTGAGGCGCATGCGCTGGACACCAGGGTGTTCGGTCCCTTGGCCCGGATGATCTGGGCAAGGTGGGCCGCCCCCAGGGGACAGTGGTTGGAAAGGAAGTTCCGGTCAAACTTGTAGGGACCGAGATCGTTCCGTTTCCGTGACTTGATCTTGAAGAACCAGTCGGTGATCTCCTCCTTGACGGTAATATCCTGGACCTTTTCCATGAGGTAGTAATAGATGTTCTCAAACTCCTCATAGGGTTTCAGGTAGAGCCGGTCGTAGAGGTATTTCTCCATCTCGTTGATAAGCGTCTCGCTGTTGGGGAACAGGGAGGTGATGATGACGCCGGTATCGTCCTGCATCTCCCGGGGCAGGGCAAACCCGTCCGGGATCATCTTGTTGCCGGTGGACGCCTTTTTATACTGCATCACAAGGGGGATGCCGGCATCCTTGAGGGCCTCGATACCTGCTGCAACAGCCAGGGACATGCTCACATCGTACTCGGCCTTGATGCCGTACTCGTCGGTGAGGTCAAAGTAGCCCAGCTGGCCCGCAAGGTGGATCACATCCTCGGTCCGGGTGATCTCCACGAACCGTGCGTTGCCGTCGGGCTGCTTGAACAGCCGGGTGATGTTCTTGTCCGTGATCCGCTTCTGGTCTTCCAGGTCCAGGGGCTCGATAAAGTTGGTGCCCGCAAGTATCTGGTCGAAGTTGTCGGCGGCGAAAACCCGCTTTGCCTTGCCGGGAAGGCCCACGGAAACGCCTGAGATCACGATGGGTTCGGTGGTGAAGTCAAACCGTTCCACGGCCTCGATGGCGGCGTTTCGCTTCCGGCGAAGGTACTCGTCATGGAGGAGTTTTTCCGTGAGGTTCCGGTTGTTCTTCTTGAATGCAGCAAAATCATCATCCACAACGATGCTGGCCTGTCTGTCGTCCCTTGCAACGACCGCCTTTGTTGCGGGCGCTTCCAGGGTCTCGGGCAGGGCCGGTTTTCTCGTAAAGATGCTGTTGAATGATTTCAGGTAGTCCCGGCACTCCCCAAAGCTTTCCACCTCGCCCTTTTTGGCATCAACGGTCACGGCCGTTTTGTACTCGGCAATGTTGATGTTCTTTAAAAGGTTAGTGAGGAGGCGCGAGGGGCCGATCTCGATGAAGTGGGTCTTGCCCGCGGCATAGACCGATTCGATGGAGCGGATGAACTCCACCGGGTTGGTGATCTGCTTTGCGAGAAGATCCTTGACCGCCCGCCGGTTCTCGGGGTAGGGCGTTGCCGTTACATTGGAGATCACCCGGCCGAAGCTGGTCTCGTTGAATGTGATGGTGTCAAGGAAGTCCCTCAGCTCCTGGGCAGCCTCGTTGAACAGCGGGGTATGGAAGGCTCCTGAAAGGTTGAGCTTCTTGTACACCACGTGGTTCTCGGAAAGGTAGCTGCAGAAGTTCTCGATGGCATCGGCATCTCCCGAGACAGCGGTCTGGTTCTCGCTGTTCTTGTTGGTGATGTAGATGTCGGAAAGAAAGGACTGCCGGATAAGGGTGGCCGTTTCTTTTTCGTTCCTGAAAACAACCATGATCTTGCCCGGATGCTTCTGGCTTGCAATCTTCATCAGCTCGGAACGCTTAATGATCAGCCGCATGGCCTGGTCAAAGTTGAGCATGCCGCTGCAGAACAGCGCCGTGTACTCGCCGACGCTGTGGCCGATGAAAAGGTCCGGGCTGAACCCTTGTGCGCTGAGCCGCTCAAACAGGGCGGCGGACGACAGGAAGACCGCAGGCTGGGTGTTTTCCGTGAGGTTCAGGCGCTTGTCCTTGCCGAACATGATCTCGAGCAGGGAGTAGCCACGCTCCTTGACAAAGATCTCCTCTCCCTGGTCCATGATGGCCCGGATTTCGGAATCAGAGTCGTAAAGGGCCTTCATCATGCCCGGACGCTGGGAACCCTGGCCGGAAAGCAGGGCGACCATGCGCTGCTTTTTGCCGTCTCCGTCCGCCGAGTAGGAGACCGTGGTTTCCCCGGTAAGCTCTTTGAAGCCCTCCCGGACCGCCCCAGCGGGGGCCGCTGTGTCGTTGAAGGTCCGCTCCCCGGTGAGGGCGGCGGGCAGGGTGGAGATGATCATGTGGCAGTGGTTGCCGCCGATGCCGTTGACATTGGTGGCGATCTTCATGGGCCTGTCCTTGGGCACGGGGGTGAGACCGTTGCAGTGCTTGAGAATCCCGTGATCCTTCATGGTGGAGTTCACTTCGGAATAGTTGAAATCCGGGAGCACGGTCCGGTTTTGGTTCATGAGGGCAAGCTTTGCCAGGGCGACTGCCGGGTTTGCGGCCTTGAAATAGCCGAACTGGGGCTTGACGTTTCCGCAGTAAACCGGGTGGTCAAAGCATTTTTCAACCACCTGCTTCTCGATCATGTCGCCGAGTACGTTGGAAAACGCGAAGAGGTCCAGATGGTCGATATCCTTCTTTCTGGTGTTGTTTTTCCGGTAGCACTCGTTGATGGTTTTCACAAAGGTGGTTTCAGAGGGTGCCAGAAGGTGGTCCGGGGCGCTGGACTTGATGGCGATGGGGTTGAGCTCCGCCATGATGGTCATGCCCGCTTCTTTGGCCTTCTTATATGTGGTGAGAACATGGATGGCCGCTCCCTCGCCCATGACGTAGCCGTCGGCCCGCTGGTCAAAGAAGTTGCACTCGTTTTCCGACAAAAGGCCCAGGCGCTTGAAGGCCATGAGCACCGCCGGGTAGAGATTGGCGTCCACGCCCCCTGCCAGGACATAGTCCAGATCCTTGAACAGCAGGTTCCGTGCGCCGTTCCTGATGGCGATCACCGAAGAGGCGCAGGAGGCGTCCACCACATAGTTTGCGCCGTTCAGGCCAAAGTGGTTGGCGATCCTGCCGGAGATGATGTTGGACAACAGTCCCGGGGTGGTGTCTTCGTTGTTCTCGGGAATCCGGGCGCGTATGGCTTCCACAAGCTCCCCTGCAACGGCGCCTGCCTTGTCTTTATCCATGCCCTGGGTCTGTTCGATGATCTCCCCGACCAGCTGTTTCCTGACCCGGAGGATGTTCTTGTTCTGTCGTTCTCCAGGGATGGTGCCGAGGATGACGCCCGTGCGGTTGCCCACCGTAAGATATTTGCCAAGGCCCGAAGAATCGATGGCCTCGTCCGCCGCGTCCAGGCCGTAGAGCTGGCCCGGCTCCAGGGAGCGAACGGTTTTCGGCGGGGTCCGGTATTTGGCGTTGTTGAACTTGAAATCCTCTATCACTCCGGCCTTTACCGTTGGGATGTGGTAGATGGACTCCTTGTCAAAGGCGGCATAGGCGTCGTTGGAAAAACGCTCCTCCGGGATGAAGGAGAGCTGCTTTTCCCCGGTCTCGAGGCGCTCCCAGAACTCCTGGGTGTTCTTTGCACCGGGCAGGCATACGCCGAGGCCGGCCACGACGATCCTGTCGTCGTTGAAGTCGTAGTTCGTGTCCGTGAAGATGGTCCTGGGTACAGGCGCATAATCCTTGCGGAACTCTTCCACTACCATATGGTAGTTGATGCCCCCGAATCCGTAGGCGCTGATACCGGCCTTCCTTGTGGCGTTGTTCTCTGTTTCCCAGGGGCGCTGATCCTCCACTATATAGAGGGGGGTGCCGGAGAGGTCGTGGTTGTGGGAGAGCTTCTCAAATTGACCGTTGGGGGGCAGTATGCCGTTTTTGACAGCCAGGATCGCCTTGGCAAGGCCTGCGGCCCCGGCGCCGCCCAGGAGATGGCCGATCTGGGATTTGACCGAGCTGATGCCGGCCTTTGTATCCCCGTAGACCATCTTAAGGGTGTTGAGTTCCGCCTGGTCACCCATGATGGTGCTGGTGCCGTGGGCCTCGATAAAGCCGATGTCATTGGGCTTTACATCCGATTTCATCTTTTCGAAGCAGCGGTTGAGGGCCAGGGCCTGGCCTTCGATCTTGGGGGCGGCAATGGCCTTGCCCTTGCCGTCCGAACTCGATCCGATGGCCTTGATAACGCCAAGGACATTGTCGCCGTCCCGGAGGGCGTCCTTCATTCGCTTGAGGACAAAGGTGGCGGCGCCTTCGCCAAGGACAAAGCCGTCGGCCCGCTCGTCAAAGGGGTAGGACCCCTTGGCGGAAAGGGCGCCCATTTTGCAGAAGCCGGTAAAGGATTCCGGTGCAAGGTGGGTGTTGACGCCCCCCACGATCACCTGGTCCACCTCGCCCGCGAGCAGCTCACCCTGGGCCGCCTCGATGGCGGTGAAGGAGGAGGCGCAGGCCGCGTCCACGATATAGTTGGCTCCCCTGACCCCCAGGTGCCTTGCGATCCTGGATGCCTCGATGTTGAGGAGCATGCCGTGGATCGGGTCATACCCGGGGTTGTCTCCCTCGAGCCCTTTTTGGAGCTGGGCAATGATTTTTTTCTTTTCACCGTCCGTGAGGGCTGCATAGCTTTCCGTTTTTTCCAGCATGGCGACCACTTCGGGGAAGTGGTACTTGAGCTGGAGATCGTTGCCAAGCTCGTTGCCCAGGCAGGTGGCGACGATGACCGCGGTTCGTTCGGGATCTTTCATCCGGAGCCGGTTGTCCTCGCCGAGGTAACCCGCATTCTCGACCGCCTGGTAGGTGGTCTCCAGGAGCATCTGCTGGCTCCTGGAAAGTTTTGCCGCCTTTTCCTCGGTGTAGCCGAACCGCTCGCCGTCAAATTTGTAGCCGTCCACCAGGCCTGCCTTCAGGGTGTAGCTCTTGTCCTCGGCCGACTTGTCGGGATCAAAGTAGAGATCGTGGCGCATGCGGGAGTCGGGGATCTCCTGGATGGCGTATTTTTTCTCAAGGATGGACTCCCACAGCTGATCGGGTGAGCCTGCGCCCGGCAGGATGCATCCCATGCCGATAACCGCGATTTCGTCGTTGATGCTGTTGTGGTCGGATGAGAAAATCTCCAGGGCGCCCAGGTTCCTGAACAGGGTTTCTTTTTCCTCGAACAGGGTTGAGTGGATGTCGCTAATGGATATCTGGGAGTTGAAGAAAGCCAGGCTGTCTCCAACAAGAAAGTTGCCCTGTTCCTTGTGCTTCTCTCCCTCGAACCAGGTGTAGTTCTCCTCGCCCGGGTTCTTGAAATCTGGCAGAAAACCCTTGGCGCCGATGAGAAGGGAGCCGATGTTGCGTTTCTCGAAGGAGCGCTTCCTTTTCTCCAGGGGCTCGCGATTCCGGATCATCTCCTTTTCGGTCTCCATCATCATCCGGGCGAACTCGGTGGGGGCGGTCCGGGAAGCAAGGCCCACGCTTGAGCCGATCACCACGGTGTCGTTCTCTTTTGAGATGATCTCCTGGTACTGCTCCTTGATGCTTCCGGTGGCAACGATCTCCCTGGAAAAGAGATAGGCGCTTCCCACCTGGATGCCGATCTTGGTTCCCTTTGCCGCAAGGACGGATGAGAGGCCTGAGATGAACCAGGAGCCGAAGGTGGTTGAGATGCCTCCTGCAAATATCAGGCTATGGCTTGCCAGGTCCATCTCCTTGTCGTTGAGGAGTCTGGATACCGCGGCCTCCCACAGTACGAGGCTCGACAGGGAGCCGATGTGGCCGCCTGCCTCCTTGCCCTCGAGGATGAACCGGGTGCAGCCGTTCTTTTCAGCATTCTCCAGCATGGACAGGGACGGGGTGTGGAGATAGGTCTTGGTTCCCGCCTTCTCGAGCTCCTGGGCCTGGGAGGCGATGCCCCCGGCAAACAGGGCAAAGGGAACCTTGTACTCTTTCACCATTGCAAGATGCTTCTCAACGGCCGGATTAAAGGCCTCGATGCCAACCAGGCCCGCGCCAAAGGTTTTTACCTTTTCATGGGCGGACTTGAGCATGGTGTCGGCAAGGGGAGCGGGCAGGCTTCCAACCGCCATGAAAGGCAGGGCGCCGGCCTCGAGCACCTGGGCGGCAAATTCCGCGTTGTCGCTGATGTTGGCCATGGGGCCCTGGATCAGGGGCAGGGCGGTGCCGTGCTCCCGGGCCAGGGCCGTACCCGGTCGGATGGGATCGTGGAGGTCGACATGGGTCAGGCTCTCTCCAATGGTGGAGAAAAAGGTTGAGATCATCTCTTCAAGATCAGTGGAAACCGAGGAAAAATCCTTTGCAAAAAATGCGTCCTGGCCAAGGAAGAAGAGGCTCTGGACCGGAGTTGCCTCCGTGTCCCCAAGGGATGTGATCTTTTTCGATATCTCCCCATAGATGGTCTTGCCCGCATTTTTCTCTTCCCCGAGAACGATGGCCCGTTCCTTGAGGTCCTTGGCCACCTTGGTGCCGAGCTTGGCAAATACCCTGTATCTTGTCCGGTTGTCAACGACGATCTCCAGGGAGTCGCCCTCGTCAACCGAGGAAAGAAGCTTTTTGAAGTTGTCCGAAAGGGGACTGTCCTTGCTGAGCCACAGCTGGCTGTCCAGGACCACTCCGCTTGCGCCGGCGGAAAACATTCCGGCAGCGGTGTAGCGTCCCACACCGCCGTGGACCACGATGGGAAGAGTGTTGTTCTGGAGATACCACTGCATGAGGATGAAGGCGGAGTAACTGGAGACCCTTCCTCCCGCCTCGTTTCCCTTGAGGATCAGGCCATGGGGCTGCACCGCCTCGATGGCCTCGTTCATGTCTATGTCCCTGACCTCGAGGATGATCTTGGTCTCGGAAAATCCGTCAAGATCCACCGGGGCCTCTCCCTTGCCAAGGGGCGTGACCACACAGTCGAGGTTGGGGACGTTCAAGGCCTTTAGCCCCTTAAGGAGGGATTCGTCCGGACTTACCAGCCGCACTCCAAAGAGAATGTCTGCTTTAGCAAGGGTTTTAACCCGGTCGAGGATTTCCGCGTTTGAAAAAAACTCGCTGTCAAATACGGGAAGGGCTCCGGCCCTGAACGCCCTGGTGAAGAAATCCAGGGAGAAGACTTTGGACGGATTGTAGACCATCAAAGGCAGTCGTGAGTTGAGCAGTCTTGTTATCATAGCAATGTATCTCCATTATATGTCGCTTTAAACGAGGCTTCCCGTTAAACTGACGGGTGTTTCCTCTTGCTTGTTTTCTTGTACTGTTTTTTCCATTTTTTCAGGGGTCAGACTTACAACCCCCTAAGGTGGATCAATCGGGGCTTTCCGCCCCGGTGTTTCAATAGTGCATCCCTAATACAACTATCGTGCCAAGATGGTTGAAAAAAAACATTGTGCTGAATTCAAAGGGATTATTTCGGGTTGCCTTGTTTTTGTTGGTGTGATAGCTGTGGAGGGGTATACAAAAAATGAACATGCCATGTACAGATAGTGCATGGAGGGGGAGGCAGTATGAAAAAAGAGAGGTTGAGCAGTGAGGAGAGGGCGTTTTTCAGGATGGTTTATCATGCCGCCTTTGCCAACCCCTTCAGCGAACTGAGGGAGAAGCTGGATCGAAAAATTGCGGGTCATTTCCCGGGACTCTCCAAGAGCGAGAGCGGTGACCGCTATATCCGGGAGATAGATATGAGGGTCCGCCGCCTGGACAAGGAGGGCAGGGGGCATCTTGACTCCTTCAGCGGCCAGGACAGGTCCATCATCAAGATCGTGTTTCTTTTTAATGTGTTTTACAAGTACCGGGAACGGTTCGACCGGCTCATCATGGACCAGATCAAGGTCGGGGATGAATCTGTTCCGGTTCCCTTTGCGGAGGAGGCCATGGACACCATCCGCAGGCGGGGGATTCCGGAAGAGAGCATCCTCCATTACTTTGCCTTTTCCTTCCAGCTGAGGCGGGCCTTTTTTTTCATTTCCCACTCCCTTGTGGGCAACAGCCAGTGCATGAAGACCCTGAGGCGCAATCTGTGGAATAACGTCTTTACCCACAACATTGATCTCTACGACCGGTATCTGTGGAACCGGATGGAGGATTTTTCAACCCTGATCCTGGGGGAGACCGGCACGGGAAAGGGCACCGCGGCCATGGCCATCGGCCGGAGCGGTTATATCCCCTTTGATCCGAAAAAGGGGCGGTTTTCCGTCAGCTTTACCCGGGCTTTCAGTTCCCTGAACCTCTCCCAGTTTCCAGAGGCCCTGCTGGAGTCCGAGCTGTTCGGGCACAGGAAAGGGGCGTTTACCGGGGCGGTGGACGACTACCAGGGGGTGTTTGACCGGTGCAGCCCCCACGGTTCCATCCTCCTGGACGAGATCGGGGAGGTGTCGGACCATGTCCAGATCAAGCTGCTCCAGGTGTTGCAGGAGCGGTTCTTCTCCCCGGTGGGAAGCCATTCAAAATCCCGGTTCCAGGGCAGGGTGATCGCCGCCACCAACCGGTCCGTATCGGCCATTCTCAACGGAGAGGTGTTCAGGGACGATTTCTACTACAGGCTCTGCTCCGACATCATCGAGGTGCCGCCCCTGCGGGAAAGGATCAGCCAGGACCCCACGGAGCTGGACGATCTGTTGGCGTTCACGGTGCAACGCATGACCGGGACCGCTGCCGGGGAGTTCATCACCCGGGTGAAACGGGTCATCAACAGGGAACTGGGCCCGGATTACCGCTGGCCCGGCAATGTGAGGGAGCTTGAGCAGTGTGTGAGACGGGTGCTGTTGCGTAAAAGTTATGAAGGCCGGGAGCAGGCGGGAAAAAGGGATCTCGGGGAGAGGCTGGTCCAGGGCGTCAAGGCCGGAAATATGGAGGTTTCCTCCCTGGTGGCGGGGTATTGCACCCTGCTGTACCGGAAGCACAATACCTATGAACAGGTGGCCAAACGAACCGGGCTGGACAGACGCACCGTAAAAAAATATATTGACGGTTTTAAAGAGAATATCGCATAACTGATAGCGGGATTTGGCGTGGGAACGTTGCCGTCGTCGGTTCGCCGGCTGCTTTCTCATGGAACGGTTTATGGACGTTCGCAATCGAATTGATACCAGCTTCACCTAACTATAATAAAGACAGGGGTCAATTCATATGCGAAGAATTATAACTTGAAAGGGTGGTATCCATGCTCGATTTTCTTCCTGGGATGTTAAAGGGTGGGCTCTCATTTGTTCTCTATGTTATCAACACAGTGGTACTGTGCACTATCCTGTTTTGTGTGGCCTTTATTAAGTTTTTCGTCCGCATTCCTCTGGTGACCCGGGTGTGCGACAGGGGATTGATTACCGTCAGCACCCTCTGGATATCCATCAATACATTGAATTCAGCCCTGTTCAACCGCATCCAATGGGATGTGCGGGGGGTGGAGAACCTCGATCCCAATGGTTGGTACCTGGTGGTTTCAAATCACCAGTCCTGGGTGGATATCCTTGTGCTTCAAACGGTGTTCAACAAGAGAATTCCGTTCCTGAAGTTTTTTTTAAAAAAAGAGCTGATCTGGGTGCCGTTCCTCGGCCTTGCCTGGTGGGCCCTTGATTTCCCGTTCATGCAGCGCTATTCACGGAAATTCCTGGAAAAGCATCCCCATCTCAAGGGAAAGGATCTGGAGAGCACCCGCAGGGCCTGTGAAAAGTTCAGGACCACTCCGGTGTCGGTGATGAATTTCGTTGAAGGCACACGGTTTTCGGAGAACAAGCACCGGGCCCAGGGATCAGGTTTCAAGCAGCTGTTGAACCCCAGGGCAGGCGGCGTTGCCTTTGTACTCGGCGCCATGGGCCACTGTCTTCACAAGGTGGTAAACGTAACCATTGTCTACCCGGACGGGGCCGATACCTTCTGGGGATTCATTTCCGGACGGGTGAGGCACATCATCCTGGATGTGGAGGTGTTGCCGGTGACCGAGGAGATCACCGGGGATTATTTCAACAACACCGCATTCAAGGAGGACTTCTGTGTCTGGCTCAATGGGTTGTGGGAGGAGAAGGACCGGAAGATCGGGACGATCCTCGATAACTGCCGGTCGGGCCGCTCCACCGCCAGTTAGGAGGTGACGCGCATCTCCCACCATCCCTTGTCCTTGTCCTGGCCGGGCTGGGTGAACCTGAGCTCCTTGAGCTTGGCCCGTTTCAGGGTTTTCTGTATAGTGGTTTCCGAGTGGACTCCGCCAACCTTTGTGCCGGATGTCAGCCGGCCCGTGACATCGAGTTCGGCAACCCCCGGGGTCTTCTTGGCCCAATTGCCGAGCTCATCCCTCTCCACGATAAGGTTGCCAAGGGTTCCCTTCTCGGCTGCGATGGTGTCGTTGATCTTTTTAAGCTTTCCTTCCAGGAACTCCACGTTTTCAAAGTGGGTGTTCAGGTTATCTTCGGCTTTGGCCGTCTCTTTTTTCAGTTTCTCAAGCCTGACCTTCTGCTCCGCGAGCCCTTCCTGATCGCCTGATTTCTCCAGGGCGCTGATCTCGTCCGTGGTTTCCCTCTGGGCCGTCAGCAGGCGGTCCTGGATATGGGCAAGATCCGAGGTGGTTTTCTGTTCCTCCTTGACCTGGACCTCGAGCGCCTCTTTTTCCTCCTTGGAAAGAACAAGTTTTTTTCTGCTTTGGGCAATGGCTGTTTTGAGCTTCTCCAGCTCCTTCAGGACAAATATGTCCACCCCGACCTTGAGCTTGGCGGGCTTTGCCCGGTCCGTGCCGACGTCACCGGCATAGATGCCCATTTTTGAGGTGATCTCCGAGGCGATGATTTTGCCCTGGTTGATGATGCAGGCGCCGCTGTTTTCAATGTTCGACTCAACGATCTCCTTGGTGGTATAGATGTCGCCCATGCAGAGAATCTTTGATTTGTGGATGAACTTGGCCCAGACATTTCCCTTGGCATAGATCACTGCATCGTTGATGCCGCCTGAAATGCTCAGGTCTCCTTCGGCGTGGATGATGCCGCCATGGATCTCCTCCGCCCTGATACTTTCACCGGTGACCTTGAAGCCGCTCTGGACGCAGCCCTTGATCTTGACGTTTCCCTTGTAGTCGATATGGCCGGTCTCGTAATCCACGTCTCCATTGGCGGTATATTCGTCCAGCACGGTGACCACCCCGGACCAGGAGAGTTTCGGCTGGCCGTCGAGCTGGGCAACGAGCTTCAATCCATCCTCGGAAAGCCTGGCGCCCTTGCCGTATTTCATTTTGAGATCCTTGGCAGGGGGGAGGGCGAAGACCTCGCCGAACACGTTTCTGCCGTCCAGGGCCTCAACAGGGGGTATCTTTTCCGCCAGAACCTCTCCGGCAGGCACTTTGGGAATCTCGCCCCTCTCCTTGAAGTCCATCTCTCCCGTGCTGCTGATCTCTCCCACCTTGAGGGAATCGGTGTCGAAAAAGTATTTGATGGTTGCGTCTGCCCCCTTCTTGGGCTGGATGCCCTTGGCGATCCTGAAGGGTTTTGTCTTGAAGCCGCTGGATTTGATGAATCCGTCGATGAGGGTTGTGTCCACAACGCCGAAGATAATGTGTTTTTCAGACAGCATATCCTGGATATCCTGGGCGGTGATGCTGTCGTCGAATTCATCGGTTTTCAAGAGATAGGCGGACAGGCCATCCTGGGGAAGCATGAGAGTGATTCCCCCGTTCAGGTCTTCCGAGGTCATTGAATTGGCGGTTACTTCGGGTGTAGCAGTTGATGATTTCCCATCAGGCTTCCGGCCGCGTTGGGCCGCTTTTTTCCTGCGGGCCTGGTTGAGTTCCTTGAGCCGGTTCTGCTCCTTGAGAATATAGTCCCGCTGACGCGTGGAGATCATTGAGGCTTCCACCAGTATGTCCCCCAGGAGCCTGGAGCGTTTGTACCGGGTGAATTGCTGTTTCTGCTCATCCAGCGCCAGCTTCAGCAGGGTGTTGGAGATAAAGCCTTTTTCAATGGCAATGGTGCCGAATTTGACATCCCTGTTCCGGATCTCCATGGCCCTGGACGCAGTGACCAGGCGTTTCATGTCACGGTCTGAAACAAGCTCGTTTGTTATCAGGTAGTCGGCAAACGACCGGTCTGGCTGGTCGGTACTCCTGCTCTCCAACCATGCTTTGTCAAGGTCCTTCTGTTCGATGAGACCGTGTTTCAGTGCGAGCAGTCCAATGAGGGGGTATTGATTGTTTCTGTTGCCGGAGTCTGTCATGGGGCCGGATGCCTTTCTTTCTTTATTTTAGAAGATTGCCGATAGGATACCTGCAATGATAAAATGAGATTCAATAACAAGTTCTAATCTGGTTCCCGGGAGGATGTTTCCTTTTTTACTGGAATTGACCACATAGAGCATGGAAACAGGGAGCAAGGCCAGTAATAACCCGGTTTTGGGGATAATCGTGAACAGCGCCGACAGGATAAGCGTAAGGGATACGGCCAGGAGAACCCTGAAGATGAGAGTGATGCTCCGCTTCTCTCCAAGAAGAATGGGAAGGGTCTCTTTGCCGGTGATTCTGTCCCCCTGTATCTCCAGGAGGTCGAAAAAGGCGGTCCTTGCAAACACAAGTCCTGTGGAAAAAATGAGCGCCGGCAGGAACGCAAGTCCCCCCGGGTCCGAAACCGCCGGAAGGATGGCCGTGACCGTCCCCCAGGCTGCGGCAATGAGCAGGGTCTTTGAACCTGGAATGTCCTTGATCCGCTTGATCCCGGACGCCCCCGGGAGAATCCTCAGGTTATAGGAGAGCCCCAGGAGGCTCATCACGAGCAGAATGGCAAAGGAGAGGGCGCTTGTGGTAATTGTAAGGCAGAGGCCCCCCGCCCCGCTGACCAAGGCAAGAAGAATGAGATAGTTGCGGTTCCTGCTGTAGAATTCCGCCCTGTCCGGGTGGTTGTATCTGTCCGACTTTATGGTGAACAGATTGTTGATGACCTGCATGGAGAGGATATAGAGCATGGCCACGGCTGCATGGTTGAGGCTGTGGTCCAATCCCTGAAGTGTTGCGCAGGCATAGGTGAGGCAGCCGGCCCCCAGGGAGAGCAGCAGATTGGTCTTGAGAAGAAAACCCAGCATGGTCAGGGCCGTGGCTGTAAGGGTGCTGTGTTTCTTTTCCAGGGCGTCCTCGAGGGTCCGGCAGGTTTTGTTGATGATCCAGTTGGGGGTGGAGGCGCCGGCCGTGATGGCAATGCTCTCGGCTTTGGAAAGGGTCTCGAGGTCAAGCTCGGACACATCCTCGATGTGAAAGGCGGGTTTCCCGGATTCTCTTGCCACCTGGGCGAGCCGCTGGGTGTTGCCGCTCTGCTTTCCGCCGATCACCACCACGGCATCGCTGGTTTCGGTGATTCGCCTGGCCTCGGCCTGGCGTTTTTCCGTGGAGTCGCAGATGGTGTCAAACACCTTGTAGTCCGGGTGGTTCTCCCGGGCCCAGGCCTTGACTTCCTTGAAAAGATGGGTGTCCTGGGTCGTCTGGGCAACGATGATCGCCTTGTCGTATACGGGAAGACCCTTCAATTCCTCCATGGAGGATGCGGTTATGCCCCGTTCTTCGGCATGCCCCAGAAGCCCTCTGACTTCAGGATGATCGCGGTCTCCCAGGATGATGCTGGCGTACCCTTTCCGGGCATGCTTCCGGATGATGGTCTGAACCCTGATCACCCTGGGGCAGGTGGCGTCGATCACGGTGAATCCGGCCTGCTTCAGCTTTTCCTGGTCCTGGGGAGGGACTCCGTGGGCCCTGATGAGAACGGTGCCCTCGCCTTTCTCGGGGATCTTGTCGATGCTGGGGATGCCCTTCTTCTCCAGCATCTCCAGGACCTGGGGGTTATGGATCAGGGGGCCGTAGGTGCAGATGCGCTCCCGGGCGGTGTTGGAGGCGTCCAGTACGATGTCAACCGCACGGCGAACGCCCATGCAAAATCCTGCGGTTCTGGCGATGGTAATTTTCATGAAAGCGTGCTCAACAGTTCCACAAGTCTCTGGAACTCCTCCTTATTTTTAAATCCTATTTCAAACCGCCCTTTATCACCCTTGGATTTGATCTTGACCGTGGAGTTGATCTTCCCGGACAGGGTTGAACAGAGTCCCTTGAATTCCTGGTTCCGGGGGGCGGATGCCGGGGCGGCAGGCTTTTCCCGGTTGGCCTTGATTCGCTGCACCAGCTGTTCCGTTGCCCGGACAGAGAGCCCGTTTTCCATCACCTTGAGCCATGCCTTGATCTGGTTGTCTTCGGATCCCGCTCCCAGAATCGCCCGGGCATGGCCGGTGGTGATCTCTTTCCTGGCAAGGCTCTGGCGAATGGCCTCGGGCAGTCCCCTGAGTCTCAGGAAGTTCGCGATGGTGGAGCGGTTTTTTCCGATCCGTTTTGCCACCATCTCCTGGGTGTAGTTGAACTCCTTCATAAGCCGGTGATAGGCTTCGGCCTCCTCCAGGGGGTTGAGGGCCTCCCGCTGGATATTCTCGATGATGGAGACCTCCAGCATCTGTTCATCCGTAAGATCCCTGATAAGGGCCGGAACATGGCTGAAATCGGCTTTCCGGGCGGCCCGTAAGCGCCGTTCCCCGGCAATGAGCTCATAGGTGTCGTTGTGTTTCCTGACCAGCAACGGCTGGAGAATCCCTTGTTCCATGATGGACTCCTTGAGCTTTTCAAGATCCTCTTCCACAAAGGTGGTGCGGGGTTGGAACCTGTTGGGGATGATATCCTCGATCCGGCACATGAAAAAGTCGCCCGGGTTGTCATCCATGGATTCAAGGTCGGGAATCAGGGCGGATATTCCCCTGCCAAGTCCTGTGTTTTTTTTATTTTTGCTCATCTTCGGAGAAGTTCCTTTGCAAGGGCAAGATAGGGCTTGTCGATCCCGGTGGCAGTTGTCGCGTTGGCCTGGGGATCACAGTCCACAAGCAGGGTCTTCTTCCCCGAAACTGCCAGGGACGCGGAGAGACTCACCGCCGTGGTCGTCTTGCCCACGTCCCCTTTCTGATTGGATATACAGATCGTTTGTGTCATAGTGAAGAACAGATATCATACTTCCGTGGACAGGGCAATTGCAAAAAAGGGGTGAATGGTTTGCCTTTTTTGTCAACATTTCGCGGCATTTCACGCAGGTATAGGGGTCAGGCTTAGCTTATTGCATCCTTAGGGGTCAGGCTTAGCTTATTGTCATTAGGCTTAAGGAAATGAGCAATGAAATCAATAGGCTAAGCCTGACCCCGGTGTTATTGATCCAGGGATGGAAAAATGTCGAGGCGTATTTTTCGTGTTCTGGGGCCGTCAAACTCGCAGAAGAAGATGCCCTGCCAGGTCCCGAGAACCAGGGCCCCGTTTTCCACCATAAGGGTCTGGGCGGTTCCCACCAGGGTCGTTTTGACATGGGCTGCGGAGTTGCCTTCCAGGTGGCGGTAGTTGTCTTCCCAGGGAACCAGCTTATTCAGCACGCCGAGCATGTCGGTCCGGACATCCGGGTCGCAGGCTTCGTTGATGGTGATCCCGGCCGTGGTGTGCATGGAAAAAAGATGGATAATGCCTTCCCTGATGCCGGATTCGGCAACAGCCTGTTGGATCTTGCCGGTTACATCGATCATTTCGCTTTTCCGGGTTGATTTGACGGTGATCAGCATTAATCCTCCTCGTTGTTTTGTATTAGTGGGCCGGGCCTGAAGCGTGGTGCTGTCCGGGCTTGTAATCCCATAGAATATCAAGTATAGAATTGATATGAAACCTTTAAAATCAAAAATTCCGGCAACCATCGTTGCCGCCGTTCTTGTTCTCTTTCTTTCCTGCTCACAGGCCATGGCTCTCTCCGTCAAAAAGGAGAAGGAGATGGCTGAAGAATTCATGGCCATGATCCGGAAACAGATGACCCTCATCGACGATCCAATGGCCCTGAGCCTTGTCAGGGATATCGGCAAGCGGATCGTGGCCCAGCTGCCCCCCCAGCCCTTTGAATATACCTTCCACATCGTGGACAGCGATCAGTTCAACGCCTTTGCGTCTCCGGGGGCCAACATCTTTGTAAACAGGGGCCTGATCACCTCCCTTGACAATTCAGACGAGCTTGCTGGAATCCTCGGCCATGAATCGGGCCATGCGGCCTGCCGCCATATCTCCCAGATGATAGACAAGGCAAAACTTGTGAATATCGGTACCCTTGCCGGGGTGCTCGCCGGTGTGCTCGTGGGGGCCACGGGCGGCGGGGATTCGGCCCAGGCCGTGGTCATTGGTTCCATGGCGACGGGGCAGACCGCCATGCTGGCCTATAGCCGGGAAAACGAAACCGAGGCGGACCAGAAGGGACTCTCCTACATAAAAAAAGCCGGGTTCTCACCGGAGGGCCTGTTGACCGGCCTGGAAAAGATCCGGGCCAACGACTGGTACGGTACGGAGAGCATTCCCGGATACCTGAAGACCCATCCCGGTTCCAAGGAACGGATCATCTACATCCAGTCCTGGCTGCAGGATAACGTAAAAGAACCCGTGACCGGCAACGGCATCGATCCGTTCCGGTTTCAGATGGTAAAATACCGGCTTGCCGGGCTGTACGGGCATAAGGACACCACGGAAACCATGCTGGTAAACAAGCTGAAAAAGCACCCGGACAATGCCGCCATCCATTACGGACTCGCCCTGTTGCTGGTGCGCCAATCCCGGCTGGATCAGGCCCTTTCCCACCTGAAGCAGGCCCTTGTCCTGAAGGTGTTTAATCCCTGGCTTCTGATGGAGATGGGCAGGGTTTATCTGTTGAAGGGGGAGCCGGAAAAGGCCCTGGAGGTCTTTCAGGGGCTTGAGCCCGCCGGGAATTTAAAGATGCCCCTCCTCTTTTACAGGGGGAGCGCAAGGCATGACCTGGGCATGCTGGCCAAGGCCAGGGAAGATTTCATGGGGGTGGTCGAGGTTGATGAAAAGACCTTTCCAAGGGCCTACTACAACCTGGCAAGCATTGCGGGGCAGGAGGGTAAACAGGGGCTTTCCCACTATTATCTCGGTCTCTACTACCACGGGATAACCGATGGGAAAAACGCCCTGTTTCATCTTGAAAAGGCGCTTCCCGACCTCAGCGATTCCGACAGGATCGAAAAGGCCGGGAAGATCATATCCAAGCTTAAAAAGCAGAAAAGAACGGTTTTGTTCAATTCCAGGCGATCAAGCCTTGTCAAACCTTGAGAACTGCATGGTAAAGGTGCCCCGGCCCTGGGTGGCGGATCTGAGGGCCGTGGAATAGCCGAACATCCTTGCCAGGGGAACCGTTGCCGTGACGACCTGTACATCTCCCTTGGGGGTAATGGCTTCGATCTTGCCGCCCCGGGTGTTGAGGTCGGCGATGGCATCCCCCATGTTCTGGTCGGTCAGGAACACCTCCACATCCATGATGGGCTCCAGGAGGAACATATCAGCCTTTTCCAGGGCATCCCTGCAGGCCATGGAGGCGCACACGGAAAAGCCCAGGTCCGAACTCTGGGACTCGTTGAACGAGCCGCCGGTAAGGACGATCTCAAGGTCAACCACGGGGTATCCCCGCAGAAAACCGCTCTCAAGGGCGTCCTTTGTTCCCTTTTCAATGGCTGCGGCATATTGTTCCGGAATCTGATCTTCCGGCGCCTCGTTTCGGAAGCTGATTCCATCGCCCCTTTCCAGGGGCTTGAACTCAAGGTTAACCTCGGCAAAGTGGTGTTTCCCGGAGATCTCCCGGTCAAACACGGCATGGCCCTGACTCGGGGATTCCAGGGCCTCCCGGTATACGACCTGGGGTTTGCCCACGTTTACCTCGGTCTTGAACTCCCTTTGCATGCGGCTGATGATGATCTCGAGGTGAAGTTCGCCCATGCCGGAGAGGATGGTCTGGCCCGTGTCTTCATCCGTGGTCACGGTAAGGGTCGGATCCTCGATGGTGAATTTCTTCAGCACCTCTTCGAGTTTTTCCTGGTCCGCATGGGTCTTGGGTTCGATGGCGATGGAGATGACCGGTTTGTCAAACTCCATTTTTTCCAGCAGTACAGGCGTTTTTTCAGAGCAGAGGGTCTCTCCCGTGGAGGAGTTCTTGAGCCCCACAATGCCGACGATGTCACCGGCGGAGGCAGACTCGATCCGCTCCCGCTTGTTGGCGTGCATCTTCAGGATTCGTGAGAGCTTCTCCTTTTTCCCGAGGGAGGGATTGTAGACATCCGTGCCGGAGACAAGGGTGCCGCTGTAAATCCGTGCAAAGGAAAGCTTTCTGCCTTCGATCATGGACACCTTGAAAATGAGCGCGGCCAGGGGGGCGGATTTCTGGGGCGGATACTCCAGGACCTCCTCCGTATCCGGATGAATACCGGGCATGGGGGGAATGTCCACGGGGCTCGGGAGAAAGGCCGTTATGGCGTCCAGCAGCGGCTGTATGCCCTTGTTTCTCAAGGCGGTTCCGCAGAGCACGGGAACGACTTTTCTTTCGATGGTGGTCCTTCGGATGGCAGCCGTAAGGTCTGCCGGGGGGATGGGCTCTTCCGACAGGTAGAGATCCATGATCTCGTCATCCACCTCCGCCACGGTTTCGATCAGTTTTTCCCGGAACTCATCGGCTTCGTCCTTCATCTCCGGGCTGATCTCATTTGTGGTGTATTCCGCACCCATGGTGTCATCATCCCAGGTGATCTCTTTCATGGCCAGAAGATCGATCACTCCTGTGAAGCTCTCCTCTTTGCCGACCGGGATCTGGATCATCAGGGGATTGGCCTTGAGCTTCTCCTTCATCATTTCGATGACGTTGAAAAAGTCGGCGCCGGTTCTGTCCATCTTGTTGACAAAGGCCATCCGCGGAACATTGTAGCGGTCGGCCTGGCGCCAGACGGTTTCGGACTGGGGCTCGACGCCTCCCACGGCACAGAACACCCCGACGGCGCCGTCCAGCACCCTGAGGGCCCTTTCGACTTCGATGGTGAAATCCACGTGGCCGGGGGTGTCGATGATCTGGATCTGGGAGGTTTTCCACTGGCAGGTGGTAACGGCCGAGGTGATGGTGATTCCCCGGTTCTGTTCATCCTCCATCCAGTCCATGACCGCCTCGCCGTCATGGACCTCTCCTATCTTGTGGGAGCGGCCCGTGTAGTAGAGAACTCGTTCGGTTACCGTTGTCTTGCCCGCATCTATGTGGGCCATGATTCCGATGTTGCGTATCTGTTTTATGTTGGTTTTTTTGCTCATGGTCATTTCTGCATGGTTGTTTAATAAAGGTTAAGATCAAAAGGTCTGGTCAGGGGGTCGGCCCTGGCCCCGGATGGGAATCGCTTCTGGATTTCCGGCCAGGCTTGAGCATGATGCCATCGCATAAACCTTTAAATTAAAAAAATATTTGATACCGTATTGGTCGTAAAGTGTCAAGAAAACAATAATTAGCCCCCGGGGGCAGGCACGTAACTAAGGGGTCAGGCAAAAAAAACCACCGGCCATCTGGGTCAGGTAATACAAGCCCTCCGGGGGCAGGCAATATAAGTCACCGGGGTCAGGTAATACAAGCCTCCGGGGTCAGGCTTAGCTTATTGGTATTTTATTGTTTTGATCAGGGATGTCGCAATAAGCTAAGCCTGACCCCCTGTCGGTCCGTGGTATGCCCCCTGCCGGCCAAGGAAAGTCTGAGTTCTGTGGGGGGTCCCGTCTTTATTCGGAACACTTGACCCAATTTCGTCGGTCTCCGCGTATTTTAATCCGGTAATCCGCTTGACATGGGGTTTTTTTTAATATTATATATTTGACTGAGCGCTCGATCAATATGGTGGTTCTAACTTTTCAGGAGGAATACATGATGGAGATGAACACTGTACTCGAAGATGCCGACCATGAACTGCTGTTGAAAATGGTAGTGGATTCTTTCAGAAGAACCCTGGTTCATTATGGTCAGTGGTTTGCCCAGGTGGAACACCAGCTTGGAACCGAAAAGGCCATGGAGGTGGAGGGCAGGGTGTGGGATGCCAGTTTGAAGAACCAGATGGGCCGCCTGGGCAAGGCCCTGGGATTTGAGGTGGTTGACGGGGTGCCGGCCGCACTGAACGCCATGTCCAGGGAGGATCTCCTTTCCCTGTTGAAAACCATGGGCGTGAACTGGCTTGCCAACGACGGTATCTGGTTCCAGGCCGTTGAGCAGCGGTTTGGCATGAACGATGCCAAACGGTGCAACGACACCTGCTGGACCCGGTACTCACCGTTTGAGGCGGAACGGATCAAGGCGGTGCTGGAGCTTCCGGAAAACGGCGGCATCCCGGCCCTGAAAAAGGCGCTGAAGTTCAGGATGTATGCCACCATCAACCGCCAGTCCATAGAGGATATCGATGAAAACACCATCATCTTTCGCATGAACGAGTGCCGGGTCCAGGTGGCGCGAAAGCGAAAAGGGCTTGAAGATTATCCATGCAAGTCCGTGGGCCTGGTTGAATATCCCTATTTTGCCACCGCCATCGATCCAAGGATCACCACCGAATGCATCGGCTGCCCGCCGGACCAACACCCTGACGATTGGTACTGTGCCTGGAAGTTCACCCTGAACAACCCTTGATGCCGGGGAGGCTGACATGTCCCGCAACATTCTTGATTTTTCCATGAACCGTTGTACAAGCGTTGAGGCCATTGACACCACCCGTTTGAAATCCGAGTGCAGGCTTCGGGATTCCTTTACCGACGCAAGGGTGGAAATCATCGTTGCCATGCCCGATCTTACCATCACCGGCATCACCGGCCATTTCCGCCACGCCTGGCTCAAGGGATGCGACACCCTTGGTCCCGGGTTTGACAAACTTATAAATGTCAGGGTGGGGCCGGGCATGCTCAAGATCATCAAGGGCCTTGTGGGGGAGGAGCCCCACCTGAAAGAGCTCATCTACATGGTGGAGGAGTGCTGCCACGGCGTTATTCTAACCCTTACAAAAAAGGTGCTGGTCAAGGCCCCGGATGACGAGGCCGGCAAGGCCGATTTCTACGCCAACATGGTGATGGAGAGCATCCGGCTCTACGACCGCTGTGCCGCCTTTGCCAAGGGCACACCCCTCGTGGAAGCCTATGAACGCCGGAATCCTTAAAAACAGGGGGGAGTTTCATGCTGGAATTTATGCGAAACAAACGTGTAAGCGTGGCCCGGGAAGATCCGGAAACTTTTTCCATCCAGGCGGAACTGGATGATTCCATATACAGCCTCGTGCTTTTTCTGAATGTTCGAATCCGTGATCTGAAATGCCTTGCCGTCCGGGGGGAGTGGCGGCGCTGGACCACCCCCGAATGTCCCCGGGCCATCGGGTTCCTGGATCAGGCAGAGGGGTTTATTCTTGAGCCCGGCATCGAGGATCGAATTCACAAGACCCTGGGCCGGACCGCCTGCCGTCACTTTGCAAATCTTTTCATCGAATGCGCTCGGGCGGCCCGGGCGACCCGGAATCTGGTTCAATGGGAACAGGCAAAGGAAACCGATCCGGATCTGACCCTCCAGGCGTTCATGGCCGGGGAAGGGGGCGATTCCCATGTGCCGCCGCCTGTTTCCGAGGAAGATCCGGGGGCCGGTCCCGGTCCCGTTTCCAGGGTTCAGGCAGTTGAAAAACAGGGCTCGGTTGCTACGGCCCGTTCCCTGGAAAGGGGCCCGGAAAAAGCCGGGGCCGGGGCTGCCAAAGGGTCCGGGTTTATGGTGGATCTCCATATCCACACCTTTCCCGCCTCTGCCTGTGCCTCCGATTCCGCCGAAGCCATGGTAGAAACCGCAAAGGAGAGGGGACTTGACGCCCTGTGCCTCACCGATCACAACCATGTGTGGTCCCGGCGGGACGTTGACCGCATGATGGACCGGTTTAATTTAAGGATATTCAGGGGCAATGAAATCATGACCGACCAAGGGGATATGCTGGTGTTCGGTTTTCATCAGCCCATCGACCGGGTGATCAAGCTCAGTGACCTTGCCGGCCTTGTGGAGAGGGCCAATGGCTTCATTATTGCGGCCCATCCCTTTCGGGGGTTCCTGACCTTTGGCACTGGCCAGATCGGATTGACACCCCAAAAGGCCATGGAGAGGGAGATGTTCAAGCATGTTCATGGCCTGGAGACCCTGAACGGGAAGGTCACCCAAAACGAGAACCGGCTGGCCGCCCAGGTGGCCGAGGGCCTGGGACTGCCGTCCACCGGGGGGAGCGATGCCCATGATGTCTCAAGCGTCGGCACCTATGCGACACGGTTCAATGATGTCCTCGCAAGCGAACGGTTGCTTGTTGAAGCCCTTCAGGCCGGTGCCTGCGCCCCGGTTGTGTTTTCATCCGATCCTACCCTTTAGAACAAAGGAGATTGTTTCAATGGAGACTGAATATGACTGGGAAAAGACGGTAAGGAGGCTGGAGCAGCTGTTGCGGCTCAAATCTTTTCCCATTGCCTTTAAAATGGCGGAAAACCGGGAGAGTCTTGAAACCACCCCTTTTCTCCGCAGGCCGGAAAAGCGGCTGACCCTCTGCCAGATGCTCAACCTTGTGCGAAATTTCGACTGGACCGTGGGAGCGGACCTGAAGGATTTCATGTTTCCCTCCTGTCCCTCCATACTGGGGCTTCAGGAGGTGCCGGAGACCCACCGGGACGGAACTTTCCGAAGCATTGTCTGGGTGGCCACCAAGGCGGACGGACGGAGGTTCGAACAGTCGATCCCCCGGCTTGCCCCCGGGAAATACGAGGCGGTGCTCATGGCGCCCCTGGTGTACAACCCCTTTGAGCCGGACATCGTGCTGATTTATTGTAATCCTGCCCAGATCATGCTGCTTGTCAACTCTTTGCAGTTCACCGATTACCAGGTGATGGAGTTCTCCTGTGTGGGAGAAAGCTCTTGCTCCGATGCCATTGTCCGTTGTTATCACACGGAAAAACCCTGTGTGGGCATCCCCTGTTACGGGGAGCGCCGTTACGGCCATGCCCAGGATGACGAGCTTGTCATGGCGCTTCCCGCCAACATGGTGGCAAAGGCCCTTTCCGGGATGGAGGCCCTCTACCGCAGGGGCGTGCGTTATCCCATCAGTTTTGCCGGGGCCGAGGCCGATCCCCTGGAGCAGTTTCCTCTTCCTTATAAAAGTCTGGATACCATGATGGCAAAGGTGAGGGGGGATGGCCGGCACCTGCTCCTCGGGGTGACCGGCGGCATTGGATCGGGCAAGACAAGCGTTGCCAACCTGTTGCGGGAAAAGGGCGCGCCCATCATCGATTTTGACATTCTGGCCCGGGAGGTGGTGGAGCCCGGCACCAGGGGCTTTGACGATATTGTCGGCTATTTTGGTTCCCAGGTGCTTGACAAGGACGGAACCCTTGACCGGAAAAAACTCTCGAAGATCGTATTCGGTGATATGGAGAAGAGGAAAAAGCTTGAGGGATTTACCCATCCCGCCATCTATGAGGCGTTTTTCAGGGAGGTGGAACTCATTGCCGGGGAAGATCCCGAGGCCGTCATCCAGGTGGTAATTCCCCTGCTGGTGGAGTTGAACCTCCAGTATCTGTTTGACAGGCTCCTGGTGGTTCACGTACCCGAAGAGACCCAGGTCCGGCGATTGGCCGAGCGGGACGGCATCACCATGGAGGAGGCGGCCACGATCCTCAAATCCCAGCTGCCCATTGATGAGAAGCTCAAGTTTGCCGATTTTGTCGTGGACAACAGCGATAGTATGGAAAAAACCCGCGAACAGGTGGAGGATTTGTGGCCCGCAATTGAGGGGTGCAAAATTGAGAATTAGTAAAAATAGTAAATCAATTCTTGACGAAAGGCGTGAAAATCTTGTATTCGATGGGATATCTTCTTATCGAGCTGAACCATCGCGACTTAAGAAAAACATATATCAACAGCGCCTGTCGGGGCGCTTGACGATGAATCAAATCATATGAATGAAATCAATAAAAAAAGGACGGGTTGTTATTATGGGAGTAATAGCAGACAAGATCAAGGATCTTCGTGAGCGGGAAAAACGGGTCCTTGGCATGGGTGGCGAAAAAGCCCTTGCAAAGCGACGTGAAAAGGGAAAACTCAATGCCAGGGAGCGGCTGGATCTCCTGTTTGACCGCGGAACCTTCCGGGAGGTGGACATGTTTGTCACCCACCGGTGCACCAATTTCGGGATGGAAGAAAAGGAGATCCCTGCCGATGGCGTAGTCACCGGTTACGGCCGTGTCGATGGCCGGACCGTATTTGCCTATGCCCAGGATTTTACATCACGGGCGGGCAGCATGGGCGAGATGCAGGCCAAGAAAATCTGCAAGATTATGGACATGGCCATGAAGGCCGGCGCCCCGGTGGTGGGCATCAACGATTCCGGCGGCGCCAGGATCCAGGAGGGGGTGGATGCCCTGTCCGGATACGGCGAGATCTTTTTCCGGAACGCCTCCGCTTCCGGCGTGATTCCCCAGATCTCCGCCATCATGGGGCCCACGGCGGGCGGTGCGGTTTACTCTCCGGCCATGACCGACTGGATCTTCATGGTCAAGGATACCAGTTATATGTTCATCACCGGCCCCCAGGTGATCAAGTCCGTGACAGGGGAGGAGATCACCTTTGAAGACCTGGGCGGCGCCATGACCCATAACGAAAAGAGCGGGGTGGCCCAGTTTGCCTGCGAGTCCGACGAGGACGCCCTGGAGCGAATCCGGCAGCTGCTTTCCTACCTGCCCTCCAACAACATGGAGGATCCGCCCTTCAAGGAGACCGGGGACGATCCCCACCGCCTGGCCCCGGAACTTGACACCCTGATTCCGGACAACCCCAACCAGAGCTACGATATCAAGGATGTGATCACCTCCGTCGTGGACAACGGGGAGTTCTTCGAGCCCCACGAGTACTTTGCCAAGAATATCGTGATCTGTTTTGCACGGCTCAACGGGCGGGTCATCGGCATCATTGCCAACCAGCCCGCTTTCCTTGCGGGCTGCCTTGACATCGACGCCTCGGACAAGGCCACACGGTTCATCCGTTTCTGCGATTCCTTCAACATCCCCATGCTGACCATTGCCGACGTACCCGGTTATCTTCCCGGAAGCGACCAGGAGTGGAGCGGCATCATCCGCCACGGAGCCAAGCTCCTCTGGTGCTATTCAGAGGCCACGGTGCCGAAGCTGTTGCTCATCACCCGCAAGGATTACGGCGGATCTTACATTGCCATGTGCTCGAGGCACCTTGGGGCGGACATGGCCTTTGCATGGCCAAGCGCCCAGATCGCGGTGATGGGAGCCGAAGGGGCCGCCAATATCATCCACGCAAGGGAGATCAAGGGGGCGGACGATCCCGTGGCCAAACGGGCGGAGAAGATCGAGGAGTACGAAGACCTCTTTTCAAATCCCTATTGCGCCGCAAGCCGGGGCTATGTGGATGCGGTGATCCGTCCGGCCGAGACAAGGGCCCGCCTGGTGGATGCCCTGGAGGCCATGGGCACCAAGCGCGAGATGAGGCCTGCAAAGAAACATGGAAACATTCCGGTATAGGATGGGGTAATGGACAGAAAAAAGATGGCCGCCGCAACAGCCGCGGTGGTGACATACATAAAGACACAGGAAGAGGCGGGCTGCCTCGCTTCGGGCCAGGATCCGAGCCAGGGTGCGGCACCGCTTCCGGCCCCCGGGTTCAACCACTGGGGCATGGCGGGCAGGAGTGACCATATGCAGGGCCGGACCATGATGCAGATGCGTGTTTTCAAATAGTATCCAGGTCCCTGGGGTTGCCATGCAGCCACATGATAAAAACAGCCAACGGCTTAAAGAATATTGACAGGAGAGTGTAATGAGCGAACACGGCAGAATTAAGATGTGTGTAATGGATTGTAATAAAGAGAGGCCCAAGGCCGAAAATCCCCTGAAGATAGAAGATCTCTCCCTCAGGGACGGCCACCAGTCCCTGTTTGCCACAAGGGGAAGAACCGAGGACATGATCCCCGTGGCCGAGAGAATGGACGAGGTGGGGTTCTGGGCCATGGAGGTATGGGGCGGCGCCACCTTTGATACCATGCACCGCTTTCTCAACGAAGATCCCTGGGAGCGGATCAGGACCCTGAAGCGCTACATCAAGAAGACCCCCTTTTCCATGCTGCTCCGGGGCCAGAATCTCGTGGGCTACCGGAATTATGCCGACGATGTTGCCAAGGCTTTTGTGAACCGGGCCAGTGAAAACGGCATGGACATCTTTCGTACCTTTGACGCCCTGAACGACTACCGGAATTTCGAAGCTGTTGTTCCGGTTATAAAAAGCTGCGGCAAACATTTCCAGGGCTGCGTCTGCTACTCCCTGACCGAGCCGAGAATGGGCGGCGATGTCTATTCCCTGGATTACTATGTCAAAAAGGCAAAGGAACTTGTGGGCATGGGTGCGGACAGTATCTGCATCAAGGACATGGCGGGTCTCATGGCGCCCTACGATGCCTATGACCTTATCAAGACCCTCAAGAAGAGCGTGGACGTTCCCATCAACCTCCATTCCCACGCCACATCGGGCATGGCGCCCATGACCCATCTCAAGGCCGCAGAGGCCGGCGTGGATATCCTGGATACATGCCTGAGCCCCTACGCCTACAGAACCTCCCATCCCGCCCTGGAGCCCATGGTGATGTCCTTGATCGGCACGGACCGTGATACGGGATTTGACATCGAGACCCTGGCCTCCATCAACGAGACCCTGGAGACGGAGATTCTTCCCAAGTACCGCCACCTTCTGGACGACACCAAGTTGTCGGTGATCGACATCAACGTACTGCTCCACCAGACCCCGGGGGGAATGCTCTCCAACCTGGTGAATCAGCTCAGGGACATGAACGCCCTTGACAGGCTTTGTGAGGTGTATCAGGAGCTTCCAAGGGTGAGAAAAGAGCTGGGACAGGTTCCCCTTGTCACCCCCACAAGCCAGATCGTGGGGACCCAGACCGTCAACAATGTGCTGTTCGACACCCCGGACGATCGCTACAAGATGATCACGGCCCAGGTCAAGGATCTGTGTTACGGTCTCTATGGAAAGACCGCGGTGCCCATCGATGACGAAGTTCGGAAAAAGGCGCTCAAGGGATATGACAGGGGAGAGGAGCCCATCACCTGCAGGCCCGCCGAGGTGCTCGAACCCGAGCTCGAAGCGGCCAAGGCCGAGATCAAGGATCTTGCCGTGGATGAGGACGATCTCATCCTCTACACTCTCTTTCCCGTTACCGGCAAGAAGTTTCTCCAGCGAAAATATGGAAAAGAGGCGGTGCCCGAGTCCATGAAGGCCATTACCCTGGAGGATGCCAAACGCCAGGCGGAGATGGTGGAAAAAGCCAAGGCCGGCAAGCTGGTGGAAAGGGAACTGAACGGCGAGCTTCCGGAAAAGACAGAGTGCCTGAGGACCTTTAATGTCTTTGTGGATGACGAGTGCTTCGAGGTCGGGGTTGACGAGGTGGGCGGTGCGCCGGTCATAGCCTATGCCCAGCCTGCCCAGGCCGTGCCCCAGCCAGCAGTCGCACCGGCCCAGCCCGTGCCTGTCCAGGGAACCACGGTGCCGCCACCGCCGCCGGCTCCTGCCGCTGCGGCACCCGCCCCCCAGGCCGCTCCCGCACCGGCTCCCAAGCCTGCTGCACAGGCAGCCCCTGCCGCACCGGCACCGGCGGCAGCCGGAACAGGCGCCCAGGTAACGGCGCCCATGCCCGGCATGATCATCAAATATGAGAAAAATGTGGGCGATGCCGTGAAAAAGGGCGACACCGTTGTGGTTCTCGAGGCCATGAAGATGGAAAATGCCCTGCCCGCTCCGGTGGACGGGGAGGTCACGGCCCTTAATTTCGGTTCAGGGGATTCCGTGTCCAAGGGTGATGTCCTTGCCGTAATCGGATAGTGCCCATTTCTCATTGATAAAGCTAATGCAGGCAACCGTTCGAGTGCGAACGCCTGTAATTTGAATATTCAGCGGGCCCGGCATTTTGCCGGGCCCGTTTATTTTTATCCCGGTTTCCCCGGATTTCTGTCCATGGAGCCCGCCCGGCCCCTGGCCATTGATCTTTTCAGTGATACAGGCATGCTGAAATTTTCAGTTGCCACTTCACCGGTTTACAGGTAAAATCCATAGAATCACCACAAAGTCGTACCATTCTTTTAAACCGGCTAAACCGACATTGTATTCCGGCGTCCTCTCTTACCATTCCTGGTGGTGTCCATAACAATAGCAGTAAAAAAAGGAGGGTGAGTCATGGATTTTTCCACCGTCCCATTCCCGGAACATTGGAGTCCCGGGGAGGTGCTGCCCTGGTCAACCTTGGTTCTGCTTAAAAAAGGGGAGCGTCTCAAGATCAGTGAGGATTCGTCCAGGGCGTTGTATTATGTGGATTCAGGCGCCATGGAAGTCTCCTACACCACGGGGGACACGAAAATCGTTGTCGCCTCCATAGGAAACGGCCAGTTCTTTGGAGAAATCGGTTTCTTTGACGGGGGCTCCCGGGTGAGGGACGTTTGCGCAAGCGAAGAAAGCCGCATCAGCATGTTCTCCCAGGATAAGCTGGAGCGGTTCAGGAAGGATGATCCCGGGCTGTACAGCCGGTTCATCACCGTGATTACCCGGTCCATCTGTGTGAAATTTCGCAGGATACTGGGAGAGAGCGAACCCTTGAAGGCCTATGCCGCATCCCTTTCCACCGGTGCCCGGCGGTTTGTGGAATCCAGGGCCATTTCCCAGGATTTCTTCAAGACCGGGGAGGGGAGCCGCAGCAACGCCATTGTAGAGGCGCTGAAGGTGGAGATGTTCGATCTTTCCGTCAAGCTCCAGCAGGATCATCGGGATGAGATTCCGGCGGAGGCCGTCACCCGGTTCAACCGGGCAATGGACACCTTTTTTGACTCCCTTGGCGGGTTTGCCCCGGAGCTTGCGGGCAGCCCGGTGGAAGAAGAGGTGTGGGCATACATCTTCAAGGAGACCTTTCCCTATTTCATGAGAAGCGCTCTTACCGAACGGGCCTATTTTAAACCCAACGGGTATGCCGGCGATTTCAAGATGATTGACATGATGTACCGGAACAGGCCCTGCGGCTCAGGAAAGATCGGGCGGCTGGTTGACGCCTGGCTATTGAACAGGCCTCCCTGCATGGCGGTTCGGGGACGGCGGAAATTTATCGCAGAAAAGCTTGATAAGATGAGCCGTGGGATCGTACGGCAGAAAAACCGGGTACGCATCATGAACCTGGCCTGTGGCCCTAGCCGGGAACTCTTTGATTTTATAAAAGGGTTTGAGCACGATTCCCGGGTGCATGCCATCTGCCTTGACATCGATCCCGAGGCGCTTCAATATACGGGCGAACAATCCCGCTCTTTCGACCACAAGGCAACCATCAGCTACCTCAAGGACAACCTGATCAAATGGGCCCTTGGAACTTCCAGCCATGAGATCGAACTCCAGGATATCATCTATTCCGGAGGACTGTTTGACTATCTGGACGACGACCTGTTTGTCCTGCTTGCCAATCGCTGCTATGACCAGCTCGGCCCCGGCGGCAGTTTGATGGTCGGCAATTTCAGGCCCAATTCCGACAAGGTGTTCATGGATCGTCTCCTTGAGTGGCGGCTTGTGTACCGGGATGCCGAGGCCCTTGTATCCCTGTTTGCTAAAACAAAGTTTACAAGTGATATCGAGGTGGTGGCCGAAGAGAGGGCGGGTATTCAGCTTTTTGCCATTGGGACGAAGCCATGATTCTGAATATTTGGCGTTCCAGGGAAAATCAGGGACCGTCTTCAACGAGTAGCGTTGTTTTTCAAAAAGAGATTAAAAACCTCTTCCATGGACGGCTCTACCTGCTCTTTTGGGTGGCATTCATTCTTTTTCCCCTGTTCCTTTTGCTAGATTATTATGCGGTCAGGGACCTGTTTTTTCAATTCTTCCTTTACAGGCTGGGGGGCTGTATCGCGATGTTGTTTCTTTTGGCGGTCTATTTCAGCCGGTTCGGACGGCGTTATCCCTTTGCCGTTGCCATGGCAGGCTATGTGAGCTGCGGCATCGCCATCTCCATGATGGTGGTCGCCATGGGGGGGTATGGTTCGTTCTATTACGTTGGCATGATCTGCCTGGTGGTGGCGTTTTCCTCCATCCTTCCCCTTACCGCTTCCCAGTCCCTAATCTCCGGGTTGGTCATGTACCTTCTCTATCTTGTGCCGGTTATGGTTTTCAACGATCCTGGGTCCTTAAACCGCGCCATATTTTTCGGCAACAATTTCTTTTTCCTCTTTTTCATCCTGGTGAGCGTGGTCAAGAGCCGGGAGGACCATACTGCCAGGTGGCTGGGGTTCCAGCTGAGGCACAACATCGATTACTATGCGACCCACCTTGAGAATGAAGTTGCGAAACGGGCAAAAAGACTGGAGGAGTCGGAACTCAGATACCGGGAACTTTACGACAACATCATGGACTCCGTTGTCATGGTGGATGCTTCCGGCACAATTTTGATCGCCAACCCCAATTTCTACAGGATGATCGGTACAACCGGGAGCCCGAATCTCTCCCTGGCCTTACCGGACTATGTCCATGCCGACGATTTTCCCGATCTGAACCGTTTCATGATGGACGGGTTTGCCAATAACAGGGATATCAAGGATTACCAGTTCCGGCTGGTGAACCTGGACGGCCGGGTCATCCATGTGGAGTGCAATGCGACCGTTCTTACTAAAAAGGACAAGATCCTGGGCTTTCAGCTGGTTCTTCGGGACATCACGGCCCGAAAAGAGCTTGAAAAGGATCTTTTGGACAGCATGAGCAGCATCAAGCGAATCCGCGCCGCAACAATCATGGGGCTTGCAAAGCTGACCGAGTACAGGGACCAAGATACCGGGAGCCATCTCGAGCGGATCCAGGAGTACTCCAGGGTCCTTACCTGTGAGCTCAGGAACTTTCCAGGTTTTGACTCCTATATTACGGACGCCTATGTGGACGACATCCACCTCTCATCGATTCTCCATGACATCGGCAAGGTTGGGATTCCGGACGCGGTTTTGTTGAAACCGGGGAAACTTGATTCCGAGGAGTTCAAGGTCATTCAACAGCACTGCACCTATGGGGGAGATGCCCTCAGGGCCGTGGATGCCAAGATCGGGGACCAGTCGTTTCTCACCCTGGGCAAGGAGATCGCCTACTGCCACCATGAAAAATGGTCCGGCAACGGTTATCCCAAGGGGTTGAAGGGGGATGAGATTCCATTGTCGGCAAGGATCGTGGCCTTGACCGATGTATACGACGCCCTTACCTCCAAACGGGTTTATAAGGAGGCGGTTTCCCATGAAACCGCCATGGAGATCATCCATAAGGAGAAGGGCGTGCATTTCGATCCCTTGATCGTGGATGCGTTTTCCGCATGTTCCCGGGACTTTAACACCATTCGAATGGAATTCAATGCCTGAACCAGGCGCATTAATTTGACAAAAAGGCCATTGATACTTACCTTTGTTCGTTTTTGGAATCGAACTTTACGCCGTGCGGCGTTGACCTATAAAGCAAGGAGTTGTATTGATGGCTTACGAAACAAAAGAGGATCTGCTTGAGCGAATCCTGAATCTGGAAAAGCCCGTGTGTCCCCACTGCAAAAAAGAGATGAGCCTGTGGGAGGTTCCCGATATTGCAGTTGGCGACGGTCTTGGATGGGGTACCCCCTACCTGTTTGTTTGCTTTAACGACGAGTGTCCCTCCTTTAAACAGGGATGGGATAATCTTCAGGAGACCATGGAACACACTGCCTCCTACCGTTGCATCAACAGTCCGGGAGACGATAATTTCGAATACATGCCGGTGTTCAGCTCCATCGGAGGCACCGGCCAGGTGCTGGACGACGATGTGATGAAGATGCGGGAGGACACCAAGGAGGCCATGAGGCAGGGCTTTTCCCTGTTGACCGACTTTTACATCTCCAAGGACTGGGACGAGATCCTCAAGATTCTCCTGGACTCCATACAGCCTACCCGGGTGAGAATCAAGGCTGCGGAAATGGTGTCAGAGATCGCGGATGTGGAGGCTATCGAACATATGGTGAACAATAAGTTCGGTGCGCCGTTGCTCCAGAAAGCGGTGGACGAAGCCGTTACCGTTCTGCACGGGAGGCACTACACCAGGGAGTGCCCCCATTGCGCCGAGATAATCAAGAAGCGGGCCACCACGTGCAAGCACTGCGGCAAGGAAGTCTCAAAGGCTTAATCCGAGCATTCGTCCCGGTATTTGTCAAGATTGTAGGAGCGGAAGATGATCATCTCCCGCTCCTTTTTTTCTTCTGGAAACACTGGAGATTCAAGGGTACCCACGAGATCCAGGGCCTCTTGCCTTGACGGCACGGCGTCAATCCCCTCACCATGCTTTTTCCCGGTGACAACCTCCCTGACCAGGGCGTCTTTTCCATTGGTGGACACGGAAAAGGGCACCTGGTAGTCGTAGAGCAGTCTCGCCCCGGCAAGTATCTCCCGTTCATAGGAACCAAGGGAGCCTGCGACGCACCTTACGGCCATCACGGCTCTATCCTTAAGGAAGACCACAAGGTCGACGGTCGACTGGTACTCTTTCCCCTGGAAGACCACGGTGATGGGTTCATCCACCCGGACATCTTCCCGGGCATATCCCTTCTGCTCAACCAGAATTCGCTCAAACATCTGCCGGCTTTCTTCAGGGCCTAAGTTGGGAACTGTTTTACCGGTTATGTAGTCAACAAGTGTATCTTCCATGGGGGTATCCTCGAATTATCGGTTTGCGGGGGTCGGAATCAGAACAGGGGGGTTCCTGTCATCTCTTCCGGCTGTTTCAATTTCATCACCTTGAGCAGGGTCGGAGCAATGTCCCCGATGATTCCCTCTTTCAGGGTGACATGGGTGTGGTCTTTTCCGGCCAGGATGAGGGGCACCTTGTTGAGGGTGTGGGCAGTGTGGGGGGAGTCGTCGGCCGCCCTCATCTGTTCGGCATTGCCGTGGTCTGCCGTTATCATTGCGGTGCCGTTGGTTGCAAGCACGGCTTCAACCACCTTGCGAGTGCAGGCGTCCACGGTTTCGCAGGCCGTGACGGCCGCGTCTATGATGCCGGTGTGGCCCACCATGTCCATGTTGGCAAAGTTGAGAACCACCAGGTCGTATTCTCCCGACGCAATCCGTTTGCATGCCTTTTCCGCAACTTCAAGGGCGCTCATCTCGGGTTTTTCGTCATAGGTGGACACCTCCCTGGGGGAGGGGATCAGTACACGGTCCTCTCCCGGGAAGACAGTTTCATCTCCGCCGTTGAAAAAATAGGTGACATGGGCGTACTTTTCGGTCTCGGCGATTCTGAGCTGGGTGAGTCCCTGGTCGCTGACCACCTTGCCAAGGACATTGGTGAGGTGAACCGGGGGAAAGGCGACGGGAAGCCCGAAGGTTTCGTCGTAAAGGCTCATGCAGAGATAATGGGCAAGTTTGGGTTGCTTTTTGCGGTCAAAACCTGAAAAATCGGCCTGGGTAAAGGCACGGGTGATCTCCCTTGCCCGGTCTGCCCGGAAGTTGAAGAAAAATACGGCATCGCCGTCCTTTACGGTTCCCCGGAGTCCGTCATCGTCGCCTTCAATCAGAACCGGTTTGACAAATTCGTCTGTCTCGTCCCTGTCATAGGAACGTCTGATCGCCTGGACCGGATCTTTCTCTTTTGTTCCTTCTCCCAGGGTGTAGAGATCATAGGCCTTTTCAACCCGTTCCCACCGGGTGTCCCTGTCCATGGCGTAAAAACGGCCGCATACGCTTGCGATGCGAACGCCCGGCTTTCCGGCAAGAAACGCCTGGAGTCCTTCGACAAAGCCGGCCCCGCTTTTGGGCGCCGTATCCCTGCCGTCCAGGATGCAGTGAATGGCTGTGGGAATGTTGTATTCAACGGCCATGTCCACCAGGGCCATTAGATGGCTTAAGTGGCTGTGGACGCCGCCGTCGGACAAAAGGCCCATGAGGTGGAGGGTGTTGCCGCTCTGCCTGACCGTTTCCATGGTGCGGCAGATCTCAGGATTCTTGAGCAGGGAACCGTCGGAGACGGCCTTGTCGATGCGGACAAGATCCTGGAAAACCCGCCGGCCCGCCCCCATGTTCATGTGGCCCACCTCTGAGTTGCCCATGATACCCTCGGGCAGTCCCACTGCATTGCCGGAGCAGGCAAGGCTTGTGAAGGGGAAATCCGCCTTCAGCCGGTCGAGAAAGGGGGTTTGGGCCTGTTCAACCGCGTTGCCGCGGCTCTCCAGGTTAATCCCCCAGCCGTCCAGGATGATCAAGGCGTTGACTGCTCGATTATTCATCATCATCCCCGGTTTTCTCAGTCTCTGTTTCATAGGCTGAGGTATCCACCTTGGGGGCGTCGCACCACAGTCCTTCAAGGTCGTAGAAGTCCCGGGTCTCCTTGTCAAACACGTTGATGATCACATCGCCGTAGTCCAGCAGGGCCCAAGTGCCCTGTTTCAACCCCTCCATGCCGATGGCCATGTTGTCGATTTTTTTCATGGCAATGTGCATGTGCTCGGCAATGGAAGACACATGCCGCTGGGAGCGCGCCGTGATGATGACAATGGCGTCGGCATAGGAGGTGAGCTCGCGCACGTCAAGGACGGTGATCTCCTCAGCCTTTCTTGAATATGCTTCGACAAGGTACTTGTCGAGGGTTTGTAATAGCTCTTCGGGCCGGTCAGATATGTCTGTCATAAATACAATCCTTTTTTTTTGATGATATCTTCCACAGGGCTGGGTACCAGGGAGGCCAGGGGAAGATGTTCTTTTACTCGTTGTCTGATGAGTGTTGACGATATGTGAATTTCAGGAACCTTGCAGACATAAACGGGTTTTAAAACAGGATGTGTGAAACGTTCCTGTCCCTTTGTCTGTTTGTAGTCTTCCGATATCACATCTCTCAGGAAGCATGCAACACTCTGTGACCGTTTCTCCTGGCCCGGCCGGATCATTACGATGATGGAGATGAGGCGGAATATCTCCCGGCTCCGTTTCCAGGTGTCGATTTCGAAAAACGCATCCGATCCCACGATGAGCCTGAGATCGGTCCCGGGGGGACGGTTTTTCCTGAAGTGGTTGATGGTATCCACGGTGTACGAGGGCCCCTTGCGGTTGAGTTCCACATCAGAGGCCACAAGTCCTTCGATGCCGGCAATGGATCGTTTCACCATATCGAGCCTGTCCGTTGCAGGGGCGAGATCCGTAGACGACTTGTGGGGAGGAATGGCCGAGGGAATCAGATGGACCCTTGTGAGGCAAAAGCTCTCCCTGACATGGGCGATGACGTCCAGATGTCCCCGGTGAAGGGGATTGAAGGTCCCGCCGAATAAGCCCTCGATCATGATTTCCTGCTATAGCCGTGTGTGGCCTTTGCCGAGAACGACAAATTTTGTTGAGGTCAGCTCTTCCAGCCCCATGGGGCCGAAGGCGTGGAGTTTGGAGGTGCTGATGCCGATCTCCGCACCCAGTCCCAGCTCTCCGCCGTCGTTGAACCGCGTGGAGGCATTGACTCCCACCATGGAGGATGAAACCGTATTGACAAATATGTCGGCATTGGCCGTGTCATTGGTCAGGATCACGTCGGTGTGGTCAGAGCCATGGGTTGCAATGTGGTCCATTGCCTGGTCCATGGATTCAACCACCCGGACCGCCACGATCAGGTCAAGGTATTCCTCGGCCCAGTCATTGTCGTCCGCGGGTGCGGCATCGGGGATGATCTCAAGGGTTTTGGGGCATCCCCTCATTTCGACGCAGGCTTTGGTGAACGCTTCCGCCATCCTGGGCAGGAAGGCGGGGGCCATGGTTTCGTGGACCAGCAGGGTCTCCAAGGCATTGCATACCCCGGGACGCTGGGCCTTGGAATTGACGCAGATGGAGACGGCCTTGTCAATGTCGCAGTCGTGGTCGACATAGGCATGGCAGACACCCTTGTAGTGCTTCAGTACCGGGATGGTTGAGTTCTTGACCACGAAGCGGATAAGCGCCTCGCCGCCCCTGGGAATCACGAGATCGATGAACTCCTCCTGCTGGAGCAGCACGGTGATGGCCTCCCGGTCCTTGACCGGCAGCACCTGGACGGATTCCCGGGAAAGCCCGGCGTCTTCCAGGACATCCCCGATGATCCCGGCAAGTATGGTGTTGGAGTGGAACGCTTCGGACCCCCCCCTCAGGATGGCGCTGTTGCCGGCCTTGAGGCAGAGAGCCGCGGCATCCACCGTTACATTGGGCCGTGATTCGTAGATCATGGCGATGACACCCAGGGGGATTCTTTTTTTGGAAATCTCAAGCCCGTTGGGCCGTGTCCAGCTTTTGGTGATGGTCCCCACGGGATCAGGAAGTTCCGTGACCTCGTTAAGTCCCTGTATCATGGAAGCGATGGTTCCATCGGAGATGGTGAGGCGATCGATCATGGCGGATGACAGGCCCTTGGCTTTTGCGGCCTCGAGATCCTTCAGGTTTTCCGCCTGGATTTCCGGTTTCATCTCTGTCAGGCGCCTGGCCAGATCCTGGAGCACCTGATTCTTCCTGTCGGTAGAAGCGACGGCAAGGCTCCTTGAAGCGAGTCTTGCCTTTTTAGCGATATCCTGGATGGTCGATTCCAATGTCATGGCAATTATTCCTGTTCAAGGGTGATGGCGAGATTGTCCCGGTGAATCACGTCGTCGTAGGGCTTTGAGCCCAGGACACTGCTGATGGCGGAGGTTTTCATTCCCATGATGCTCTTGATGTCCGCAGACGAGTAGTTGGCAAGTCCCCGGCCCAGGATATTCTCCTGCTGGTCCTTGATCTCCACGGCTGCGCCCATGCCAAAGGCCCCCTGGACACTGGTGACCCCGATGGGAAGAATGCTCTTTCCCCGGGAAATGATGGCCTCTTCGGCACCCCTGTCCAGGCAGATGGCGCCCTGGGGTTTCAGGGTGTAGGCGATCCAGCACTTTCTGGAGTTGAGCCTGCGCTTGCCCGGGATGAAAAAGGTGCCGTGCTCCTTTCCTTCAATCAGCTCGGACAGGACGTTCCGGTTTTTGCCGCCGGCAATGATCATGGGAATTCCGGATCTGGAGAGCTTCTTTGCCGCCTTTAGCTTGCTCAGCATTCCGCCGGTGCCAAGGTTGCCGGGAATGCCGCAGGCAGCCTGTTCCATCGTTTTTGTGATGGTGGTCACTTCCTTGATAAGGGCGGCGTCTTCGTTAACCCTGGGATCCTTGTCAAACAATCCGTCGATGTCGGTGAGGTTGATAAGGATGTCCGCATCCATGAGCAGGGTGATCATGGCCGACAGGTTATCGTTGTCCCCGAGCTTGATCTCTTCGATGACGACGGTGTCGTTCTCGTTGATGATGGGGACGATGCCCCATTCAAGCAGGGTGTTGATGGTGTTCCTGGCGTTAAGATAGCGGCGGCGGTTGCTCAGGTCGTCCCGGGTGAGGAGAAGCTGGGCGACCTTCCTGTTGTAATGGGCAAACGTCTGCTCATAGGAGAGGATCAGACCAGCCTGGCCCACGGCCGCGGCCGCCTGCCTGGCCGGAATCCCCTCCGGTCTTTTTTCGAATCCGATTTTGTTGACACCGGCAGCGATGGCCCCGGATGACACCAGGATCACTTCGTGTCCTGAGTCCCAGAGCCGACTTATCTGGTGGCTGATGGTTTCGATGATCTCATGGTTGAGACCGTGGTTGCGGGTAAGCACACCGCTGCCGATCTTAACAACGACTCGTTTGGCCTTCTTGAGGTGAGTCTCTCTATTGCTGCTCATTCTCTTTTCCGAGTTTTTTGGCAAGAATTCTTATGAGCTCTTTTGTCCCCTCTCCCGTGGCGGCGGAAAGGGTAAGTACCTCGCCCCCTTTATATGCCTGCTTGAACCGTTCAACCTTCTCTTTGGCGTCCGTGAGATCGATCTTGTTCAGCACCACGATCTGGGACTTTTTTGCCAGGGTCTTGGAATAGAGAGCCAGTTCCCTGTTGATTAGGTTGAAGGTGTCCAGGGGAGCGTCCGGATCGATCTCGGATACATCAATAAGATGGATCAGAATTCCTGTTCGTTCAACATGTTTTAAAAATTGTATGCCAAGGCCCGTACCTTCATGGGCGCCCTCGATCAGTCCCGGAATATCGGCAACGGCAAAGGGCTCTCCAAATTCCGGCACCACCATGCCAAGGGATGGCGTAAGGGTGGTAAAGGGGTAATTGGCGATCTTGGGCCTTGCGGAGGATATCCTTGAAATCAAGGTGGATTTTCCGGCGTTGGGAAGTCCCACCAGGCCCACGTCCGCCAGGAGCTTGAGCTCAAGCTTCAGGTTCAGCTCGACCCCGGGCATTCCCGGCTGGGCAAACCTGGGAGCCTTATGGGTGGAGGTCGCAAAACGCTTGTTGCCCCGTCCGCCCATGCCGCCCTCGGCAATGATGAATTCCGAACCGGGTTCCGTGATGTCCTTGATCACTTCGCCGGTGTCCATGTCCGTGACCAAAGTTCCAGCAGGTACAGGGAGGACCAGGTCCGCCCCGTTCTTCCCGTGTTTATTCTTTCCCAGTCCGGGCATTCCGTTCTTTGCCCGGATAAACTTCTGGCGGCGGAGGTCAAACAGCGTTCTTTTTCCCGGGTCCGCCCGGAAAATGATGCTGCCGCCATGGCCTCCGTCCCCGCCATCAGGGCCGCCCCGCTCGATAAACCTCTCGCGTCGGAAGCTTACGCAACCGGGGCCTCCCTTGCCTGAAATTACAGTGATGGATGCTTCATCAATGAATCTCACGCGGCATAAACACTCACTCTCTTCTTGTCGCGGCCTTTGCGCTCATAGGCGACAACACCGTCGATTTTTGAAAAGAGAGTATAATCCTTGCCCATGCCTACGTTGGCACCGGGATGGACTTTTGTTCCAAGCTGTCTTACCAGAATATTTCCGGCTACCACGGCCTGGCCGCCGTATTTTTTGATGCCCCGTCTCTGGGCATTTGAATCGCGACCGTTCCGGGTACTACCGGCTGCTTTTTTATGTGACATATCTAATCTCCTTTGTATCTATGCCTGGATGTTGTCGATCTTGACGGCGGTAAAGAACTGTCTGTGGCCCTTGAGTTTTCTGTAACCCTTGCGGCGCTTGAACTTGAAAACAAGAACTTTTTTGCCCTTGCCCTGCTCAACGATGTGGGCTTTTACCATGGCATCCTCGATGCCGGGCTGACCGAGGGTAACATTCTCTCCGTCGGAAACCATGAGAACCTCGTTGAACTCAATCTCCGAGCCTTCGTCACCTTTGAGCTTCTCAACTCTGAGGGTCTCTCCCTCTTGAACCTTGTACTGTTTACCACCGGTTCTGATTACTGCGTACATTATCTGCCTCTCCTTTATATCTAAACGTGCTTTACATAGCTCTAAAATCCCAAATATTATCCTGTTTATTGGATTTTGTCAAGCAAAAAAAAGCTTGAACAGCCCGGCCAATGGGTGAAGAACCGCGTTTTTAAAGGCTTGTGATCATTAGGAGATTCCGGTCCGCTAATTCATCGGTTGACGATATTCAGGATGGTCCGGGATGTATACTCTCCAACATCGGCAAGGGCGTCCACCGGAAGAAACCGTTCCGAATTGGCCGAATAAAGGCAGGTGGCAGCAGCGGGAAACTCTTCGTCCGCTTCGTAAAATAGATAGCAGAGGGCGATCTTTGGCAGGGGACGGAGCACCATGGACAGGTCGCCTCTCGTTCCTTCAGGGGCCTCGGAACCGCCGAGGGTTTCCATGATGTTTTCCCTGCACGCCTTGATCCTGTCCACATGGGGGACCAGCACCTGCTCGGTATGGGTGGTGAAGGCTCCCACATAGGGCATGCTTGACGGGAGTTCCTTGAATGCCTTGAACGGCGATGGAATGCAGACCTCCGGCGTTACGTTCAAGGCGTAAAGGGAGATAAGGATGTCAAACACGGATGAGGTCTCCTCTTTTCCAAGGGAGATGCCCTTGGGTGTGATAACGCAGGGCTTTCCAAAGGCTGTGAATAGAAAATTATCACCATCCCTGTGTGCAGGAAGGTTCGCTTCAAGGTCTCCTGGCAGGTCTGAGTAGAGGCGCGCAAGGTTTTGTTCAGCTATCTTTTTGTAGTTGTCCGTCATGCTATCCCTCCTGTTTTCGATGATTTTGTTGTCGTCCATGGTTCATCCGGGTAACCTGAATCCTCAATCAATAATCCTGGGGAAAAAATGTCAAGCCAAAACGGAACGGGTTCCTTTATAAAGTATCCCTTGCTTTTGACACGGCCATGGAATGGGTGTAGAGTTTAGGTATGCTTCCTTGATCAGCCTTATTTTTCTTCCCCCGGCCCAGATCTTTTTACAATCATTTTTACGCGGCAGGTGCAACATGGAAAGGAATCCTTTGAAATTGCCGGAACCATGCCTCCATGGGGATAATCTCAATGGAGGCGGTTAGTGATCGCCCTGAATTTGTAACGATAACCACAGGAGGGAATCATGGTTATCATCACACATGTCACCTATCCGCCGGAAGGCGCCCAGGCAATGGCGAAACGCTTTCTTGACGCGCCGGAGCTTCCGGACTTCATGGCCAAAAAGGGCCCCTATGTCACCTCGACCCTGGAGGGGATTCTTCTCACATCCCTGTATGAGCTTGAGAACGAAAGGCTTGCGGACGGCTTTAAATTTCTCGGAGACTATATGGCCATTTATTTTGGAGTTCCCGGTTTCAGCTTTGAGCTCATGCCCTATTTTGAGATCAGGGAAGGGCTCTCAATGATCGGGATGTAATCCCAGGGGCAGGAATGGAAAACGGGGATGCCAGGCGGCATCCCCGCTTAAGATTTCACGGTGATGTCGGATTCCAGGGCGGTCCGGGTTTCAGACCTTGAAATGTCCCACCATCTCCTTGAGTTTTTCGGCAAGGGCCAGCAGTTCTTCGGCGTTGAGGTTGACGGTTGAGCTGCTGTTTGTCATTTCCATGGATTGACGGCTCACCTCCGAGATATCGGCTGTGATCTCTTCGGATACCCTGGAGCCCTGGGCCACGTTTTCGTTTATCTCTGTCAGGCCCTGGGATGCCTGGGCCACATTCCCTGCGATCTCCTGGGTGGTGGCGGCCTGTTCCTCGATGGCCGTGGCCGTGGTGGACACCATATCGCTGATATCATCGATGATCTTTGTGATCGACCCGATTGATTCAACTGAAATTGATGTGGCCTGCTGAATGCCCGTGATTTTTTCCCGGATGTCATTGGTGGCTTCGGTGGTCAGTCGCGCCAGTTCCTTGATCTCCGCCGCCACAACTGCAAATCCCTTTCCGGCTTCTCCGGCCCTTGCCGCCTCGATGGTGGCATTCAGGGCCAAAAGATTTGTCTGTTCGGAAATATCCGTGATGGTCTCGGTGACATTCCCGATCTCCCGGGCGGCGGCGCCGAGTTCGGCGATCTTGTCGGAAGCGGTTTTTGCCTCTGAAACGGCCGTGTCCGCAATGTTGCGGGTGGATTCCGTGGTCTTGGCCACCTCGTTGATGGTGGATGTCATCTCCTCGGAGGCGGTGGCCACCATGGAGACGTTTGTGGACGCCTGCTCCATGGCCGCAGCAATGGAGGTCATGCCGGCACTCATCTCCTCGGCTGAAGCAGCGACGGTTCCCGATTTCTCGGATGTCTCGTTCGCCCCCTGGGACATCTGTGCCGAGATGGCCGCAAGGCCGGTGGACGAGGATGAAAGGGTTTCCACTCCGGCGGAGATCTCGTTTATCATCCCGCCAAGTTTTCCGGTCATGTTGTTCAGGGCGTCGGCCAGTGTACCTATTTCATCCTGCTGGTTGATCTCAAGGGTTTTGCTGAAATCTCCGGTGGCCATGTTTTCCGCAAACGCCACCCCTTTTTTGATGGGGCCTGTGACGGTGCTCACGATAAGAAAGATGGTTGCCATCAACAGGGCCATGGCAGCGGTGCCGATGCCCATGCTTGTGTACTGAATGCCCTTTGCCTTTTTTAGAACCCTGGACATGGGGACGCTCACCATGACGGCCCAGGGGGTGCCGGTGTGGCCGATCTCCACCGGTACACAGACCCGTGAAACCGGTTCGCCAAGGGATGTGGAATGGTTTGCGGTGACAAACCCGTCGCCGGATTTTATGTCCCCCATGAACGCCCGGGCCCAGGGATCGTTTTTTAGAATCGGTTGGCCGAGGCGTTTCGATTTCGGATGGGATATATACTGTCCCTTGTTGGAGATAACGCTCAAGTATCCGGTTTCAAAGACCTTGACCTTTGAGAACTGTTCCTGAAAGCTTTCAAGGGTAATGTCCGCTCCGGCAACACCTACGATTTTTCCATTGAAGCGGATCGGAACACAAAGGCTTGACATCAGCACCTTTTTGTTGTCAATCACTTCGGAGTAGGGTTCGATAATTGTTTCCGTGCCCGCCCTTTTAGTGATTGAGTAGTAATTCGCCTCTTTTATCTCCGTATCATCAATGCCGTCAACGGAGACATGGTTTCCGCTTCGGAATGCGTAGCGGGCATAGCGCCCTGAGGCGTCATGGCCCGGCGTGTTTGCAAAGGCGGAATCCTTTCCGTCCAGGGCATCCGGTTCCCAGCATGTCCAGACCATGAACAGGGACGGGGTTCCCTGGAGAACTTGTTTTATAATTTGATCCAGCACCTTTCTTTCCGGTACCCGGCCGGAATTTTTCATTCCTTCAAAGGTAAGGGCCAGGGTTCTGGCCGCGTCCAGGGCCACCTCTATTTCAGCCTTTGCAATGCCGCCATAGTGGTGGGCGATTTCGGTTGTTTTTTCCATGGCGTCTTCTTTTGCCATTTTTCCCGCCTTTACGGCCACAACTCCGATTGTCACGGCAAACGAGATAAAGGCAACCATGCCGATGTAGAGGAGCATCTTCATTTTCAAGTTCAGCTTTTTCAAAATTCAAAAATCCTTTAGTGCTTTAATTCAACCGCTATGAAGAGGGTCAGTACTCGGGTACAGGGGGCGGTTCATGCAAAAATGCTTACAAAAAAAAGCGGGGATGCCGTTCGGCATCCCCGCTTGCGGTTCGAACAGATTATTCGGTTCGGCTAGTTTATCCTCTTACCTCTTCCTTGACCGTGGTGGCAAGTTTAAAGAGGATGGTGAGAACCAGGAGTCCGATGGCGTAGCAGCCGATGGTGATGACGACCTCCTTGAAGGTCGGCATGTACTCGGTCACGTGATGGAGCGGGGAGGGTACGAAACCGCCCGCGATCATGCCGAGACTCTTGTCGATCCAGGTGCCGATGATCACCATGGCGCAGGTGAAGGGCAGCAGGGTCGCATTGCTTCTCAGCGCCGGAACCACCAGCAGAATCGCACCCGTGGCCATGAGGATCATGGAGGTCCACATCCAGGGAACCATGGTGTTGTGGCCATGGAGACCGAAGAACATGTATTCGATGTGGGTCATATGGCCCGGGATCTTGCTGTAGTAGGTGACAAAGATCTCGCACAGGAAGAAGAACACGTTGGCGATCAACGCATAGCATGCGATCTTTGACAGTGTCTGCATGGCTTCCCAGCCCGGATCAAACTTGGTTACCTTGCGGACGAGGTAGCAGAGCAGGATCAGGACGGAGGGTCCCGCTGCAAATGCCGATGCAAGGAACCTGGGAGCCAGGATGGCGGTAAGCCAAAAACCTCTTCCGGGAAGGCCGCAGTACAGGTAGGCCGTCACGGTGTGGATGCCGATGGCAAAGGGGATGGAAAGATAGATCAGGGGTTTTGTCCAAGCCGGGGGCTTGATCTGATTCCGCTCGGCTTCCAGCACCTTCCATCCGATCACGATGTTGAGGAACAGGTAGCCGTTAAGCACACACATGTCCCAGAACAGCATGGAATGGGGGGTGGGGTAGAGCAGAACATTGACGCAGCGGGTGGGCTGGCCAAGGTCCACGATGATCAGGAGCAGGCACATGACCAGCGCCGCAACCGCGAGGAACTCGCCCAGGATGGTGATCCTGTGGAATCTCTCGTAGTTGTGGAGGTAAAAGGGGATGACCACCATGACACCTCCGGCCGCAACTCCGACAAGGTAGGTGAAGTTGGCGATGTAAAAGCCCCAGCTGACGTCACGGGTCATGGCTGTTATGGTCAGACCGTTGATGTACTGGTCCACGTAGACAAGAAAGCTTGCTCCGATGACAGCGAAAAGCACCCCAAGCCAGATCCAGTACTTTTTGCTTCCTTTGATAGCTATTTCAAGCATGTTCGCCTCTCCTACATGATATAATAAACAGAAGGCTCGGTTCCAAGCTCCTGTTTACGTCTGATTGAATATTTCTCATTCAAGAGTGCCCGGACTTCGGAGCTGGGATCTTCCAGATCTCCCACCACGATGGCGCCCTCGCTTACTTCTACACAGGCGGGCTGCTGACCCTTGGCAAGGCGCTCGGCGCAAAGGTTGCACTTTTCGACAACACCTTTGGACCTGGTCGGGAAATCGGGATTGACCTTTTCGATGAACGGCCTGGGATCCCTGAAGTTGAAACTCCGGGAGCCAAAGGGGCAGGCGGCCATGCAGAACCGGCATCCGATGCAGCGGTGGAAGTCCATGAGAACGATGCCGTCCTCCCGCTTGAAGGTTGCCTGGGTGGGACATGCCTGGACACAGGGGGCGTTCTTGCAGTGGTTACAGGTTACGAGGAAGGGCAGTTCCTTGAATTTTTCCGCCAGGAACTCGTCTTCCTTGTCCGGGAATGCGTTGTGGAAATGCTCTTCCCAGATCCACTTTACATCCTGGTTGGGGTTCACCGGGCGGGTCTTGGGATAGCGCTCCGCATCGGGCTCGTGGTTGTAGTCCGGCACGTTGTGGGCCTTGCGGCATGCTTCGACGCATGCTTCCGCGACCTCGTGGGTGAGTTTGTCGGTATCGATGACCATTCCCCAGCGTTCTGCGTGGAGCGCCTCGGGATGGGTGGTCTTTGACGCCTGGGCGGCGTCATGGGCGCCTGATGATGCAACAGCCTGAATTGCCGGAGCAACACCAATGCCCAGCGCAGAAACACCTGCTGCTTTCAAAAAGCTTCTTCTGCTCTTTTTCATTGGTTAATCTCCTTGGGGGTTGTGTGGCACTCCCAGCAATAGGGATCCACTGAGGCGTAGTTATGGCACTTATCGCAAAACTTCTCCTTGTCTTCGTGACAACCGAGACAGGAGTCTTCGCCTGTGGAGAGGCTCATCTGGAACTGTTTGCCGTTTGCGGCATCATATTTCCGGTCCGCATCCCTTACCACGGAGTCCCGCCACTCGTCCAGCAGGCTCATGTGGTTCGCCCTCATGTCATACTTGTCCAGAACGCATTTCTCAGCGGCCTTGGCCTTTGCGGAAAGCTCAGGCTCCGGAGCTGCGTCCGTTCCGCCAAGGTTGAACCAGAAGGGAAATAGCGCTGCAATGACGAAAGCCGCCAATCCAGCGATGATTGCATTTTTACTCATCTTCATCCTCCATACCGGGTAGGGGTTCCATGCGCAGGTCCGTCTCTCGCTCTTTCTCTCCGGGGAGGATCAGGGCGTTTCCGACCAGCTCGTGCACACCATAGACTTCAACCTCTGGTACCCAGTATTCGCAAAGGGTCGAAAGGGCGGCCCTGTCGATGGCACAGATGGTTCCAAGGGTATTGACGTCAAATTTGTCGTGGACATATTTCACGGCGGTGGCCCTTGGGAGAGCGCCCGCCATTCTCAGTTCGATATTCTCGCCCGCATTGAGGCCTGCGCCTGAACCGCAGCAGAAGGTCTGCTCCCGGATGGTGTTCTCCGGCATCTCAAAGAAGTTGTCACATACGTTCTGGATACAGTAGCGCGGCTCATCCAGGAGACCCATGCCCCTTGCAGGGTTGCAGGAGTCATGGAAGGTGACGACCCGGTTGGAGTTCCTGCTCTTGTCAAGCTCGAGCTTGCCGTGCTTGATGAGGTCGGCGGTGAACTCGGTGATGTGAACCATCTTTGTGGATTTTGCGTTCTCGAACTTGGTGCCTGTGATGGGGTTGACAGGCTCCTCGAGGAAGTCGGCAGGGCCGTTCATGGTATCCATGTACTGGTTGATGACCCGCCACATGTGGCCGCACTCGCCGCCCAGTATCCACTTGACCCCAAGGCGCTTGGCTTCGGCATACATCTTGGCGTTGAGCCGCTTCATGGTCTCGTGGGAGGTGAAGAAACCGAAGTTTCCGCCCTCGGAGGCGTAGGTGCTCCAGGTGACGTCAAGGTCGTACTTGTCCTTGAGGTACTTGAAGAGGATCATGTACCCCTGACAGGTGTAGGTGCCTGGATCGGCAAACACGTCGCCGGAAGGTGTGATGAAGAGGATGTCTGCGCCCTTTTTGTTAAACTGGGGCTCGACGTTGACGCCGGTGATCTCCTCGATATCTTCAGTGAAGAAGTCGAGCATATCCTTGAAGGCGTGGGGCTGGATGCCGAGATGGTTACCGGTCTGGTAGCAGTTGGAAACCGGGGTGGCGATCCAGTCGATGTTGAGGCCCAGAAGGTTCAGCAGCTCCCGGCCCATGATGGTGATCTCGGCGGTATCGATGCCGTAGGGGCAGAATACCGAACACCGGCGGCACTCAGTGCACTGGAAGAAGTAGTACCACCACTGCTTCAGGACCTCCAGGGTCATGGGGCGTCCGCCGCCGAGCTTTTCGCCTCCGGGGATCTTGGCAAGGATCTTGCCGGCCGTGGTAAAGTCGTTCCTGTATACGGATCTCAAAAGCTCCGCCCTGAGTACGGGCATGTTCAGGGGATCGCCGGTGCCAAGGAAAAAGTGGCATTTGTCGGCGCAGGCGCCGCAGCGAACACAGACGTCCATGAAGATCTTGAAAGTTCGAAATTTCTCCAGGCGTTCCTTGATGCCGTTGTGGATGATCTCCTGCCAGTTCTCGGGAAGCTTCCAGTCGTCATCCAGGGGATTCCATTGTCTGGGATTGGGGGCGCTCAGGGTTTCCAGGCTTTCAGGCTTTGCAGCGTAGCTGAATATGCCGGGTCTGATCTGGACCGTAGTATCCATCCAGCTGCCGGAGGCAGGGGTGTGGTCTATCTGGTCCAGTAATTCATCGGGTTTAAGTTCGTCAGACATCGATTACTCCTTCTTGTCAACTGGAAGTCCAGCTTCTATCATTTTATCCCTGAAGTGATCCTCATACTGCTCATAGGTATGAATGTCCACGTCGTAGTTCCAGGGGTTGATGTGTCGTTCTGCCCGGGTGTTGTTTGCCATGTTCCGGGTGGGGCTCAGGAACACGCCGCCCATGTGCATGAGCTTGCTCACGGGAATATAGGCAAACAGGATGCTGACCATGAAGATATGGGCATAGAACAGTCCGCCGACGCCCTCGGGAATGACGGGGTGAAAGGTGGCAAGACCCATGGTGAAGGTCTTGACGCCCAGGATGTCAACCTTGGTGATGTAGCGCATGAAGATACCCGTGACAGCGATACCGATGATGAGAAAGAGCGGAAAGTAATCTGCGGCAAGTGAGATATAGCTCACCTTCTCATCAAAGATTCTTCTTGCGAGCAGGAACAGGGCCGCAGCCAGGAGCAGGCAACCGGAGAGCATGATGATGGGAAGGCCCATCTGGATGATGCCGTCAAAGTATTCAATGACCTTGACACATGCGGGAACCGGGTTGAGGAAGAACCTCAGGTGTCTCAGGAGGACCATCAGGAATGAATAATGGAAGGCAAGGGCGCCGACCCAGAGAAAGATCTCCCAGGAGTAGGTGAGCTTGTTCTTCTCATTCCCGTTGAATGCCGCCTTGGTGTTCCTGAACAGGGATCTGAAGAGGAAAATCTCCAGCACCATGCGCACAAATACCCCGGCGGCTGTGTCGGGGTTGTCGATGCGGTTCTGTTTGATCCACGGAAGGGATTTCTGCTGTCCGCAGGTTGTGGGAATCCGGAAGGGTACTGCAGAGGATGCCCATCCCATCACCCGGTATACAAACCCGGCAAGGAAGGCCAAGACCGCTGCATAGGGCGCAACGATCCCGAAGAACCATTGCATCCCGGCTCCCTCAACCCCTGCGTATGCCAGCAAAAAAAGCAGAAAAACGCCTGTCAGGGGTAACATGTACTTTTGCTTCATATTCTAACCACCTCACTATTTAGGCCCAGACAGACCGAAGCCCGCCAAGGCCTGTTTAAAATGTTGTTGAGCTAAAGGAGATCCTCATCCTTGAGCTCCGTTACTAAACCCGCCCTTTCAAAAGCCCTGTGAATCCGTCGTTTGGATTCGGTTGCCTTTAAAAGGAATATACTTTCTCGGCACTTCATGAACCTGTTGAATGCTGCCAGGGCCACTTGGTCGACCTTTCTGTCAAATTCGTCCTCCGGTACGGTCTCGAGGACATTCTTTACTATCTCCTTGAGTTCAAACACAAATCCCACGGCATCCGATGCCGTGAATTTCTGGACTGCCCGGATGCGGATCACGGGATCCAGGGCATCCTCCAGTTTTTCGGGATCAATGTCTCCCAGAAGCTGGTCAAAAACATTCTCAAGACTCGCCTGGGTTGCACTGCCCACGGGGTTGTCAAAACGGTTTTTTATTCGTGCAAGTACCCGTGCTGTTTCAGGCGGATAGCTCTTGATCGTGGCCTCAAACCACAGGTCGATGATCTTTTTTCTGTTACTTTTAAGGCGCTTGTTCATGTTCATACAGCTGTGCTGCTCCTGTGAATCCATGGGGATCCGGATAGTAAATTATAATGAAACTACTTCTGATTAACGTAAGCGATATAACTATCCTGGGGTTTTATGTCAAGGATAAAAGCGGCGGCTCATCCAGGGAGAAAAACTTATTCAGGGCCTTGAAGAGCATGAAAGGATCGTTGCTTCCGCACATTTCCCGGATGGAATGCATGGCCAGGGTGGCCGCCCCCACATCCACGGTCCGGATTCCGGTCTGGGAGGAGATGGCGGGGCCGATGGTGCTTCCGCAGGGAAGATCGCTTCTCATGACAAAGTTCTGGACAGTGAGTCCCGCGCGCTTGCACACATGCCGGAAAAGGGCGGACGATTCCGAGTCCGAGGCATACCGTTGGGAGGCGTTGATCTTGAGTACGGGGCCTGTGTTCAGGGTGGGTCTGTGGTTTGAATCGTGTTTCTCGCTCAAGTTCGGATGGACGGCATGGGCGTTGTCGCAGGAGATCATGAAGGACCGGGCGGCGGTTCTTGCAAACTGCTCAGGCGTGCCCGCCATCCGTAAAAGTACGGATTCCAGGAAAGATCCCCTGGCCCCGGCCAGGGTGTCGCTTCCCACCTCTTCGTTATCTGTGAAGACCACCATGGCGGTGGAGGAGGGGGCCGCAGAATCCAGGCCCTTCAGGGCTGCATGGCAGGAAAGCAGGTTGTCCAGTCGGGGGGCCGAGATGATCTCCCTGTCTATGCCTGCATAGGAACAAGGTTCGGCATCTGAAAACGAGAGTTCATAATCCATCACCTCCCGGATATCCGTTCCGGGGTGTTCCTCTTTTATCCGGGCAAGGAGGGTCTCCTTGAACGGCAGGCTCTTCTCCGGATCGCCAATGGAAAAGAGGGGAGGAATGTGAAGCTGGGGATTGACGGTTCTGTTCTTGTTGGCCTCCCTGTCCAGGTGGATGGCAAGACTGGGAACCAGGGCCACGGGCCGGTTGTAGTTGATCAGGACGCTTTGAAGGCGCTCGTTTTCATCCTCGATGACCCGGCAGGTGACCCGGCCCGCAAGGTTGAGCCCCCGGTCGAACCAGGTGTTGAGGAGGGTGCCTCCGTAAATCTCGCAGCCAAGTCGCGTCATGAGATTGGAGTTCTGCAACGGTTCGGGTTTCACCCTCAGGCAGGGGCTGTCCGTATGGGCGCCCACCATCTTTATCCCGCTCTCCCAGGGCTTGGACTTTCCCATGATAAAGGCGATGACGGATGATCGGTTCCGGGTGACATAATATTTGCCGCCGGCTTCAAGATTCCAGGCGTCTTTCTCCTCAAGGCGTGAAAAACCGGTTGCCTTGAGCTGGTCCTCCATGTGGCGCACAGCATGGAAGGGGGAGGGGGACTGGTCGATGAAACTGAAAAGATCCTGGTTGAATTTCTTGGGTGTCATGGGAGTGCTCTCTTATATGGTTCTTGTTTTGTCGCAGGGTAACGAGTTTAGGCTTTAATATCAGAAATCTGGTTTTTAGAACAAGGTTTTTTTAGTTTTTCACAGGGCCTGGCAGTGCATCTATTGATTTGCCTTCCTCTCCGTGGTATCGGTTAAAAAACGGTTGCTTTGGGAGGTTTTGGGGCGGAATCCGTTTAAACGAAAATATGGATGCAAGGGGGAGAGGATGTTGAAGCAAATCGACCCTGCTCTGACAGATAGCTGGAAACGGCTGGGTAATCACTATGAGCAGGTGAAAAATCTTCGGATAAGTAAGTTGTTTCAAGGGGATATCCAGCGTTTCTGCCGTTTTTCAATCTCCTTTAACGATATGGTGGTCGACTTTTCCAAAAACAGGCTCACGGACAAGACCCTGGAGCTGTTGATGGGGCTTGCCCGGGAGACCGGTGTTCAAGAGGCGATATCAATGATGTTTGCCGGGGAGCGGATCAATGCCACTGAAAACAGGGCCGTACTCCATGTGGCCTTGAGAAATCTCGCAAATACCCCGATCCTGGTGGATCAACAGGATGTGATGCCCCGGGTGAACAAGGCCCTTGAAAAGATGCGGCGCTTTTCCACCCGGGTATATTCCGGGCAAATGACCGGTTATACCGGCCGGCCCGTCACCGATATCGTGAATATTGGAATCGGCGGCTCCGATCTCGGTCCCCAGATGGTGACCCGGTGCCTGAAACCCTATGCCCGGAAAGGGTTGTCCGTTCATTTTGTCTCCAACGTCGACGGTACCCACATCCGGGAGACCCTGGAGGGGCTCGATCCCGCCACCACCCTTTTCATTATTGCATCAAAGACCTTTACCACCCAGGAAACCATGGCGAACGCGGAAGCGGCACGGCGCTGGTTCCTTGATGCGGCCGGGGAGCCCGGCCATGTGGCCGGCCACTTTGTCGCCATTTCAACAAATGGTGCCGCAGTCAAGGAATTCGGCATCGATTCTTCCAACATGTTTGAGTTCTGGGACTGGGTCGGGGGGCGCTACTCCCTTTGGTCCTCCATTGGCCTCTCCATCGCCTGCTACCTTGGGTTTGATAATTTCAAGGCCCTTCTCAGGGGCGGGTTTGAGATGGACCGTCATTTCAAGGAGACCCCCCTTGAACGGAACATTCCCGTGATCCTAGCCATGATCGGCATCTGGTACATCAATTTTTTCAAGTTTCACACCTGGGCCATCCTTCCCTATGACCAGAGGATGGCCCGGTTCCCGGCCTATCTCCAGCAGGCCGATATGGAGAGCAACGGCAAGTCCGCGACCCGGAGCGGTACGGCGGTCGGCTACCACACCGGTCCCGTTGTCTGGGGTGAACCCGGCACCAACGGCCAGCACGCCTTTTTTCAGCTGCTCCACCAGGGGACCCGGATTGTTCCGGCCGATTTTCTGGTGCCGGCCGTAAGCCACAACCCGGTGGCGAATCATCATACCCTGCTGTTGGCCAATTGCCTTGCCCAGTCGGAGGCCTTGATGAACGGTCGAACCCGGGAGGAGGTGGAAGGGGAGATGAGGGCCGGGGGATGCTGCGACCTGGAGATCGAAACCCTGCTGCCCCACCGGGTGTTCCAGGGGAACCGGCCTTCCACCACCATTCTTTTCAAGAAATTGACCCCGGAGGTGCTGGGGGCGCTCATCGCCATGTACGAACATAAGATTTTTGTCCAGGGAGTTGTCTGGAATATATTCAGCTTTGACCAGTGGGGGGTGGAGCTTGGAAAGGAGCTTGCCCGGCGCATCGTTCCCGAGCTTTCCGGGGAAGATCCGGTGACGGGCCATGACGCCTCAACCAATGGATTGATCAATCTGGTCAGGGAGATGGGAGGACAGTCATGCAGGAGTTAACCAAGAGCCAGCGGGCACGGCTCGCCATACGTGAATTCAAGGTGATCACCGATTCCCTTGCCATCCGGGGGTTTTACCGCCCGTCCGGGAGGCTTGGCAAGGCCCTTGAAGGGTGTTTGAGGGACCTGAGCCCTGAGATTTACGGCACCATGAACGATTCCAGGGTGGTGGAGCTAAAGGGGCTTGAGTATGTCATCGACCGGCTGCCCCAGGGGATCGAGGAGAGTACCAAGATCATTCTCACTGACGAGGACCAGTTTGACGAGACACCGTTCAAGGCCATCGAGCCGTTGAAGCGCAGGAGGACCTCGTACAGGATCAACGACAGGGAACTCTGTTTCATCATCTCACGGGGAATCAGCGAGATCTATGACATCATCACCCACATGGTTTTTCTGAACATCGAGGCCAAGAAGATCTACAAGCGTATTCAGGACGATTACGGAAATCCCAGGATGGAGTGGAAAGAGCTTGAGCGGGTGGTGAATAAAAAAGGGGAACTCAGCGTCAGTGACCTTGATTCGGCGCTCTGGAACCTGAGTATCATCCTGGGGCGTCCCTACCACGAAACCCGGGAGTCCTACGAGTCCCTTGAAAGAAAACGCAAAGAGAACAAGAGCAACAACGGGCTGTTTTCCCTGATCTACAGTCTTGGCCGCCGTATCGAAAACGAGCACCAGTCAAAGGACGAGGCGCTGGTGATCTATTTTACCCCGTCGTTGATGAAGATCATCGGCCACCACCACTATGGAAAAATCTGGGCGTCGGACATCAAGGCACTGCTTGTTGAACTGGGTCTTGAGGCCCGGCCCTTTCATATCATCAGCGCCAACCTCCACAGCGTGGTGAACCTGATCTACGGCTTTTCCGCCATGAAGGAGGCGGGAAATCAGCTGGACGACACGGATTTTTACCGATTCCTGGGAGGCTTGAGGGATAAATCGGAGATGGTCCTGGACCATGCCGAAGACCACGGCCTGGTCAGCCTGCCGGATCGTTCCGGGGCAAACATCGATTGCCAGGTCATCGACACCGCAAAGCTCGAAGGGGTGGCCTTCCATCCGGATTTCGGGGTCGATCCCGGGAAGGCCAACGATGAAAAACCGGTGATCCTTGTCATGGATTACGCCTTTGGCGCCCAGGCCTTTGAACTCATGGAGAACCTTGTCAAGCCCTTGTCCATAGGGGACGAAGCCTCGCTTTTCAATCTCGGTTCCATCTCCATCATGGGAAAGGCCGGTATCCTTTCGGGTGAGACCGGGGATATCATGCTTGCCACGGCCCATGTGTGCGAGGGGACATCGGACAACTATATTGTCGAAAACGATCTTGTGCCGGGGGATTTTGACGGGGAGATAGCGGTGTGTGAGGGGCCCATGGCAACGGTTCTGGGAACCAGCCTCCAGAACCGGGACGTGCTTGAAATGTTTCTGTCCGACTGGCGGGCCGTGGGGCTCGAGATGGAGGGCGGCCATTATCAAAAGGCGATCAGCGCCGCCATTATCAAGGGATTTATCCCAAAGGGCACCCGGACCCGCTACGCCTACTATGCTTCGGATAATCCCCTGATGACCGGCAACACCCTGGCCGCGGGCGCAATGGGGGAAGAGGGGGTAAAGCCCACCTACATGATCACCAAGGTGATTCTGCAGAAGATCTTCGGACCAACGTCATTCTGATCCTTTGGTTATCTCCACCCGGGCCTTCTCAGGAGCTCGTCGCAGTAGAACGCCATATGTTCCCTGTAGGCGGGCTCGTAGTTGTCATAAAATCCCCGGATGAAGCTTTCTGATTTATCCTGCGCCAATGCCGCAAGGTGCTTTTTCCGGTTCTTCATGATCCTGATGGTGAGCCCTGTCCTGTGGGAACGGCAGGGGGTCGTGATCACGTCTGTTTTTGCATAGGCATCCGCAAGCTGTCTCCCCTTGTAATAATCCGGGTAGCTTTGGATGGGCTGCAATGGCTGGCAGGAAAGCAGCAGCAGCAGCGGCAGCAGCATCGCTATCCATAATCCTGTAAAAACTATGACTTTTTTCATTTCTCAATGGACCTTTTCCGGGCATCTGTCTTGAATGGGTTTCTGTCATAAAAGTATCTGGTTACATTTTTCTTGTAAAGCAAAAACGCTTATCCCGCCCGGCTTCCTGTATTGAATTCGTCAATATATTCCTGAATTTTCATTCATATTAGCAGTTTGACTTAACCTCTGATTCCCAATAGGGTCTCGGGTTTAAAATCACAGAATATTTAAGGAGAAAACAGGTGGCGTTTTTAGAGGCATCCAATGTCAGCAAGGTCTACCATGACAAGCAGAACCAGGAAATAGTCGCCCTTTCCAATTTTACCTTGTCGGTGGCGGAGCGGGAATTTATCACCATCATCGGACCCAGTGGATGCGGCAAATCCTCTTTTCTGTTTCTTGCGGCCGGGCTGGAACCCCTGACTTCCGGCGTTCTCAATTTTAACGGGAAGCCTGTTAAAGGGCCTGACCCGCTTAGTGCAATGGTGTTCCAGGAATATCTTTTGTTTCCATGGAAAACCGTGCGGGAAAATATCGAGTTCGGGCCTGAGTTGCGCCGGATTCCCAAGGTACATCGAAGGGAGACGTCCGCCAACCTGATCAAAATGGTTGGCCTTGAGGGCTTTGAAAACAGGTACCCAAACGAGTTGAGCGGGGGGATGCAGCAGCGTGTCTCCATTGCCCGGGCCCTTGCAAATACGCCCAGGTTGATTCTCATGGATGAACCCTTTGGCGCCCTGGACGCCCTGACCCGGGAGACGCTCCAGATAGAGCTGCTGAAAATCTGGCAGCAGGCCAAATGCACGGTGCTGTTTGTAACCCACAGTATCCCGGAAGCTGTTTATCTGGCTGACAGGGTGGTTGTGGTCAGCAAACGGCCGGGGAAAATCAAGGAGGTCGTAAAGATCGATCTTCCCAGGCCAAGGGAGCGGGAGATGTTTACCTCTCCCAGGTTCATCGAATATGAAAGGTATCTGAAAAATCTGATTTTAGAAGAAATATAGGAGCTGGTTATGGATGGTTCGGTAAAAGGTCTTTCCCGGCCTGCTGTTCCGGTGAATAAGACGGATCTGCTTTGTTCTCTCAGGCCTCTGTTGAATAAAACCAAAAAAGTGCTGTCCCCCCTGATCTGTCTTATGATCTGGGAGTTGATCGTGCGGCTTGAATTTATAAACCCGTTTTTTTGTCCTGCGCCCACCTCCATTGTCAGGGAGCTGTATTCCCTTGTATGCACCGGTGAGCTGTGGATGCATCTGTATGACAGTGTCACCAGGGCGTTGTGCGGTTATTCCCTGGCCGCCCTGGCGGGGGTCGGTGTCGGGCTGCTGGTGGCCTGGTCGCGGTTTATGGAGGATTTGATCGACCCGCTGATCGAGTTGGTTCGTCCTGTCTCAACCTTTGCCGTGATTCCGATTTTTTTCATCTGGTTTGGCATCGGAGACGTCTCAAAGGTGCTGATCATTGCCAAGGCATGCTTTTTTCCCATTGTTTTGAATACCATCGCCGGGATCAAAGGTGTTGATCCCAAATTGATCCAGGCGGCCCGTTCCCTGGGGGCGGAGGGGGTTGCCCTGTGGACAAGGGTGTTGATCCCTTCAGCCCTGCCGATGATCTCGACCGGCATGCGTGTGGCAACCTCCATGTCCGTGACAACCCTTGTGGGGGTTGAGATGCTTTCTGCGGATTCAGGCATCGGGTTCATGGTGATCGATGCCCAGCGGGTGTTTGCCACGGAAAAAATGTTTGCCGGTATTCTCATCCTGTCGGCCCTTGGGTTTTTCTTTGACCGCGTTGCCAGACTGGTTCAGCATCGCGTTTTAGTATGGCACAAAGGCGTTTAGGTCGCCTTGAATATTTTTATACATCTTAACTTTACGGAGGTTTAATGAAGAGGTTTGTTCTTTTATCGTTTATCGCACTTTTCCTGGTGGCGGGCACAGGGCTGCCTGCCGTCGCGGATGGGGATTTGCCGGTTCTCAGGCTTTCCTATTTCAGGGATATTGACGAGCTGCCGTTTTATGTCGGGCTGGAAAAGGGCTTTTTTGAGCAGGAGGGGGTCAAGGTTGAACTTATGAGGATCGGCGGTTCCACCAATATCATGGCAGCTGCCATGAGGGGGGAGATCCAGGGGGGCAACATTCCCCTGCCCGCGCTTTTCCATGCATCCCTCAGGAAAATCCCGCTAAAGGTGGTTTCCTGGCTTGGCACTTCCCATCCCGGAACAAAATGCGGCATCCATGTCAGCAAGGATTCCGATATCCGGACCGCCGGGGATCTCAAGGGGAAGCGCATCGCCCTGAGCGGTTCCATTGTTTCCAAAACCGTTCTGTCCGAAGCCCTTGATCTGGCAGGCCTGACCATGAAGGATGTCAAGCCCATGCTCGGCATTGACATGCAGGAGCCCATGAAGCATGAGGCTGTCTTGAAAAGCAGCCAGGTCCATGCCATCATCACCTGAGATCCTGTCGCGACCATGCTGGAAGTGCATGGTGTGAGCAGGCTTTTATCATCGTTCCATGATATTATTCCTGATTTTGTATTCAGTGGTGTCTTCTTCAGTGACACATTTTTAAACGCCCATCCCGAACAGGCCAGTGCCTTTTTAAGGGGGCTTGTTAAATCGTTTGTTTTTATCCGTGACCATGAGGCGGAGGCAAGGGAGTTTATCCCGAAATATACAGGTGTCGAGCTTGATGTCGCCAGGGTTTGCGCCATCCGCGAGTTCAGTGTGACCGGCAGGGAATCCGATGGATTCATCGATCATCAAAGGGATCTGATGGTTAAGTTCGGTTCCTTGAGCAAATCCGTCTCCCTGGACCCTGTTATCGATTACAGCTATCTGCCCCAATAGGAGAAAAACAGCTTTATGTACCGTACTATCAATATCATTGTTTTGTGCTTTCTGGCCGCCTCGATTGCAGGATGTTCCGGTCTTGCCGGGGACAACGGCCAGGGCCGTATGGGGAGCTTGTGTTCTTTCACGACTAATGCGCCCGATGGATGGAAGTCCCTGGAAACCCTTCCCCAGCGCTATAAAGACCTGCCGGGGGTCGAGGCTGGTGAAAAAATCCTGAAGATTCTTTCCAGTCCGGACGGTTCGGGTATTATTCTGCTTGTAAGTGAAAAGATCCCCGTGCCCATGTATGAATTCCAGAAAGACGTATATGGCTTGATGGACCAGCGGGGCAAAGGGTATAAAAAGAATAAGAGCGTGAAAAAGTATCGATGCATGAACTCATACAAAAACAATGAAGACCTGTTTGGCATCGACAGCTATTATGAGTACTGGAAGTTCCAGGACGCCCGGGGAAAGGTCAAGGGCGTAAGACGCACCTATTTTGTTTCCCGGGACGACGCCTCCATCTGCTCAAAGTCCAAGATCTTATACTCAAGTTTCAAGGGGTATGACGCCAATCTTATCGCGTTTTCCGATATTACCATTTCAGAAACCAATTAAATGAAAATCCGGGGGCCTGCCGGATGCCGGTGATTATATTTTTTTTATCCGCTCTTTCAGGTCCGCCGGTGAAACAAAATAGCTGAATGCCCCAGATTTCACCCTGTCGAACAATTTAAATTTGCCCGCCATTGCAACCAGATCACGCCGGGCGGTGTCGTAGGATACGCCATGGGTGTTCTTGTGTGCCTCAATGCTGTAGAGTGTGTTGGGATGCCGTAAGGCATGCCTGAGTAAATTAAGTTGTCTGAAATTCAACCCCTTGCGTAACCGCTCCTTGCCACTTAAAAGATCCTGGGCCTCATGGATGTCATTTGTCTTTCTTTCAAGGTATTGTTGTAGTTCGGCCATGGCCTTTTCAATGACCATGAGCTGGTGGATGATAAAGTATGTTAAATCGTTTTCATCCGTTTCCGTGTGTAAGTATGCCTTGGTGTATTGGACCGGTGCTCGTTTGATGATATTGGAAATGGAAATATATTCGATCAGCCAGTAGCCTTGATTCAGCATTGACCAATAGAATAATGCTCTTGCCGTTCTGCCGTTTCCGTCTTCAAAGGGGTGATCATAAGCAAGTACGAAATGCAGAATAATGGCTCTCATCACAGGATGAATGAATCCTCTGTCAAGTTCTCCGTTTGCAAAGAGACATAATGTGGAGATCCTGTCCTCAAGCTCGTTAAAGGGGGGAGGGACATGAATCGTCTCATGATCTACCTTTCCGACAACACGGATATCATTGTTTGTCCGAAACGCTCCTTCAAATTTCCGGTTTTCGAGGGTGTCTTTTGTAAGCTCCTTGTGTATTTGCTTTATCATGGATGGGGTCAGTTCTTCCGAGCGTATCTCCTTGATGAATTCCATTCCACGGTAATTGTTCAGAATCATTTTTTCATCATGGCTTTCCGGTTCCCGGCGTTCTCTGATCATCTCCTTTGCAACTTTATGGGTGGTGGCGGCTCCTTCAAGCTGGCTTGAGCTTATCGCTTCATCTATGAGGGAGTTGATCATGTATGTCTGCTGTGTCTCCTTGTTGGTGATTGGAGAGTCGGTGGTGATTGTTCCGGCAGCGCCACGATCAAGCCATGATTGTTTTTCCTGTAAAAAATCAGTGGTGCAATAATAAAAATGATGATCTTGTTTATCTCTAAACGGTAGTATCTTTTTTAACGACATGCGACTGAATTTAATGGCTGCCCACCACTCTTCGGATGTAAAACCGTTGGGAGGAATCAGATGCCGCAGCTTGTCCCAGTGCAAATACCTTCCCTTATTATCTGTCGGTGAAAAGATTTCAAAAAAGTTGTGGCGCTGGCTAAAATCCGTAACTGAAATGTTTTGTATTGAGGGTGGGATCGCAGGGATAAGCAAGGTTAATATCCTTTTAAACAAGGTTGTTATGGTTGTTGAATGGCATCGTATACTTAACTTTAGAATTTAAGTATACAATGCTTATTTAAAGTTTTTCAACTTTTTATTTGTAAAGATATGGGTGGGATTGAGCTGTATATTGCAAAAGGGTTGATCGCGGAAGAACTGAAGTCTGAAATATTGTCATAGGGGCATCCCTTATCATTTTGGTCGAGGGTCTGTTTCTTTAAAAAATGTTCGACCATATAAAGTGGAGGTTAGGGAAGCTGCAGATTGTTTTTCGACGGGGTGCTTTATGTGCCTTTTGAATGTATTCATTTGGCGGTATCCCCACTGGGCTGAAGGCCAAATAAAAAAAGGCCCGGCACATTTTACGTGTGCCGGGCCTTATAACTTATTAATGGCGGAGAAAGAGAGATTCGAACTCTCGATGGAGCAATTAACCCCATACTCGCTTAGCAGCCGAGCATGGCTGATTTGGAGAACACCGAATAGTCTGTGAAGTGGCTCTTTAATAAACGCTTTTGAGGTTCAACTCCTACCAGGTGGTCCCAAGAAACACAATCTCCAAAAGAAAATGGCACCAAAAGTGGCACCACTAAATTCCCTCTGCTTTTTTGAAGGGGAGGATCTTGGGATTTTTGCATGCGGCCTGTTGTTCCATGCTTTGTTCCGTTCGTTCCAAAACAGAGGTCCCCTTGGTCTGGATCACGCCAAGACTTTTCAGGTATCGGTCCGTGGTGCTCATTCGTTTGTGCCGGAGAAACTTCTGGATATCAAAAAGATCAACCTCTTTCGAGTGGACCATTTGAGCGGCCACATGGTGACGGATGGCATGGAGCCCAAACTTTTTTACCCCGGCTTTTTTACAGAGTTTGGGCATCATGTTGTCCAGAGTATCCTTGATTAACTGTTTCTTGGGATTGGTGGGACTCGGGAAAACGTATTTGCATCCCGGCTCCATGCTATCTATCCTTCGGTGAAGGAGTTCCGCCAGGGGGTTATTCATCTGGATCTCGTCGGCTTCCAGTGAACCACCCTTTCGTTTACGGGTCCACAATGTCAGATTTCCGGTATGAAAATTAACATCCTGGACGGTCATGCGGCGGAGCTCACCGGCCCGGGCCCCGGAATGGTAAACACACCGAATCCGGTCTCGCTCTTCCAGGGTAGCTACAGATTGAACGGCATGGATGGATTCCGCTGGCGGAACATATTTTTTGAAAGGTTCTTCTTTATATCTCCTGAGACCAGACGCAGGATTGGTGTCACAGTATTTTTTCTGGATCAGCCATTTGAATAGGGCTTGGAATTCCTTTATATATCTGTTGGCTGTTTTTCCGGGGTCGGTCTCTCTGTTCCCTTGGGTGGGTGGAGGTGGAATTTTCTTTTCAAAAACTGCGTCAAGAAAATCTTCAAACATGTTTTCATCACATGATTCGAGCGGTGGATTTTCTCTCCAGAAAACGATGACAGACTTGAAAATGTATGTTTTTTGCCGGTAGGTATTTTTTTCGGTGTGTTTTGTGCAGTGTCTAAGATAGAGCGTCGAGGCCTTCGAGAAGGTTAAAAGGATCTTCTCCGAGGTCGGATTCTTCAATTCTGCTTCTGTTTCGATTTCCCAGGTTTTGGCGGCTTTCCACGTTGTGAACCCTCTCTTTACCTTTTGAGGGTACCCCGATAGCCGCACTCGCCCCTTGTATTTCCCGCCTTTCTCCTTGGACGGCATGGTTGTAATCCCTTTCTTTCAAATATGAAAGGACGTCCCCCACGTCAAACCGGGCGCCCCGTGCATCCTTTCCCCTTCCGATAAAGAAGTGAGGGTATTCCCGCCATTCTCTATCGAGTGTGCTTTCTTTACACAGCAATACACCGGCAAGTCCATGAATGTCAACAATATGGGATGTCACGTGTTTTGTCCTTTCAATACTGGTTCTTCTGTTGACCCCTATTTCTGATGGGGGTCAACTTGTGTTAAGACTTTATTGAATCTTTCGGTCCGATGAACAGGCCTGTCCAATTCGGAACGCTTTTGTTTTCTGTGACTGCTATTTTGCGGAACGCTCTCCCTTTGAGGGGAGAGCTCATCCTGAATTTATTTAGCCGCTTTTTTAAGAACACGAACAATCTCCGTCTCCTTATCATGCTGTTTTCGGAACATCTTATCGTTATGCCCGGGGACCCCCAGGTGACTTTCGGCTCTATTGGCTTTCAGTTGGTGATGCTCGGCCAATCCCATGAGCAAGTTTTTTTCATGTTGATACAGGGTTGCCATCGCTCTATCCTTTTTTTATTACTTCAATTACCATCTCCCCAACAAACAGCCCGGCTATCCAAGCAGGCCAAGCCGCAGCGATAGGTCCGGTTGAGTCGCTTCGGAGTATCTCCATTGCTGACATGGCAAGGCCGCCGTGGTTGAGTAACTGATAGATCACCGTAAGCATGCCATGCTCCATTCGCCAAAGGCTCCATCCCAAGTATCCCGGTTGAAGAGGTTCCCCCGGGGATGCTTCGCCGGCTGCGACCATGATTTTGGGAACATGAGATCACCGGCCTTGACTGCGCCTACTGTTTTGTTTTCGAAATCCCTTTTAACCACGAAACAATATGCCGATCTTTCTGTTACAATCCTGTAATACCGCTGTAAGGTCTGGACTTCATGTGGTGCTGACTTTGGCCTTTCGGTGTTCAGAAAAGCTATGAGTTCATTGATTTTGGCTTGCATCTATTCTCCTTTTGAGGATCAACTTTATATATTATTAAGTTGATTCTGGTTAGAACCAAAATTCCGGTTGATCGGCTCTCTCGGCCCTGACATGCCCCGCAGTAATACAATGCTCAAATTCTTCGGGACGGGCGTGCATATTCCGCCATGTTTGCAGAGCGGCTTTTGAAGATGGGAATTTTTGGGCATCATCCCTGGTGTAGGTGCAGGCATTGTGACCGGCCTCAGTCTCCCGGTAATAGACAGGACGGGGAAGTTTGTGCCCATTTGCCCAGGTCAAAACGAATTTTGGTTTTTTCATGTTTATATCTCCTCCATATCCCTGAAAACTTCGGCAACCCGGTCTTTCCATTCTTCCTTCGGAAACGACCTGGCGTATAAAAAAGCGATCAATTCCCCCGAACTAAAACCACCACGGCAACCACCGGTGACCATGGCCTCTTGCTCGGAAAAAACATGGCAATAAACCTCGTAGGCCTTCATGGTAACGGCTTTTGAGATCCTGCCCTGGCCCTTCCTTCCATTCGCTTTTGTCTGTACCGGATGGGTTTCCATCATCCCCTCCGCTCCGCTTCCGGGGGGACTATCAACAACCCTTTTACATCGCTCCCAACATCTTCGGCGCATCTCTGTTTCCCTGTCCATGGATTATAAAGCCAGGCGGTTCCGTGACCATGCCAATCCCGCCATTGGCATGCATGACTTGGATATGGTTTTTCTGTCCTGGTTGCTGGATCAAATTTCATTAATGTGTCTTGTTTTATACCCATAATATTTTTACCTTTCAAAAGGAGTGTTTATACATTGTTGTCATGCTACTGCCATTTCCGGGAAAAGGTCCATCTGGCGGTCTTCGAAAGCAAACCGGCGCTCGAAATCATGGACCGTTTTGTAATCCTTGAATCCCCGGTTGTGCCCAGGGACAGATGAATCCATTTCCAACATCCGTGACCATAGATCCGGAAAATATTTTCTCAATATCCGAAGATCACCAATTTTTTGAAGAGGGCAGCAGAAACAAGAAACCCGGCTAAAATGGTCATAAAGCCCCCCCCAGTGATACCCTTTAGTTCTGCAATACTTCAGGGCCTCGGCTTCCGTAACTCCGTATTCAACGAGAGGATAACGCTTTTCATATCTTCTTTTCTTAGCCGAGACAGAGCCAATCCGTTTCTGTTCGTCGTGTGCAAAACCAATACAGGAGACGGGGTTTTCAATCGTTTTTAAATATTTGTCGATGGCGTCTATTTTCTGCCGGGTACACCACCGCCGCATTGGGGATGGCCATCCATTGCCGATCCGGTGAACCTTGCCCTTGTTCGGACCCTTCCTGGCCACCGCGGGCCGCTCATACATCCAGTAATCAAAAGTCCTTTCAGGGGTTAGGCGTACAACCTTGATCCCAGTTCGCTTCTCGAACAAGTCTATGTGCGGATACATCGCCGGAAACTCCCAGGATGTATCAAAAAAAACGGCAGAATGAATTTTTTCCCCACGCTCTATCATTAGTTCACCAGCGGCCGTAGAATCTTTGCCGCCAGAGAGAGATAATATGTTATTTTTTTCAGCCATTTTACCCCTTATGAAAAATCAACTTTATACATTGTAAAGTTGAATTTCTGTTTAATCCATTGGGGCCCCGGCCTGTCGCCGGAGCTCCTTGAGTAGCTGATTTACGGTCCTGAATTCATCACGCCATTGGTTGTGGTTGTATTCTACGGAAAGAACATCTTCTCCGTTGATTTGGAGAATCTTAACCTGGGCGACGTCCGGGAGTTCCCTGGCTAAGGCGGCCATCATTTCGATGTCGCTGTCGAACTTCTGGACTTTCGGGTTTCGTCTGAGGTCCATCATGATCTGCCCGGTCATATGCCAAAAGGGAATAAACTTTTTCGCCTCTTCCATGGTGTTCTCCTTGCTTTCGTCTGCTGGTTATGAGATTACCTCGTCAGATCATAATCCATGGAAGCCCGGCGGAACTCCTTGCCTTTATGCTCCAGGTCCAGTGTCAGCAATCGAGCCCTACGGTTGGCGGCCTTGTTTTTGTATGCCACCTTCAGCTCTTCTATCAGCTCCAAGGCTACCCCCCGGATCTCCTCTACCAGGGAGTTGAATTCTTTTTTTGCGGCCGCCGGTGTTGGTAATTTTTTCTTTTTTTTTGCCATGGATTCTCCTTAATCTATTCCCCCGGTAAGGGATTCTTGGAAGGCTCCAGTGGTGAAGCCTTCCGTAGCCCAGGCGTTGAGTTGGAAATAGAAGATTTGGGGTATAATGAAATTAAGCTGCTTTTTCTTTTTTCTGAATCGTCTCTCGGATAAACCTTGATGCCGGTCCCTTGATCTTGCCGCTTTTGGGATCTCTCTCGACCGGCCTGGATGTCAAAATGAGCTGATTCTCAGCCCGGGTAGAGGCGACATATGCCAAACGCCTTTCACCCTCCATTTCATCCATGTTTTTTTGGGCATGCTTGGAAGGAAAGATCCCCTCGTTGAGACCGGCGATTATCACCGTGGGAAACTCAAGGCCTTTGGAAGCATGAATTGTCATGAGTTGAACCCCCTTGACGTCTTCTTTTATCTCGTCCTGGAGGTCATAGGTAGCCAACCAGCCAAGATAATTTTGGACCGGGCCCTCATCGCAAGCGGTATCCTGAATGTTCGGACTTTCTTCTGCCCACTGCAAGGCAAAGCTCTTGATATCGTTAACTTCCGAAAAGCTTTGACACCAGAAGGTTATATGCTCGACCAGAGCATTGAAATCTTTGTGTGTGTAATTCTGGAATGGGTTAACTGAGGGTTCTCCAGATAACCATGTCTGGAAATGACTTCCCCCTTTCTGGGCAGCCTTAACTCTGACCTCTCCGTACTCCTCCTGGGAGATCCCGGCAATGTCACGGATCAAGAGAAAACTGAAATTATCAAACGGATTTACAATGAGTTTAAGAAAAGCATGGAAGCGCCGGAATTCCTCGGAGTTTGTCAAAGCTGTGTCCTTGCCGACGTACTCATGGGGAAAGCCCGCCTCCTCGAGAAGTCTGGAGAGTTTTGCCAATAAAAAATGATTCCGGCCGAGGACGGCAATGTTCTCCGGCGGGTATCCTCCCGAATAGCTTTCCTCCAACATCTCGACTATGGCCGCGCTGTCCTTGTTTTCGACACAATGCGTAGGGTTGGAGTCTTTTCTGTTAGGTACCATGGTCTTGGGGAGCCGGTTATCGTTGTGCTCGATCAGCCGGTTCGCCCCCTCGACGATTGAGGCCGAACTCCGGTAATTGGCCTGAAGGCGGTAGATGTCAAAATCGTTCTCATGGCGCACAAGATATTCAGGATCTGCACCACGGAAAGCATAGATTGATTGATCGATGTCACCCACGGCAAACAGTGAAGCACCACAGAGTTCACACATCTTGTTTACAATAAACCACTGGAGCGGGTCGTTGTCCTGGGTCTCATCAACCAGGATGTGTTTAAATTGGAGCATGTGGGCGATCTTGGGGAGTAATTTTTCGAAAGTTTTAAGGATGGAGCCATAGGTCAAGGCGTTGTTTTCCCGGCATCGATCAAAGAAAGCTCTCATAATTTCATGTTCGTAGAGTCCTGAGTCGGCAATACTGGCGTGAGGGGTTGTATAGAGCCAGTTAAACTCTTTGTCGATGTCCTTTTTCCGTACTCCTTTCCAGGCTTTGCCGCTATGGTATCCAAGCTCCATGGCAACATCCTTAAGGAGGAACTGCTCCTCCCATCCGGAATAGACAGTGATCTTCCCAGGGCGGAGCCCGACCATTTCCCCAAACCGCTGGAGCATATTCAGGGCCACCCCGTGCATGGTCCCCATGGTAACCCGGTGGGCCTGGGGGCCGACACTCTCCTCGAGCCTCTTCTTGATCTCCCCTGCAGCCTTTCGGGTGAAGGTAAATGCCAGGATCTCAAAAGGACTCACCTTCTCATTTTCCATGAGGTGCTGAATCCTCTTGATCAGCACACGGGTTTTTCCAGAACCGGCGCCGGCCAGGGTCAGGGATTTGGTTGAAGTCGTTTCTACAGCTGCTCTTTGTTCCGTACTGAGTGAATCCATGTTATCCTCCAAAAACTACGGGTTTAAAGGGTTGTGGAGCTACTTTTTGCAAGGGATGGCAGGTGTTGACAATTATCTGCGAACCGACTTTAGCGAGTTCCTCCAGGGTTGAACCAAGGTGATCATCATCGAGCTCCCCGGCCTCGATCACGAGAATGTTCGCCTGCAGGGCATGAGCCAGGGCAGAATTGAAAATCTGAGCTTGACCGCCGGATAGGCCATCATAGGGGATCTTCTTCCCGGCATAGTTCCAGCCAAAGAACACGCCGTTATCAACAGAAAAAACAGCATCGCCAACAGGAAGGACCTCGCCCATTTTTTTGCTGATTGCCGCGGCTACACCTTTGAGAGAATTCTGCTTTTTCTTCTTGAGGTCCTTGATCTCAGCCTTGAGAGTTTCAACCTTACCGGAATCGGCATCACGATCTTGCCGGGTTTTCTCAGTCTCTTCGTCGATCCCCAGAGCTTTTAGAAAAAGAGCTTCATCAGCTCTGAGTTTCTTTCCTTTTGTGACCATGCCCTCAATCTGATCTTCCATCATCTTGATATCAGCACTCATGCTGCAGCCCTCCTCTTGAATTTCATCAGTTCACTTTTAGCCACAAGTCTTGCCGCACATGCAGCACACCCGGCGGCCTCCAGGGTATCAATGATAAGCTGGATGGATTTGATAGGGTCAGGACCGTCAAAAGGACTCGGGCCATCGGAAATAAAATCTTTTATCCGGTTCATTCCTGGGGAGTTGGCCTGGTCTTCCATTTTTTTGGGGAGAACCTGAGCTGAAGGTTTTTCAGGGGAAGGAGCCTTTTGAGTAGATTGTGACGACCCGGCTCCACCCATATGAATGAGACCGGCTTCTTGTTCGGTTTGGACTTTCTCCCGGGTTTTCTCTTCGGTTGTGATTTCGGCTGCTTCAATCTCGGCCGCTTTGAGACCTTCCTGGGCTTTCTTGACCTGGGCTGTCAAGGTTACGATTTCTGCCTGGGTCTCGGCAAGGCTTCCGGTCGGGAGTTCGAGATTGCTTTTGCTGGTGGTTAGACGCTGAATGACGCCATTTGAAGCTTGAACTTGTTTGTTGAGCTTATTGAGCTCCGTGGTTTTCTTGTCGATCTGACTGGTAAGATTTTTTACATCACCCTTAGGGGGGAACAGATTGAAAACCAGCTCGATTTTCTTTTGGTCTGATAGTTCCATGAAGGCAGAGACATCAAATATTTTTGGGGCCCCGGCCCGGTCCAGTTCCACGGCGAAATCGGTTGCGTTGTACTTTTGTTTATCCACCCGCAATCGCTGAGACACAGATCCTTTGTTTGACCGGGAGAGATGCCTCTCAAACTCCGTATCGTTGATCGTGACGGCTGCGGTCAGGGTGTTGTCCGCCCCATAGGTGTCCAGGATATCGACCGGTTTCTTTTTAACCTTGGCCGCCCAGGGGATATACCCGAGCACGACTAGGGCAATGGCATGGGACCGGGTTGATTTCCCGCAACCGTTGGGACCGATAAAAAGGGTTTTGTTGGAGATCTCTTCGTTGATGTTCTGACCTTTGAAGCCTTTGGTTCTGATATGGGTGATCATGCTTCACCTCCTTCGGCCTGCATGTCCATATACTCGCTGACTTTCCGGACGAGTTTAACGGCGGTCTCGGCATCGACGGCGAGGGGATCATCGCTCACGTTGAGTTCTTTGCAGGCCTTCTGGTAGTCGCTGGGAAAAATATTCTGTGTTTGCTGCGCCTGCTTGTTCTCTTTGGAGATCTCCTTCGGGGGCTCTTCAGGCCCAGATTTCGGCTCGGGCGCCGGCTTGGATTCAGCTGCGGCCTGCTGAGCCTGGGGAGGAATTTCGTTCTGGGCCGGTTGTGGTTCAACGGGCTGTTCCTGGGGAGACTGTTCTTTTGTGGTGGAGTGCTGCACTTCGATCACATCGGTCTGATCTTCGGGATCCGTTTCGGCTTCAAGATTGTCGAAACCCTGTTCGTCTGAGACATTCTCTTTACCCTGCTTCATTTCAATCTGCGGGGTGTCGCTCTCGAACATGGAATTGTCGCCGGAGATCATGCCGCCAACCTTGCCCTGAAGCTGGACATATTCGGTTGCATCCCACTTGATGATGTTGCCGTTTGTGGGTCTCCAGCAGAGCACCGGAATATTCCAATCAGGACCCGGGGCCTTCTGAAGTCCGGAGAGATGTTTCAAGGCGTTCCTTTTGGCAAAGGTCTGGGCAAAATCCATGGCCTTTTTTTCCCGGTTCAGGATCTGGGCAAACCAGGTGAGGACTTCATCGTGGGATGTGTTGAGCCACAGCTTGGTTGACTCGTCGAATGGGTATGCGGCCCAGGTAGCGTTTTTTGATTCGGGAGGATCCATGTCTGCAGGGAGCAATTTAAAGGCCTGGGGAGTCTTTTTCGCTTTAGCAAGAAGATCAATCATGCGATAGGACGGGGTATCAAAGATAGTGGTCCAGTCGCTGACCTGGGGAATCCCCTTTGATGAAAATTTGAAGGCCACCGCCCTGGCATGAACAGCAAGTATTCTGCGATTTTTCGGGTCACGCTCTGCGAATGGATTTGGCCTCCATTCATTTCCAACTAAAACCTCCTTGGGAAAAATAACGCTTGCCCCAGCTGCTTCTGCCCAAATTTCATACCCTTGAGCTGAAACCACAAAAGGACTTCCGGAAACAGGCTGGATAAGTCCACCGTTGCGATTCGAAAGGTAAGTGTTCTGCTTAAACGCCCGAATCTGTCCTTTCCCATCAGTCAAGGCGAACGCCTCATCAGTCCCCAAAGTAACAACGTTCTTCGCCCTGAGGTCGTTCAAATAGCTCAAAACCAGATTTGTTTCTGGTGTGTCTTGCCTTTGCAGGGCTTCCAAAGCACTGTTCAATGTGAGTGCTGGCATGTTTGTCATGACATCCTCCTTGTTGTCAGCTCAAGGCGCAACTGTATTATCGTTATTTTCATATTTCGTCTTCCCCATGTGAGTTGTGGTGCCGGGAGGAATGGGGCGCCCGGCAGTTTTTAATGCAGAATAACAAGCAGTATAGTGGTCCCATTCATGATAAACGTTAGGCTCTCGGCCAAGTGATGAGCTTGAGATCCAGAAGACAATCAAGTCCTTGGAGTGTCCTGCTCAAATTCAGCGTTGATCCTGAGATTGATTAAAGCAGGATTATTGATTTTGTGTCAATAGAAAAATCAATACGAGAAGGGTGTTTGATGAGGATTGTTTGATAATGGGTTGATTTTGCAGGATGATATTAGTTTGATTTTTTCGAAAAAAAGTGATCCCCTCGGGGAAAAGGGGATCACGATCAGGAGATTGGGTGTCGTCGGCTTGGGGAAGAATGGAAACGAACACCCGCGTGTAAAGTGGAGAAACAAAAAAGCATCACACGATGCGGACTGTATGATGCTTCTTTGATTTTTGCAAATATATTGGCAGGATTTTTTGATTTTTTATCCGGCCATTGGCCTTTTTTTTAGAATTCGATCGAATTGATTTTCTATCAATTCAATCTGGCTTTGATTTTGTTCAAGCATCGAAATGTCAAGAATGATGCGCCTTTTGTCCTTTACGATTGGTTCTATTGTGGTTGCAAACAAGGTTCCTCGGTAACTCTTCGTGTAGGTTCGTAATCTACATTGAAGATCAACGGCTGTTTGCATTGCTTTGACCATTCGCTCTCTGTAATTTTCTTCAATGCTGTTGAGCAGATTGTTGTCGATCTCATCAATGATAATTTGATCGAAGGGGGCTAAATGCAGAATGTTCCCTTTGAGGTCGGTCCTCAGGTGATAGGATTTTTTACCCTGGCGGCATAATCCTGTAAAATCTATGAGGCCACAGTGTTGCCCCCGTCCCCACTCTGTGGCACTGCATGAAGACGGTTTAGTTTTCCCAAGCGGTTTTTTAACTCCACAATTTCATCATCTTTTTTTAGGATCTGGTCCTCCAGTCTGCCAATGCTGCGCTGAAGGTTTTCGATAATCTTTAACAACTTACGTTCTCCTTCCTCTACTGCTTGTCTACTGTTGGTTTCTGCGTCGGCAGGAGCAGGGAGGAGTGTTTCCTGCTGCTCGTGCCCTCTTAAAAAACTTTCAGAGACATTAAATAGGTCTGCAAGTTTCTTCAAATTGCGTCTCGAAGGATAATTTTCACCAGTTTCCCATTTGTAAACGGTTGTGTAATTTTTAAGCCCCAAAGCTTCTTGAATCTCATATTTTCTAAGATTTGAGCCCTTGATGAGCGTAGAAAGTCTGTCTGCAAACTCCTGATTCGCAGCTTGTTTTTCTTCAACCGATTTTTTCATTTTTCCCCAATCTCCTTATTGTGGTCGCTTCCTCAATCTCCTTATTGTGGTCGCTCTCTTACCTTTATTGATTTTGAATATTTGTGTCAATATTGACGACTGCACGGATTTATATTGATTTCGGACTTTAAAGAATCTATATTAAAATCAGTATCAAAATCATTATTCAAGAGAAAGGAGGTGGAGAAAAATTGAGCATGCGAGTTTTGCTTGAATTGGAGAAAGGGGTAGACGGGTTGGAAATCGCGAAACGCACAGAGTGTATTTCGATAAAAGTTCCCGCTGCTCTCAAGGATGGGGTTAGGAGCCTGCCGCCTGAGGACCAAATGCGATTGAGAAAATGGTTGATGTATGTCATGGCGATGACTGTTCAAACGGCGGCTCCTGAATGGAAAAAAATTGAAAATCTTCTATCCTGAAAAGGAGACTACCATATGGAAAATTTCTGTAAAGAAATTACAGGTTTACTTGGTAAACCTGCTTCCCCAGGAAAACAAAGTGGGGATTGCTGTTTTTTGATACCGTATCCAAGTCGCTTCGATAGGGTATCGATAGGGTATCCAGATTGTGGTGATACCGTATCAATACGGTATCGATTTCCAGGGGAAAGCCTATGCGAAAATTTGGGATAATTCATTCTCGATATTGGAATTGGGCATTGGAAAAAGGTCTGGATGAAACGTCTAAGGTCCTCGGGGCCTACCTATTAAGCTGTGAGCATGGGAACTCGTTGGGCTGCTTCCGTTGCTCCCAAGCGTATGCAGCGGATGATTTAGGGTACCCTATCGATACCGTATCCATAGGGTATGAAAAATTAGCGAAAAATGATTTTTTGATTTTTTGTGAAAAATCGAGGTTTGTTTTGATTCCAAAATACCTCCGTTGGAACCCGTTTCAAAATAAAAATCATGCCAAAGGAACCTTGAAGTTAATCAATGAGATTCCTTCTTCATTCACTCTTGCAGCTAACCTTATAGAATCAATGGAGAAATATTCGGGAAAATTTCTTGATAAAAAACAAATTTCGGAAGCGAAGGAAACCCTATCCCATACGGTATCGAAACCGTATCCCATAGACTATCGAGACAAAGACAAAGACAAAGACAAAGAGAATATAAAAAAAACAAACAAAAAAAAGTCCGATCTTTCAGACCGGACGCGTGCACCAGATGATGAATTTGATTTTTACGCTTCTTTTGAATACCGGATCATCTCAAAGATCATTGCAAGTATCCAGGAGCTGGATATGAACTGCAAGGTTCCCGAGGGTGAGGAGGCTTTGAAAAAATGGGCTGTTCATGTTGATCGCCTTAATCGCCTGGATAAACGGACGGAAGAACAAATCGAGTTCGTTGTCGATTGGGTGGTTAAAGATCCCTTCTGGAAAAAGAATATTCGGTCGGCGGAGAAGTTGAGAGAGAAGTTTGACCAACTTGTTGCGAACATCCAAAGCGAACGTAAGCTGAGGGGTGGCACGGGGCAAGGGCGGGTTGAACAGAACAAGCAGGCCTGTAACGATTTTGTCAGCGAGATGCTTTCGGAGGCAGATCATGGATCAGAGCAAAGTTGAAGACCTTGTGGTGTTTGGGGAGGTCATGGGCGCTATTGCCGAGGAGTTTGGTGGGAAACTCAGCAAGGACAACATGAAGCTGAGGTTTAAGTGTCTGGCTGGATACTCCATCAAGCAGATCCGCCTGGCCGGAACATGGCTTTTCAAGCACAGGGAAAAGACTTATCCGGCCGTTCCCACGACCAAGGAGATCATCGACGCCATTGAGGCCATCTCTCATCCCGAGAGGCAAATCGATGTCAGGAGTAGGGCTGAAGTTCAGGCGGATCTTGTTTTGGCAAAACTCCGGCGTGAAGGTCGGAATGCCGCGGTAGATTTTGAAGATCCGGTGACTTTCCATCTGATGACCATCCGGTGGCCGTACAACTCCTGGGGGGTGAGGGTTACCGAAGAGGGGCTTTTATGGTGGCGTAAATACTTCATCGATGCTTACCGGGCGTACAATGAGGTTCGGGAGGTTTATCCCCAGGCCCTCCCACCCGGGATTGTTGCTGATAGGATCGTGGCATTGGCTCGGACTACAGTGAGGCGGATAGAATCATGATTTACACAGCGCGGAATGGGTCGTGCCAGGTGGAGGCTGTTTGGTACGGAGGGCCGGAAAGCGTCGAGGCCATCAAGAGAATGCTGTTCGATGAGGTTGAAGACCGGAACGGGGAGCTGATCATTGCCGGTAAGCGGTTTTCTCGGGGAAATTTTGTTGTACAGCCGCCTTTTGGTGAGGTTCGGGAACTGTCACAGGAGGATTTTGATTCCCGTTTTGAGGCCCTTGAGGTTCAGCTCGAGATGGATTTGGCATGAAGGGGGAGCTGATAGGGTTGACCATCAAGCAGGCGGAAAGAGCTGGCTTTTGTTCTGTCTGCGGCTTTGCCGGTCACTTGAAGTGGGACAACATCCCCTGCAATTACCGGCAGGGAGTGATGAATTATCGAAACGTGCCACCTGGGCAATGCGCCATGTGGCTTTCAGAAAAGAAAGAGGCTGAAGTGGAAATGCTGCGGAGGCCCACAAAACGAAGAAGGAAAAGATAATGGCTGGTGTAAACAAGGCAATCATTATTGGAAATTTGGGGAGAGATCCTGAGGTTTCATACACCCAGGGAGGCGTGGCTGTTTGTAGGATGGCTGTGGCCACAAGTGAAGAGTGGACGGATAAGGGCTCGGGCCAGAAGCAGGAGCGGACCGAATGGCACAGGGTTGTTGTGTTCAACAAGCAGGCGGAGAACTGTGGGCGTTACCTGCACAAGGGCAGCAAGGTCTATGTCGAGGGGAAGCTCCGGACAAGTCAGTATGAGAAAGACGGCCAGACCCATTACAGCACTGAGATTCTTGCAAGCTCTGTTCAGTTCTTGAGTTCGGGGCAGGGCGGCGGCCAAGCCCAGGGCGGTGGGGCTCAGAAGGGCTACGGTGGATACCAGGGGCAGGGCGGCGGGAGTTCTAATCCTGATGATATCCCATTTTGAGAAAATCGCTGATATTGGCTGATTCGCAGGTGGGGATATATAATGCCATATCCCCCGGCGATAAAATTAAAATTTGAGCACAGGGAAGCCGCGAGAGAGTGAAAAAAAGAAGCAAGTACAACGCCGTTCGGACAATGGTTGACGGAATAACCTTTGATTCAAAAAAAGAGGCCGCGAGGTACTGTGCCCTGAAAACCATGCTGAAGGTCGGGGCCATCAAGGAGCTGACCTTGCAGCCGGAATTTGTCTTGCAGGAGAAGTTCCGGAGCGATGGCCGTACAATTCGGGCTATCAAGTATCTGGCTGATTTTCAGTATTCGCAAGGTGGGCGGATCGTTGTTGAGGATGTGAAAGGCATGAAAACTCAGGTTTACCAGCTTAAGAAAAAGCTGTTTCTCAACCGGTTTCCGGAGATTGATTTCAGGGAGGTGTGATGGGTGATAAAGCTATGGGAACAAGGTATCACATGCGGTGTGGATGTGTTTTGGAACGCAAGCAACTCCGGCGGGTTAAAGAACTTGGAGCGTTGGTGTGCCCAAAACATAGCGTGGGAGTAGAGTACCGGTCCCGGAAGTGTATGGGGGGATGTGGGAGGATTCTCACGAAAGATGGAATGGGCGGTGGTTTTGTTCAGCTGCGTTGTGATGAGTGCAAAAAGATATGGCTCAAGGAACAAGGGACAAAGAATCAGCAGGGGTATGCGGAGTTGCCTGGCAATGACGCCGCTTTTGCGCATATGGAAACAAATAGAAACCAGGTTATCGTTGACCGAGCTGATTGTGTTAACCGTAAAGCTTGCTTGGATGAGATCTCACATAAAAAGCCGCCTGTGAAGTGTCTGCCCTGCTATGGGTGCCGGCGGTATGTGTCAAAAAAGGGAAAAGCCGCGTGAAATCGTTAAAAAAAATGGCGTACAACAAGACCCGGTCGTACCGGCACAGGGATAGGAGGTGTTGAATGGATGCAGGTCAGCTGAAAGAGCAGATTGAATTGATACTGAAAGAGATGGGGATGTGTTCCGAGTCCGCCGTGGATCTCCTCATGCTTACCGCAGCGCAGGAGAGTCGCCTGGGGCATTATGTGAAGCAGCTCGGGGGCGGCCCGGCTCGAGGGATCTTCCAGATGGAGCCGGCCACCCATGATGATATTTGGGAAAATTATCTGAACTATAAGGGGATTACGTCGTTCTTCAAGGTGATGATGGCGTATCGGTCTCTCGATTCTGAGCGGGACCAGGTCCTCAATATCGCCTATCAGATTGCCATGGCCAGGGTTCACTACTGGAGAGTTCCCGAGCCGTTGCCGGTGGAGGGGGCTTCTCGAAAACTGTATATTCAGGAGCTGGCCGATTATTGGAAGGCTCATTGGAATACGTGGAAGGGCGCCGGCACGGCCCAGGAGGCTTATCAGAACTATTGCCGGTATGTGGAGGAGGTGTAACAGGGGGATCTTGAACGTTAAAGCCCCGTGGAATTCCGATTTCACGGGGCTTTTCATTGTAAGTTCTTTTGCAGAAGTTTTATCTGGATATTTTTATTTCCGTTTTTGTGTTTTCTCTGTAATTCAAAGTTGTGGTCGCAGCCCCTAATATCTCTCCGTGTTCGTTGATGGCATAGGTCTGTTCCTCGTATTCGATTTTGTCGTCATAGCGGTTGTAGCTCGTAGCCATGATTACGAGCCCTGCATTCCCGCCATTTGAAACTAACCTCCAAGATTTTTCAACTCGCACAGCGACGTCGAAGGAGTAGCTGTCATCAATGACTTTATAGTCTGGAAGGTCTCCGAAGTCTCCCACCTCGGCAAGATCTGGAAGGGAATCCAGTCCTTCTTTTGCGGATGCTTCCGGAGATGAATATAGTCTTTCTTCTATAGCTTTTTTCGTTTCATAGTCGTGTTCGTACCATGAAGTCCCTTCTGTTGTTGGGTAGGCTTTTTTATAGAATGTTTGAGATGTTCCGTTGATGACGATATCCATGAGGAGTTCGGAAACCTTTCTTTCTATACCGTCTATTTTTTCGGTATACTGTTTGCCCCAGATCTCTCCGGTCCCAGAATAGAGCTTTTCGCCGCTCGAAAGATTGTAATCTGTGACATTGTATCTGAGGTTGTTATTTTTAAGAAAAGCCCAAGAGCTTTCTTCTGTGGGGAGATTAAAGACTTTATTCTCAGCCGAGCCATCCCCGTCTCCTCCTTCACAGCCGATGATTGTCAAGATACAAAGGCAAATCGCAAATTTACCGAATAAAGATTTCACTTTCCGCATTTTTTTGTCTCCCTTTCCGTTTCAGTGATAGAACAAGCCATGCAGCCGATCTGTAGGCAGACAAGTTAAATCAAATTCAAGGGAAAGGAGTCAAGGGTGGTGTTCTTTTTTTTATTATCAATAGCCGGAAAGCCCGTAAGCTTCTGCTAACGGGCTTTTATATTATTAAATTGATTTTTAACTTAGAAGGTTTTTCCTATAGTGGAGACCAGTCCTGTCGCAGCACCAATAAGCCCCGTTATAGCAGCTATCCATAGAAGAATCGGACTATACGCTTCTCTTATTGATTTTCTAACTTTCAAAAGACCTTTAGCAGAAAGATGGTTCATTCCTGTTATTCTCGATCTGTTCCAATAAGATGGATGCTCAGGGAGAGGAAGCATTAGCCTTGCCGTTGCCTGTTTTAAATATTTTGTATGTAATTCCAAAATTTCATCTTCAATAAGTTCATCCTCATTCTGATACGATGACGCTATTTCTTGGATGTTTCTATTTTTGCTTTCTTTTTTTTCTTTCAAGAAATCGTCGTAGATTTCATTTTGAATTTTCTGAAGCTTTTTGGTTTTGAAATACAAACGTATTAGATCCATTAGTCCTCCAATTCTATTTAAATTGATTGCGATTTTTTATGAGTGTTATTCGTTGGAATAATTCCACTATATGAAAATTTTGCCCTAAATTTCAACCAAATTATAGATAGATACCATTATGCCATTGCCATTTCAGGAAACAGGTTTACCTGCTGAGGTTTTCCCAAGGCCTTGACAGTGTTCGGGGAAAGCCAAATACTTTCCGTTCTTTTTGCACCCGCGTTGCACGTCACGTTTTTGTCATGCCGTATCCATCCATGGTTTTCATAAAGTTCCTGGTATTCCCCGCAGGCGTATCCGGAAACAATCACCATCCCCTTGGCATTCCGTAACAGTTCCGCCGCCTGCAGGTGGAAGTCATCATCGGTTTCAAAAACATACCGGTCAACGTGGCGCCGTACGGATGCCAGGTAGGGCGGGTCAAAATAGATCAGAGTCTCCTTGTGATCGAACTTCTTGATCACATCCAGGGCGTCTCCATGCTCAAACTGCACCCGGTGGAGCCGGTGGGCAACGAGCATGAGGTGATCGACCTCTATCATATCCCTGCTTGGTGCTCTTTGGCGTGTGGTGTAACTCTTCTGGCACCGCCATGATTGAGTTGCATGGGAAAAAGCCTGCCAGGATGACACAAAGAAACGCCGGGCATCCTCCATAGGATCTCCTGAAAGCTCCCGGGATTCGATAAGCTCTTGCCTTGCCCAGGGGGATAGCCGGATCAAGCCAAGCAATTTGTCTGGATCTTCCCGGAGCACCTTGAAAAAGCTGACCACCCGCCCGTCTATATCGTTGTAGGTCTCCAGGGATGCCGGTTTCTTTTGAAGCAGCACGGATGCCGCGCCGCCGCAAGGCTCCAGATAATTGGTGTGGGCCGGGAAAAAGGAAATGATCCATGGTGCCGTTTTCCACTTGCCGCCGTAGTATTTCAGAGCTGGTCGTGAAGGTGTCATTTTGTCCTTTCTGAAATGCGTCTTAATACATTGTTTTATTGACCAGTTAATAAAATTACCTATTCGATTCCTGTCGATCAGATTCGGTTTTCAGGTGCTGTATCATCCTTATCCCCCGTTCAGCGATCGTGCTGATTGATTCGGGCTGCTCTATTACCCATTCGTGTGTCGCTGGGGAAAGGGTGATGCTCGTCTTTATCCTTCTGGGGGTTACTCCTGGTTTCCTGCCGGCTCCCGGGCGTTTGCCGCCGCGTTGCTTCTTAATCATCCAGTCTAAACTCCTTGGGCAGTTTGAAGCCTTGCCCAGGGCATGCAGTTTATTTGTGATGCGTGATGTATTGGTCGAAAGTTATGGCTTTGACATTTGATAGGTCTTTTTCCAGGTTGGTGATGAGTTCGGCCTTGGCACGTTTAAATGCGGATTCATCGTTTTCACAGGGGCGCGGAAAGAAATAGCCGTAAACCCTCCAAGCCGCATTCTTCAATTCGATTTGTGTCATGCTGTACCCCCGCCCCTGCTATGCTGCCTGGTTTTCCCAGAGTGAAAATACATGGTCCTGGGCTTTTCCGCTTGTGGGAAAGCCGGAGACGATGGTGTTTCCGCGTCTCCCAGTATCTGGCAGGTTGTCCGGGGTGCAGACGCACCAGAGCTGTTCCCCTGCCGCTCGATAAGGGTAGATGCCATAATTTTTCATGGTGGGCTGCTCTGTCTGTGTGGTTGAAATCGCTGTAGCTTTCATTTTTCGTTTCTCCTTTGTGGTTGTTCCGGTCTCCTGTCCGGAAAGGTTGATTTGTAATCAATATGTACCCTGATTTTTTTGATACTGTCAAGCAGATAATCAATAAAAAAATCAATATTGGATGAATGGGCATGTGATTAAAAGCCTTTTATTATTGATTTGAAGTACTGTAATGGTGTAATTGATTTCTATGGGATTTGTTTAGGATGCAAAATCAATATTATTACCTGAGGAGGAAGAGATGGATCTCAAGAGCTTGGTCAAGACGAAAACATTTTGGACGGGCGTTTCCGGCGTAATCGCGGCTGTCGGTGGAGCTGTTACCGGTGCCATGGACCCTGGTACCGCGATTCAGACCGGAATCGGTTCTTTGCTGGCAATTTTTCTGAGGGAGGGAGTCGCGAAAGGATGAATGGGTCCAGTGCCAAAGCGTATCTTGTCGCGGGGTGGGCGTGGATAGCCCAGTATTTGCCAAGCACACTGGGAGAGATGTCTGCCTTGGTGGGCATTACGCTTGGCCTGGTTCAGTTGTGCATTACGGTCCCGAAAGCGTGGAGATCGATTCGAGGCCTGGATAAAAAATGAATTGTCCTTTCTGTAAACATGAAAAGAGTACCGTGGTAAAGACCGTGCCTTTGATGGAAACGTCAAGGGTGCGGCTTTGCTCTGGATGTAACAGGGTCTTCACGACGACTGAGCGCGTTGATGACGAGATGTTTCTTTTTGCCAAGGCGTTGAGAGAGAGTAATGAAAAAGCTCACAACTAAACAGCAACGATTTGTCGAGGTCTTTGACGGCAATGCCACCGAGGCAGCCCGGGAAGCGGGTTACAAAGGCAATGACGTCACCCTTGCACAAGTAGGAGCGGAAAACCTCAAAAAACCTCATATCGTGGCTGCAATCAAGGAGCGGGAGACAGAAAGGCAGTCAAGCAAGATTGCCACCCGTGAGGAACGCCAAGCCTTTTGGACAGATGTCATGCGAGGGAATATTACACAGGATTCGGTTGAAGGCAAAGGCGAGGATGCTGTTGTTGTTAAGATTCCCCCGGACATGAAAGACCGTTTGAGGGCGGCGGAGCTCCTGGGTAAAAGTGAGGGTGATTTCATCGAGCGTAAGGAAGTGTCCGGGCCAGGCGGTGGCCCTGTCCAAACCCGGGCAGAGATTGTCGATGAGCTTCTTGATTCCGTTGACGGCGCGACCAGGGGGTTGCCAAAGCCCAGGCAGGATAAATGAGCAAGAGGGTCGATGCCTCTGGACTCGGCCGGGCCAAGAAGGGGAAGGTCTACCGGACGGGCAAGGAGAAATCCCACCACCTGGAGGGAAAGTCCTGGGCTGAACTCAAGGAAAAGTTTTCTGACAAATGGTGGAGGCTGAACAACCTCTATTACATCGTTGACGAGGACGGCCAGCGGGTCCTCTTCAAGCCGAACATCGCCCAGACGTGTCTGTACGACAATATCTGGTATCAGAACCTCATTCTCAAGGCCCGGCAGATGGGGTTCACCACCTTTATCGATATCTACTTCCTCGATGAGATCCTGTTCAATTCCGATGTCGAGGCGGCGATCATCGCCCACAACAAGGAGGATGCCGGTAAGATATTCCGCCGGAAGATCCTCTACCCCTACAACAACCTCCCGGACTGGCTGAAAGAGGCCCGGCCCACCATATCCAAAAGCAAGAGCGAACTTGAGCTGTCGAACAGCTCAATTATCAGCGTGGGCGTCTCCATGCGGTCTGGTACGGCTCAGCTCCTGCACATCTCAGAGTTCGGCAAGATCTGTGCAAAGTTCCCTGAGAAGGCCCGTGAGATTGTTACCGGGGCCCTGGAGGCCATCCATACGGAGAAGGGAAATAGCCTCCTGTTCATTGAGTCCACGGCTGAGGGCAAGTCCGGTTACTTCTATGAATATAGCCAGGAGGCCCAGAATCATGCAGCCCTGGGGCATGAACTGACGGCGCTTGATTTCCGGTTCCATTTCTTCCCTTGGTTCCAGGACCCCCGGAATGTCATAGCGCAAAGCGTCCCCATCTCCAAGACCATGGCGGACTATTTCGAGGAGACGGAGGCCAAGCTGGGGATCACCTTCTCCAACCAGCAAAAGTGGTGGTACGTCAAAAAGTTCAACCGCCTGGGCGAGGATATGAAGCGGGAGCACCCGGCTTCTCCCGAGGAAGCGTTTGAGCAGGCCATCAAGGGCGCGTACTTCAAGAACCAGTTTGTCAAGATCCGGAGGGACCGGCGAATCTGTCGTGTTCCTTTCATGTCCGGGGCCCAGGTCGATACCTGGTGGGATCTGGGCATGAACGATGTCATGGCCATTTGGTTTACGCAGACCGTGGGCCGTGAGGTTCACCTGGTGGATTATTACGAGAATTGCGGCGAGCAGTTTGAGTTCTACGCCAAGGTGCTGGCGGACCTGCAACAGGAGCATGGGTTCGTCTATGGGACCCACAATGCTCCCCATGATATCGGGGTCCGGGAGTTGGGCGGGACCGGGGCGGACCGGTGGGAGTCTGCCTTGCGGGTGGGCATCCGGTTCAATAGGATTCCCCGGGTTAAGCACAAGATCGATTCTATCAATGCCGCCCGGCGGTTCCTGTCCATTTGTTGGTTCGACGAGAACCGGTGCGATCAGGGCATGACCCGGCTCGAAAACTACCGGAAGCAGTGGAACGAGCACGCCAATACGTACACAGACAAACCTCTACATGACGACAACAGCAACGGGGCCGATGCTTTCCAGACCCTGGCCATGGGACACAACTTCCATGTCTCCATGGGGGCCACGGTGCAGGTCTTAAAACAAAATTCAGCAGGATGGACTTAATGATTGAAATCAAAACACCTCAACAATTGGTGGACGACGAGCAGCAGGAGTTCCTTGCCCTGCAAGAAGCCCAGGCACGGCAGAACCGGCCTATCATCACCTCCCTGGCGGCATACGTCCGGGATTGCTGGCAGGCCTCCAAAGAGGCCAAGGTTGAGATTGAAAGGAGGATGATCGAGGCATTGCGCCAGAAGAAAGGAAGGTACGACCCGCAAAAGCTTGCGGCCATTCAAGAGAATGGTGGTTCGGCAATCTTCATGCTTTTGACGGATGAGAAGTGCGCAGCGGCGGTGGCCTGGCTAACAGACATCCTTTTTCCATCTGACGACAAGCCTTGGGGGACAAAGCCCACGCCGGTCCCCGATCTGTCCCCGGAGCAGATGACGGCCATACAGCAGCGTCTTGCCCAGGAAATGCAGACGGAAATCCGGGGAGAGTTGATCATGAACATTCAGGCCGGAAAAATCTCCGATCCGCAGCAGGCACAGCAATGGTTGATGCAGGCCATGAAGGCCCGGGCCGAGAATCTGGCCGAGGAGCTACGCCATGAGATGACCACGGTGGCCAAGGAGGCACGGCTCAAGGTAGAGACAAAACTTGAGGATGTCGTTGAGGAGGCCGGGTGGGAGGACGCTGTCCAGGAAGCTATGGATGATATCGTTACTTTTCCGGCAGGGATTGTCAAGGGCCCGGTCCTCCGCCGGCGCAAGAAGATCCGGTGGAAAAAGAACCAGCCGCCGGCTCCTCAGCAGCAGGGCGCCGGATATCCTGAGCTTGCCGGCCCCCCGGTGGAGGTCCGGGAGGAGATCGTTATCGAGTTCAACCGGGTGTCTCCGTTTGACATATACCCCTTGCCTAATGCCAAGTGCCCTGGGGACGGTTTGATCGAGAGGCACAAGCTTTCCCGCGCTGACTTACAGGCTCTGATCGGCGTTGAGGGTTACGATGATGAGGCGATCAAGCTTGTGTTGCAGAACTATGGCCGGTCCGGTAACTGGCTGAATGTCGGCCAGGACCAGACCCGGCAGGAGCTGGAGGACAGGCCGAATGAATGGCGGTCACCGAATAAAAAGATCGATGCCTTGCAGCTTTGGGGCTCGGTCCAGGGCTTGATGCTCCTGGAGAACGGCATGCCACCGGAGCACGTACCGGATCCCCTGGCGGAGTATCAGGTGGAGGTGTGGCTGATCGATCAGTACGTGATCAAGTCAGAGATCAATGGAGATCCTCTGGGGCGGGTCCCGTATCATTTTGCCAGCTTCCGAAAAAGGAACGGTTCTCTTTGGGGCGCCGGGGTCCCCGAGCTGATCAAGGATTCCCAGGACGCTTGTAACGCCTCGGCCAGGAACCTTATCAATAACATGGGCATATCTTCCGGGCCCCAGGCTGTTTATGACATCTCACAGCTGGCCAACGGGCAGAACATGACGGAAATCCGTCCTTGGAAAATATGGCAGGTGGACGGGTCCAAAAATGTAACTAGTAGCACCAGCCGCCCACCCGTGTCGTTCTTTGTTCCTCCTTCTATGGCAGAGCAGCTGATGAAGGTTTACGAGTTCTTCAGCAATGAGGCCGACACCAAGACCGGGGTGCCAAAGTACAGCTATGGGAACAACAAGGGGAGCGGCGGGGCTCTCTCCACGGCATCCGGGTTCAGCATGATGATGAACAATGCTTCCCGGGGCATCAAAAATGTCGTCCGGAACATCGACAAGGGCATTATCAAGCCGTCCATCCAGATGACCCACGAGTGGGAACTCCTCTATTCCGGTGATCCTGAATACTATGTTGGGGACATCAAGCTGATCGCCAGGGGCTCAAACGCATTGATTGCAAAAGAGCAGGCGGCCGTCCGGCGCAATGAGTTCTTGCAGATCGCCGTGAATCCGATTGTGCTGCAAATTATCGGGCAAGAGGGGCTTGCCGCAATTCTACGGGAAATTGTGGAGGGGATGGATTTCACTGCTGATGAGATTGTCCCCACCAAAGAGGTGTTTGCAAAACGGTTACAGTCTGAGGCCGTTCAAGCTCAAGCTCAAGCGCAGATTGCAGCGCCTGAACAGGGCAAGGAGGTTGACGGCGCCGGGGCTGTCCAGGGAGGCAGGGATGCGAAGATCGTATAGGGAGACCAAGATTCCGAGGAAAATGAAAAAAGCCTGGAAGAAACGCCTTGTTGAGGACATCGAAAAGACATGGACAGGCATCAAGTATAAATTGGTTTTTACAAAGAAACGAGGTTGGGAGGTTACGGTATTATCATGATTGAGAAGAGGCGAGGCATATTCACACTGGATATAAGGTTCATGCGGTCAGAACCTGAGGTTATCAGTAAAGTCATGGGTAATTGTGTCATATGGAGAGCCGAGGCCAAATACCTGAGCGAGCAGGTCGTGTACGAAGCTACGTCACCGCAGTTCGACCCCATTGAGCTGGGGGAGATGATGCCCGAGTATGATGTCATTGTTCATAGGACAGGGCAGATGGATGGCACTGAAACCACCATTGAATTTAAGAGGAAGGAAGCATGAAAGATTCAGAAATTCCCAACATGACGATCACCGATGAAACAACAATTGGTGACCTGGAGCAGAACGACCGGGCCAATTATACCGAGGCCGTGCAGAGGAATCACAAGATTTACACCTTCCCCAGCGTTCCGGCCGCACACGAATTCATGGGGCAGGCCTTCGATAAGATCATGCGTCGGTGTGGCGTCCACATCAAGCCCGGGGATCGCAAGGCGCACATTGACAAGCTCTTGAAGAGGGAGGGCGTCAAGGTTGAGCAACGGACCTATGGTAAGGACGAGAAACTCTACAAGTCCGGCCTGTTCGTTTACACGAGGGGGGAGATCGCGGGGTATGTGTCGAGCCCCTTTGTTCAGGTGGGTGGATCACCCCTTTATCAGCCCCCCAAATTCTACATCCAGACCACAGAAAAGGATATGTGATGCAGCGATTGATACCGCTTCAGGAAAACAAGCAGCTTTGCAGCGCCCTCAACAGGATTCGGACCAAGGCCCAGGACAAGACTTCTGACGAGGCCCTGGTTATTGCGTGGCTCTGTGGTTCACTCAGGCGAATGAGGCAGAATAACGATACATTGCAGGTGACTCCCCTCCAGTGGAATCAAGGGGCCTGTCAGCTTGTACAGGAGATCCTTGATTCTTTTGATACTGCCCACGATATCGTGAGGAGAGGATAGAGGAAGCACATTAGAAAAACTGATCATTTCAAGGTCTGGCGGGTCCTCTGTCAGGCCTTTTTTATCTTTCTGGTTACATAGCGCTATGTAACCAAATCACGATAGCCCATTCCTACGTTTGTCCCTACAATACTCATCATTCAAGGATACCTCATTCCGAGGCCCCAACTGAACTTTACATGCGACACCCGAAAGGACCGCAGAAAGGAATCGTTATGAACGACGGTTTACCAGCCAGTGTAAGAGCAGGCGCAGAAAAAGCAGAAGCTCTTGTGAAACAGCTCAATGAAACTCCTGGTGAAGGAGATCCGGGTGTGGCCACGCCCGATGAACCCGCCAAGAATACTTCAACGGCTGATCCGTCCAAACCTGGCGCAACTGATCCCGAAGCAAAAGCAACCCCGACACCTGACTCCAAGCCTACCCCGGCCAAACCCGAAGAGGAAACCTTCAAAGCAAGATACTTCACTCTGAAGGGAAAATATGACGCCGATATGAACAGGCTGAACGATGGTCTCCGGACACTGCAGCAGCAGGTGGATCAGCTTACGGAAGAGAACACCAGCCTGAAAGCTGGCAATGACAAAAATACTGATCTCCAGGGGACAGGCAACACCGAGAAAGGCAGGCTTGATCCTGATTCAATGGCGGAATATGGTCCTGAATTTCAGACCATGGCGGCCAAGATGAATGAGCTGATCGACGAGAACCAAACTCTCAAGGAGCAGCTCGGCCAGGTCAATGAAAAAGTCGGCACCGTAGAGCAGGCGCAGGGCCAGACGGACTATGAGACATACATAGGCCGGGTGGCACAGCAGGTCCAAGAGGCTGGTGGAAATTTTAACCAGCTGAACTCTGATCCAGCTTTCCTGGCATGGTTATCGGATATTCACCCGTATACCAACCAGCCCCGGCATGCCTCCCTGCAGGATGCTGAACGCCATTTCGATGTTGTAAGGACCGTGAGGATCTTCAGCGAATACTTGGATTCTCTCAATACTGAAGCGCAGCCGGAAACACCACCGGTAGAAGAATCGGTAAAGGAGCCGGCACAGCAGCAGGCACCGCAGCCAGCACAGCCAAACATTCAGCCAACGCATCGTCCTTCAGGGTCAGATGTGACCCCACCCAACCCTGCCTCAGGCCGGATATGGACACGGGCGAGCGTCAAGAAACTTTATATGGATAAAGCGGCTGGCCTATACAGAGGCAAGGAAGCTGATTTCAAGGCCCTGGAGGCAGACATGTTCAGAGCGCAAAACGAGGGGAGAATCCAGTCATAAAGGACTGAATAATGGGTTATCCATTAAATGACGGCGTCACCAATGGGATGTCCGGCAATTATATCCCGGAGATATGGTCCGGTAAGCTCCTCGAGAAGTTTTACGAGGCGACCGTGTTTGCCCAGATCTCTAACACTGACTATGAGGGCGAGATCACCGCCTATGGCGATAAGGTCAAGATCCGGACGACTCCGAATATTATAATCCGGGATTACAAGATCGGTCTGAATTTGCAGTACGACCGGTATAACTCCGAGGTTGTTGAACTTATTATCGACAAGGGCAAGTACTTTGCTTTCTCCATCAACAAGGTTGAAGAGAAGCAGGCCGACATCAATTATGTTGACAAATGGGCTGAAGATGCTTCCGAGCAGATGAAGATCGACATTGATCGGGACATCCTTGCAACCATCCCGCCCGATGCCGGAACTGATAATGCCGGGGATAAGGCAGGTAAGCTTGTAAAAAACATTGACCTGGGTAAGACCGGAACTCCGGTTCAGCTTGCCAAGAACACAATAGTCGATAAGATCGTGGAGTGCGGCCAGGTGCTCACCGAGCAGAACAGGCCGATCACAGACAGGTGGATGGTTATCCCTGCCTGGTGCTCCACCCGGATCAAAATTTCAGAGCTGAAGGACGCCTCCCTTTCGGGTGATGGCAAGTCCACTCTGAGGTCCGGGCTCATTGGTGGCATTGATCATTTCAAGCTCTACGAGTCAAATAACCTCACACCCATCGATGATGGAGGGGTCAACTGCTTCAATGCTATTTTTGGACACAAATCCGCGCTGACCTTCGCTTCTCAGCTTGTTGAGAATGAGACGCTTCCGAATCCCAATGATTTCGGCAAGCTTATGCGGGGCCTGCAAGTTTATGGATACGATGTTATCCAGGAGGATTCCTTGGGAACGCTTTACTGCCGTCCGGCATAAACCAATCACTTGCCAGGATTCGCTACCTTGGCCACAGGGGGAGGGACGGGTTAAACCTCCTTCCCCCTTTTTTATCGAAAGGAACCATCATGACAGATTATTTGATCCAGAAAGGAACCGGGCGTGTTTATGTGAAAACGGATGCCTATATGGATAGGGGGGATATGTTGCCCTATGAACCGGAGGTTGCCCTTGGGGGCCTTCCTCCCGGCAAGATTGGTGCTGTTCCCGGGGAAGCCCCGGCGCCGCCCCTTCCTGTCAGCGAACTTGATGCCATGGACAAGGACCAGCTCGAGGAGTACGCACTCAAGAGGTTTGGCCGCGGCCTGAATAAGCGGAAGAGCCCGCCCAACCTGGTCAAAGAGATCCTTGAACTTGAGGAGGCCCGGGGATAATGGGAACTTACACTGGCGAAGCCATTGCTAAAATGTTGGCAAAACAACTGACAGACCCTGGGAACATCCTTTGGTCAAAGGCAGAGTATCTGTATCCGGCCATCAACGAGGCTCAGAATACCATCCTTTTTCTGAGGCCTGATTCAAATTCAAAGACCGCTGAATTTACTCTGATGCAATCCCCCACCCAAAATATTCCTGATGATGGGTTCCGGTTTCTCAACTTGACCCGTAATATCGGCGGGAAACCCATCCGGAAGATCGAAAGGAAGGATATCAATGAGTTGATCCCGGACTGGACCACGGAAGAGACAGCCACAGAAGTGCTCTTTTATATTTTTGACATCGACAATCCTATGTACTTTTCGATCTACCCGACACCATCGGTGGCCACAATTAAAGCTGAATTGGTTTATGCCGCCAGACCTGCAGTGGTTGCTGATGATTCAGATAAGATCACTCTTCCAGATTCATATATAGCACCAATCATCGAATGGGTCTTGTTCCGTTGCTTGTCTGCCCCGACAGCAAGAGTCAGCCAAGCTGCTGCGGATTCACACAATTCGAATTTTTATAACCTCTTGGGTCTGAAGCGCCAGAACGATTCAGATATTTATGTAAAGACAGGTAAATGATATGGATCGATTCGTCAATTCCTTAATGGGGGAGGTTTCAGGTTGTCCAATCCCCACTATCCAAGCAAAGGTTCTCGCGTCAGCTATTCGTTTCTGCCAGGACTCCTGGATCTGGACGAAAAAAATCACAGCATCGGTGTCAACAGGCGATGAAACGGTTACTCTCGTTATTCCTGAAAAGACCGTTGTGGCAGGGGTGAAAGAGGTTCGTGTTAATGACAGGACCTTTTCTGCTTACACCCGGAATGGGGTGGTAATAACCCTGGACGATGTGGCCACGGGAGACTTTGACCTGGTTGCTACTATTGCCTTGAAACCCTCCAGGGGCGCCACGGCCTTAGATGACACTATATGTGAAGATTGGTACGAGGGGATAGAGGCCGGTGCAAAAGAGTTGCTTATGATCATGCCCGGGAAGCCTTGGTACAACCCCGAATTGGCCGGAGCCCATAATCGCCATTACCTGGGAAAGGTCCACGAAGCCAAGATCAAGGTGAACCAAAAGAACGATACAACTCAAAACAGGGTTAGGATGAGGCCGTTTATCTAATGCTGATTGATATTCAACCAGTTCAGGGGGAGACTCCCAGAATAACAGAAAAGAAACTGCCTACGAACAGCGCGTCGAAGGCTGTCAATTGTGATTTCAGGGCCGGGAATCTCAGGCCTATCAGAGGGTTCTCTACGGGCGAAACCGTGGGAACCGCTACGAAAACTATCTACAAGCGGGCGGCGAGTTGGTTAAAGTGGGATTCTGTTGTTGACGTGGTGCCATCCTTTGTTCACAACTCAGGGGGGCGGATCGCATACACTGGAGACGGGTATCCAAAAGAGACGAATACTGCCTTGGGCACAAGCTCCAGGCGCCTTGGAATCGATGCCCCGGCAAACGCCTTGACCGTTGCCCTGTCCGGTACACCCGGTGAGGATGTTTTGCGAACTGCCTCCTACGTTTATACGAGAATCGGTAAGTGGGCTGATGGGTCCGTTGTGGAGTCTGCCCAATCTTACCCAACGGCTCCGTATGACGTAAAAACAGGTCATATCGTTACCCTTTCCGGGTTTGTAGATTCAACGATGTCCGGCGTTTTTACAACTCATTTTCGGATCTATCGGATGAACAGTGGAAACGCCGGCACTGAATATCAGTTCCTCAAGGATATCCCCGTAGGTTCCAGCGAGTGGATTGACACGATCTCTGATGCGGATATTGGTGAGGATGTTTTGTCAACCATGGGATGGTCATACCCGGTTGAAGATTTATCCGGGTTGGTTTCCACAACCCATGGGTTCCTTGTAGGCTTTTCCGGGAACAAGATATATCCGTCTGAGGTCTTCACTCCTTACGCTTTCCCTGTCAAGTATGCGATGCCCACCGATTCCGACATTGTTGCTGTGGGATTCAACGGAAGTTCTGTGGTTGCCCTGACCAAGACCTATCCTTACTTGTTTGTGGGTTATGACCCCGGTACATTGTCCGCCATGAAGCTCAATTATGAACAGGCCTGTGTCTCTGCCAGGTCCGTTGTGAATGTCCCTAATGGCGTCATATACGCGACCCCTGATGGATTGTTTCTCCTTGACGCATCAGGCCAGGGGCGGTTGCTTACCGATGGAACGTTCAGACCTGAACAATGGACAGCCTTGAATCCTTCTTCTATTTTCGCCTTTAGATACAACGACAGTTATCTTGCCTTTTTCGAAGGAGATACAGAGGGGATAGAGTTCCGCATGGGTGACAACACTCTACGTAGGTTCTCAACCACAAGGCCAGTATATGGCGGATTCTATGATGCTGAGGAGGATGTCTTATACCTGGTCAGGCAAGACGCTGCCAATGTTTCCCGAGAAATCGTATCGTTTGAAACTCATTCAGAGTTGCTTGACTATACTTGGTGGTCAAAAACCTTTTCTTTCACGTCAAGCATTACGATTGCGGTGGCCCTTATTCAAGGTGATTTTACGGAGGGGGATGTGCAATTACAGGTTTATTGCGATGGCGCCTTAGCTTCGGAAAGCACTGTATCCGATGATTCTCTGGTTATATGGGAACCTGTAAGGGGCACGGAAATCATGATCAAATTGACAGGTAAGGCCACGGTTGAAAAGGTTTTTGTGGCTTCCTCAGCTTTTGAGGTTTTTCAGCATGCCTGATCCCAATATCCCCGTCGTTCCAAGTTCCTTTTCCCCGGAACAAAAGGTCTTCGTCCAAGCGATTAAAGGGTGCCTTGAGATCCTTATGGGGCAGGGGCGAAACCTTGAGGGAGATAGAGCTCTCCGGGTCTCCGAATACCAGACGGGCATGGCCAATATTCAGGAGTGGATACCGAGCACGGAGCCAACGGTCTCGGGGGACGCCCCGGATCCACCCACCAATTTGGTCGTGAGTGTCGGTATGTGGCATCACGACCTTTCTTGGGATATCCCGGTGGATGAGGATGGGCTGATCAGTCACATTGAAGTTTGGGTCGCAAAAAACAGTCAGCTACGGGATGACGCCAACCTTGTCGGGATTGTCACCGTCACGCCAGAGATGCGCGGAAAGAAAGGTTTTTTTACCTATTCAGATTTTTCAACCAGTGATGACCTTACTTATTGGATTCGCTCGGTCAGCTATGCCAACTACCATTCCCCATGGTGTCCTCCTGATGACCAGGGCGGCTATGTTGTCGTTGGCGGCGATTCTCTTCCTACAATAATTCAGAAAGTTTTGGACTTGTTGAACGGGCAGATCACCACGGATCAGCTTCACCTTTTGCTCAGCAGCGAGATTGAAAAGATTACCGGGGACGGGGAGGGATCTGTCAATCTCAGGATCGAGAACACCAGAAAAGGGATACAGGCCCAAATAGACGATCTGAATAGTGTAGAAGAGTATGACCCATCTCTGACACCTCCCAAGACATACGAGCCGCCTGCCCTTGTAAAGTTCAATTCGAAGCTTTACAAATGCACTAACCTCACCACCGGCAATCTGCCGACCGACACGGCATATTGGCATGAAGTTGGTAATTATTCTTCACTTGCCGATGTCGTAGATAAAAATAGTTCCTTGATTATAGCTATCAATGATGTAAGCACAACGTCCTCTTCTGCATCCGCTCGAAAACTGGCTGGGATGTATGCGGAACTTACAGACCCAGATACAGGCTTGGCTAAAGCCCATGCGGAAATTCTCAAAGAGGCCCAAACCCGAGCCAACGCAGACGGAGCTTTTGCCGAAGATGTTGAAACCCTGGACGCATCCTTCAATCACCCAGAGACTGGATTGTCAACAACGGTTACGGATTTGTGGGTTTCACACGCAAATCTTTCCAAGAGTGTGGAGGTTTGGGCTGACAAGACCGGCGCTGGAGCGAAAGACATAACGGAAATGTCGATTCAGGTCGGCAATAACGAAGCTGCGATCTCAGACATTAAGGGAACTATTAAGGACGAAAATGGGGTCTATGCATGGAATAAAACCACAGCGGGAACTGCGGTAGGGGACTTATCGACTACTGTCGAGCAGAATCTTGAAAGCATTAACGGGATTGAAGGAAATGCTTCAATCAAGATCGACAACAACGGCCACATCATTGGTATTGGACTCCTCTCCACTAAACACGATACGGGTGTGGTGGGCACGGTTGAAATTCTGGCAGACATATTCCGGATAGTTACTGCGGGTGGGACCAAAACTCCGTTTACTATTGCCACTGTTGAGGGGGCTTCAACCCTCGCTTTGAACGGCAACATGTTCGCTGATGGTACTATATTCTCGAATATCATATACGCCGGAAAATTGAGGCTGGATTCGGATCAAGCCCCCAGCGCAGCGTATGAAATTCCCACAGGTAATTGGGGAAACAGAACCGGCCATTTTGCATGTAGATCCCGAACTTCGGAACTTGGTTTTGTATGCGAAAAGTCAAACCCCGGGGAGGGCTCTGCTATATTCGGGTATTGCTCCCACCAAAACCAAAAAGGGGCGGGGGTAGCAGGATATAACCAAAGTCTTGATCATAATGAGTCGTATGGTGGTTTTTTCCAGGCAAATGGAGGTATCGGGGTTGTAGGTGAGACAGGCAATATCCTTTCTTACGGGATTTACACCCAGGATAAATTATATGCTCAAGGAGGCGTGTATCCTTTTACAGGTTCGCATATCGCCTACACAAATGAAGTCGGTATTGAGGTCGGCCAATTAGTGTATTCCATAGACGCGTGGTGCTTTCACATTAGCCAGAACCTTCTTCTTGTTGGGAAAACAGTATCTCGCAGAAATAAACGTGTTGTTGGCGTGGTCAGCCTTGGGTATCAACCACTTATGAAACATATTGCCAAAAATAAGTTGATTGAAGAACAGCTTGAAGAAGGCGGAGAATGGACAACCAAACCGGAATACAAATCCTACGTTGACATGCTCGTTGAAGGAGATTATCAGCAAATATCCATTAACTCCGTTGGCGAAGGCGGCATTCTGGTCTGTTCAGAAAACGGGGACATCGAGAACGGAGATTACCTCTGCTCCGCTGATACTCCGGGTCACGCTATGAGACAAGATGACGACCTCCTCCACAATTACACGGCGGCGAAAGCCCTGGAGGCTGTCACCTGGGCGGATGAGCCCGGAACAACCAAACTTATAGCCTGCACATACCATTGCGGATAGGAGAGTAAATGCAAGGAGAGTGGGTAAGATTTGGGGCTGTAAACGTAATCCAGGGAAGCCCCCTGGTAATAGGACATACTACCTCATGGCATTACAGCGGTGTCATCATCGGGGATTTCTTTATCGGGCCAGATTGCAAAATCTATGAGATCACCGGGATGTACAAAACCGGTCAAGCTGGCCCGAAGCCCATTGGGAGCGAGCGGATTACCATCCGGTCCCTCGCCGGAGCAGATGAGTATGAAGGCAATACCGAAACCGGCGGCAATTACAGCATTGTCCGAAATTGGAGTAATACTACAAATTCATTGATTGCCGCCAAAATCGCGGAGCTTTTTAAGGCGTCCGCATTTGACGCGGGTGGCGCTAAAACCGGTGTTCTGGGAGATGTTTCTTTTGGCATGAAGGGACAGGCTGGCGAACTGGAATATGATATTTCCGGTTTTTATGCCGGGCACGTCCCGAACGGCGGGACTTTGCTACGAGTGCCGTTTATGAGGGAAGTTACATTCAGCAGCAGCTTGGGCGGGGCCACGTTCGAAGCAGGGTTGACCCCTGAAAAAAATGCAACTCTTTATATTCGGAAAAATAGCGTTCCTGTCGCTTCTTTTCAATTTGCACCTGGGGCTGCATCCGGGACTATCACAGCGGCGGCGGCAGATGTTGTTTGTCAGGCTGGTGACATCCTTGAGATAGTTTGCCAGGAAGATGTTTGATATGGGTAATTTGATGCTGTTTATCAATTTCGGAGAGGAGCCCCTTTCCGGCTTTTGCTTCACCGTTGAAATCGAAGAAGCAAATCAAGTTTTCAATTTACCACTGGATTCAGCCGGTACCTACGGTTTCTATGTTGATTATGGCGATGGCTCCACCCACCATGTTTCCGCCTATGATGACACGAACGCATCTCATGTATATGCCAGCATTGGGACTTATCGCATTTCAATCACAGGTACCATAAAAGGGTGGTGGTGTTCTACTAATTTAGACTCTATCAGTAGATATGCTATACGGGATATTAAACAGTGGGGGCCGCTGGAACTGACGGATACAACCAGACATTTCCGCTCCTGCAAAAACCTGACCGTTTCAGCATCTGATACGCTGAACATTGCTGGTGTCACGGACGCTGAGGGAATGTTCGCGTGGTGTAATTATGTTGACTTCGATCCGAACTGGGACACGTCAGCATTCACCAGCACCATTGATATGTTCCGCGAAGCGACCAGGTTCAACGGTGACGTATCCGGGTGGAACGTCTCAAGCGTAACCAACATGCGCGGTATGTTTAGCGAATGTTCATATTTCAACCAGGATATAAGTGGTTGGGACGTTTCAAACGTAACCAACATGGCAAGTATGTTCTACCGTGCCCATCGATTTAACCAACCTCTGAATGATTGGAATGTCTCGAACGTCACGTCAACCCGTTCTATGTTCAATAATGCAGGGCAATTCAACCAACCGCTTGATCAATGGAATGTCTCAAACGTAACTACTATGGAAAATATGTTTGAGAATGCCTTTGATTTCAATCAGGATATTAGTGGATGGAATACGTCTAAAGTGACTGATATGTCAAGTATGTTTGAGAGTGCGTATGACTTCAATCAACCGTTGAATAATTGGGACGTCTCGAACGTTAAGTATATGTCCTATGTGTTTGCGAGTGCGAGTGTATTTAATCAGGCAATCGGTGATTGGAACACGTCAAAGGCGACAACCATGCGCTCTATGTTTGCATCGGCGCGTGAGTTCAACCAGGCAATTGGTAGCTGGGACACATCGCATGTCCAAACCATGCGGGGAATGTTTTACAATGCCAAAGCATTTAACCAGGATATCGCAGGATGGAGCACATACAATGTAACAGACATGCGCGGTATGTTTGCCTCTGCAATCAGTTTTGATCAAAATATCGGGTCCTGGGACATCCATAGAGTAAAGTACATGGATGACATGTTTAAAAACGTCACTCTCTCCACCGCGAATTACGACGCAATTCTAATCGGATGGGCCGCGCAATCAGTGAGATCTGGCGTAGATTTTCACGGCGGCTATTCAAAATACACTCCCGGCGGGGCGGCTGAGGCGGCGAGGCAATCACTTATAGATCGTGGATGGGATATCACGGATGGGGGACCTGCATGATGGTTATGAGCATAAAAATGGGTAAGGAATAAAATAATGTTTCTCGAAACAAATCCTTTATTTACAACAAAATTTCCTCGTCGATTCCGGTGTGAGCTGGTTGATGGCTACCGTGGAGATCGGGGCGATGGCTCGGGAGTAGGTGGCAGCGGTGGCGGTCATAATGCTGGAGGCGGTAGCAATCGGGGTGGTAGCAACACCAGCGGACATGGAAGTGAACATGGCGTAGGCGGCGGTGGGCCGAGCCGGGGGGCTGGCCTGGGCGGACAAAGAAGTACCAGTGGTAGAACCGGGATAAACGGCTCTATCAATGGAGGGCTGCGAGATAGCGCCCACACCCGTTCTCAGCATCCCGGAGATTATGACTCGAGAGGGAATTACACGGGAGGGACAAGAGGGGGACGTGCACCTGGAAGGGCAAGGTCTGCCGGCACCCCATCCGTGTCAAGCTTTCATACAGATTTCAGTTTTAGTCCGTTCGATACCCCATCGGTACCGTCCGGGTTCGTTGCCGACGCCTGGGGAGGGCTTCACAATTTTGACCCCGGGTTAAGCCCTGCCTCAAGAGCAATTGATCGTTCGGCTTCCCGTGGATATCGAGACAACCGCCTTGGGCATGATCGATCAATGGGCAATATAAGCGGTATGGATTACGCAGGCTCCAAAATCAGCAATTTTGCAAAAGATCATGCAGGGCAGATTGTTGGCGGGGTCGGAGGTTTAGCAATTGGTGGCTTCCCAGGGGCGGCTCTTGGCGCGAGGTTGGGAGATCTGTATGACGACAAGGCTGTCATGTCGAATACGGATTTGGCAAAAGGGCTTGTCGGGGCTGCTCTTGATGCTTATGGGAATCCGGTGGCAAGCGCCGCCTACGATGTCGCCACCACAGCAATTGATCCAAATACGAAACTTTCAAGCCATCTTGCCGGTGTGGGGATGGCCGCACTTGCGAGTCACAAATTGGCCCCTGGTCCGGCCGCGCTTGTTGGTGCGAAATTCGGGCAAGGGTTGGGCAGTATGGTTCCTGGCGGGAAAATGAACCCGACAAATAGCGACGCGTCAACCGGCATTTCATCGCCGGGTGGAAGTAGTCCCCATTCTTTTCAGGGGGAAGGTTCCGGGACGCACACCACCGCTTTGGTAGGGCCTGAAGGTTCTTCCGTAAAGCCTCAACAGATGATGGCAGATAGATTTAAAAATGTGCGAAATGCAAGACAGTGGGACAATTATCAAAAACGGTTTCATGCCGCATAAAGAGGTAAAAACATGGGCTGGTTAGATACAATAAGTGAAGGGTTTGATTGGATCGGAGATAATAAGGATACCATTTCTACAGTTGGGAACCTTGCCCTGGGTGGGTATGGTCTTTACCAAAGCAATCAGGCCGCCAACACCGCCTCTGATTTCTATGATGCAGCAGGGGAAACCACACAGCAACGATGGGATCTGATTGAACCCCTGGAGCAGGCCAAAGTTGACAGGGAATTGCAAAATTTCAACGACAGGGCTGAATCTGGGATAGATAGAAACCAGCTATACGGTCAAGAGGTGCAAACAAACCTCAACAACCAGATTCTTGAGTTTCAGAACTCTTTGTTGCCTCAACAGTTGGATATGCAAACGGAATTGCTCAGGTTCCAGCAGGAGATGATGCCAGAAGAAGAAGCTCTTTACAAGTCTCAAGTCGGAGTCCAACAAAAAGCTTTGGAATCAACGAGTTTGGATATTGAGCAGTATGAAAAATGGAGGCCGCTCGAAGATCAATTTTATCAGGAATCCATGGAAGGGATTGATCCCAACCAGGAATCTGACAAAGCCCAGGCTGACGTGGCCCATGCTTTTGCCGGTACCATGGAGGCTGCCAACCGAGAACTTGCAAGAAGAGGCGTGGGCCCGGATGGAGCCGGGTACCAAGGCAAGGTTAACGACAACGCAGTGGAGCAGGCAAAGGCTATTGGTTCCGCCAGGACCACGGCCAGGAAATACGCAGAGGATGTGAATTATAGTCGCCTTGGATCGGCCGTGAATGCTCATCAGCGGTTGGCACCTGCAACGACCGGGGCTATTACGTCGCCATCAGCCCCGGTCGTGCCATCTACAACTGCTATCCAAGTGCCTAATTTTGGAGGAGTTAATGGCGGTAACCCTACAAATACATATTTAGCCTTAGGGGGTGCCGCGGCTGATGGCGCGGCCGCTTCAAGTAACGCCGGTTGGGATCTGGTCCAGCGTGGCCTTAACGGATAAGGGAGAATTGACATGGCAAATTATGGAATAACGGCATTGAGCGGTCTCCCTGGGGCGATGGACCGGCAGGATCGGAGAAACGATAGGCGGGACAGGAAAGCGTGGCAGGAGGAGTATCGGGGTCAGCAGAGAAAGCAATGGAACCGGGCTGATGAGAAATATGAAGCAGGTGCGGAAAACCGGGATCTTTCTCAGGGGAATGAGAAGATGCGACTCCTTGTCCAGCAAGGGGATCTTGAAAGAAAACAGCTTTTTCAGAAATTACAGCCAGCTTTCCAGGCAGTGAATATGGATGATGGCAACAAAGATGATCATGGTCAGGCCATGGCACAGATCCTTTCAGGAGTAAATGCCAAAGAGATTGAGTTCGTCCCCACGGAAGATGGAAGTTTCCAGTTCAAATCTAAGGACGGTATGACTTACGGGTTCAGAGATTTTGAAGATGCACGGACTCAGATCGGGCTGACGTTTAAAGATCCCATTGAGTTTTTGAAAAAACGTGCTGAAGCCATGAACGAAGAAGGTATATGGGTAACCCCTGACGGCCAGATCGTACAGAAGAAGCGCGGAGAGGCTGAACGGGAGGGATTAACGTCTTACGCCATCGTAGCGGCCCAGGCCCAAATAGCTGCCGAGAATAGAAAGGGTAGGGGAGATTATAAGACGGTCGAGACAAATCAGGGGATTCTCGCTTACAACGAAAAGAATCCTAATCAGCGGGTTGCCCTGGGGGGCCTTCCGGTAAGCGAAAAGGATAAAGCCGCTAAGATTGACGCAAGAATCAAGGTCACCAAAGAGTACAGGGAAGATCTTGCATTCGTCCTTACCCCCTTTGCAAAGCCCGGCACGGACATGACGATACTTCTCAGTGGTGACGGCTTGACCGAACCTGCCAAGAACGCCCTGGAAGCGGCTCGATCCTTTTATGAGCAAAACAATGGTAAGGAAGAGACCCTTTCCCCCACGGACAGGATGAAGTTCAACAAGGCCAAGAGCGCCGTGGATATTTACAACCACATGTCACAGACGGTCATCAACAAGTATGACATGGGTGGCCAGGCCATGGGCGGGGGGGCAAAAGCATTATCAGGACCTACCAATCCTGTTGATCCTGATAAACCACCTGCAAACGGGGCACGTAAAGCGCCCGATGGAAACTGGTACATCTCAGACCCCAAACGCCCCGGGAAATACATCAAAGTAAATACAGGAGTTGCCCAATAATGCCGATCAAACTTGAACCTGTTGACTATGACCCGTTTGCAACTCCAGCTGAACCTTCTATCAGTTATGAGCCCGTAGATTATGATCCGTTTGCGGGAGCCCCGGCCCCCGGGTCCAGTCCGGCCCCTGTCAACAACCCAGAGGCCCGGGACCATTGGGATATAACCAGGAGCGCCCTTAAAACTGTTGATCAAGCCCAGGGTACCGGATACAAGGCGGTCAGGGCCATTGGTAATCTCACCGGGAGTGAGACGTTGCAGGATATTGGGCAGCAGGGTGTAGACAGGAACAAAGCCGAGGCCAGCGCCTATGATTATACCCCTGACGAGATAGCCTCACGATTCGGCAAAGACGCAGCGGCGTTGCCCCCTTCTGATGGAATCGTAGACAAGGGCCTTACTGCTTGGGATATCGGCAAGTTCAACACAGAGCTTGGCACCTTAAGGTATCAGGAGATGGAAGGGGATACTTCTCCTCAAACAGTTAAAAGGATAGCCGAGCTTAAAGCCGAGATGAAGGCCCGGGGGCACCGGCCGGAAATCGGAAACCTCTTTGAAGAAGCGGTCGAGTCTGCGGCCAGCTTTGCACCTACCATGGTCGAAAGTTTTAAGGGCGCACAGGAACAGGGCCTACAGGGAGCCATCGCTGGGACAGCATTAGGAGCGTCAACCGGACCTGCTTCCCCGATTACTGCCCCCGCCGGCGCCGCCGCAGGATATTCAGCCGGAACCTTGGCTGGAGGATTTGATACGGCAAGGAAGCTTGAAGCGGGTCTTGCCTATGATGAGATGCTTGAAACCGGCATCGACCCTGAAGTTGCCAAGGTTGCAGCCCACATCTACGGGGCGGCGGCGGGGGCCGTTGAAATTGCACAAATTAGGACTGTTCTCAGTACGATCCCTGGAGGGAAAAAGCTCATGGGGTCCATGCTGAAAGAAACCGTTGAAAAAGTCGCTGAGAAGTTAACCAAGAGCCAAATACTTAGACAGGGGGCTCTTAGGTACGGCAAGGATGTTGGGGTCGAGGTAGCCCAGGAAATGACCCAGGAAGGGATGAACATTGCGGCCACAGAGACAGCAAAGGTTGTCTCCAACAGGATGGCCGGTACATCCATTGATCCCACGACCGGTAAGCAGGTTGCTGATAGAATGGCTGGTGTTCTTGTCGATTCCATGTTGGGGCTTGGATTGATGAGTGGCCCGGGCAGCGTCCTTTCCACCGCGATCAATCTGAAGGGTGCACAGAAAAACCGTAAGCAGGACCTCCTTGATAAAAATTTCGGAGAGAACGAAGGGTTTGCCGGTGAGGCCGTTGACGATGATGTTCCCTTTGCCGAGCAGGCCGATGACAGGACTGCTGATATCACTCCCCCTGCGGAATCGAACGAGCAGTGGGATACCCGGAAAGACTCTTTCCCGCCGGCAGATGAAGAGGAGTGGAAGCAGTGGGAAGAGGATATTCAGGCTCAGAGAGCACGGACCGCTAATCCTCCGACCATGGCCCTAGCCGGCCCTGAAGTTGGAATTGAAACCCGCCAGCAGAATCAGCAATACATGGAGAACATGGAGGCCCCCGGGGTCCCCTGGAACCATGGGCAGCAGGAAGTTGACGGGGGAGTTGCTGAGTTCCGGCGGATCCGCCAGCAGAAGACCGAGGTTGAACGCCTCAAGGATTATTATCGGAATGAAAACAATATCCCGTCAAAAGAGGATCAGATTAAGGGGGCGGCGGACGCCACCATCTCCAGGTTTGAAGAGAGACAGCCCACGGCGCTTGCAGGCCCATGGGAGGATATCCCCATTCTTGAGGGAGCGCCCAATGTCGAAGACGAGAGATTGATAAAGCCTCGGCTGAGCAGGCACGAGAGGTTGGTTGAAAGGCTTGGCGGGAAGGTGGCCCCACCCCTTGGATTGAACGGGGAGCCTAACGAGGGAGAGTACGGCCAAAAGTTGAACGAACGTCATTCCGCAAGTGCCGCCGTGGTCGAAGATCAAGAAGTTTTTGACACGATGCAGGCACAAGTGAATGAATCTCATTCCCGGGGTACCGGATATGATGAAACTGGGAGTAGGGTTTCCTATGGGGCAAGTTCCCCAAAGTGGATGGAGAATTTGCAAGAGGCTGCAAAAGCTGGCGGCCAGCCATTGTTCGGGCGCAAGGAGCTAAATGTTCTGTTCAATAAGGTCCGCAACGGTTGGCCTTTAACCGAGAAGCAGGAGGTCCGTTTTGACTTGGTGAGAGGTGCGGCTACGGAAGTGCGGGAAACGGATCCGGATTTTGCGCAGTCATACGAGGCCGAGGAGATTGAAAGCCAGGGCTACACCCCCATGGGTGGACAGGAGGTCCCGGCCGTTGACCTGGAGCAGGGCAGTTCCTTCATTGGAACCGTGGACGGGACAAGTGATACGTGGGATGTCACGGTCAATGATGACTCTGTTACCTTGAGATCTGAAGCTCTTGGAATTGAGAAGACCGTTGATTTGTTCGACAGCGTGAAGGTGGATGGCATTAAGTCAGAGGGGCAGGCCCCGGGGGCCAGCCGGGAGCAAGTCGGCCAAAGCCTGGGAGCAAGTCAAAAGCAACCTGGCGTAGCGCCTATGACGCCGACGGCCATGTCCGGGACCCCTGCTGTAGAAACTCCGAAGCCACAGGAAACCAAGGCTATTGAGAAGAAGATCGAGCAGGAGGTTAAGAAGGTTAACACGGCTCCCACGGAAAAACAGATAGAGGCTGGCAACTACAAGAAGGGCCATATCAGGATTCAGGGTTTTGATATCTCCATTGAGAACCCGGATAGTTCTGTTCGGTCCGGAACGGATACCCAGGGCAATTCTTGGACCTCCCGTATGCATGGACATTATGGCTATTTCAGACGATCCCTTGGTAGAGACGGGGACCAGGTTGATGTGGTTGTTGCCCCTGGCGCCACGGAGAGCCCCAAGATATTCATTGTTGACCAGGTAGATCCAGAGACCTTTGACTTTGATGAACATAAAGTGGTTTTTGGAGTGAATTCCGAAGAGGAGGCCGAGGAGCTTTATCGCTCCAACTATGCCGACGGATGGGAAGGTTTCGGCGGTATAACGGAGATGCCCCCGGAAAAGTTCAAGGAATGGCTGGGAGACAAGAAGCGGACCCAGGAACCCCTTTATAGGGAAGGTCCTGCTGGCAGCAACGACATTCAGGTGGAAAATGATCAGCCTCAAGCATCCCTAAAGAAAGAGGCACAGGAGAATGCTCCCAGCCCGACCGGGAGCCTGAAGGACCGTTTTGAATCTATGCTTTCTTCTGGGCACCGGTTCAAGAACATCATGGAGGCCCGGAAGGTTGCCGGGGGATACACCGGCGAGAAAATCAAGGCGGGGACCGTCAAATCAAAGGCTGTAGATGAGAACATCGAGGCGGCCGCAGTAAATGTTGCCCGAAAGATTGTGGAGGCTGGGGGAAGCAGGGAGGAGGTGTTTGATAAATTGGTTGACCTGCAAGACCGTATGCCGAACCTCAACGTTAGGACATCCACCTCGATTAAGGACCAGGCCTACTCAACGCCCCTTTCCCTGGCTTACCTTGTTTCTGAATTGGCAGGCATTACCGACGAAACCACGGTGTATGAGCCCTCCGCCGGCAACGGGGCACTGGTTATAGGGGCGAACCCCAAGAAGACCACGGTGAACGAACTCAACCCGGACCGGGTGGCGAATCTCAAGACCCAAGGGTTCAAATCTGTGATGAACTCAGACGGTACAAAAATAGTCGTAGACTTGGTGTTGAAGAATGATGTTGTTGTAGCCAACCCTCCCTTTGGAATAGTCAAGGACGAGAACAGGCAGACAAGATCCTGGTCCATCACAAAAAATTACACAACCATGCAGATCGATCACGCCATGGTGTTCCAGGCCCTTAAATCCATGAAGGACAATGGCCGGGCCGTGTTTATCATCGGCAGCGTAAACGATAAGAACCGGACACACAAGGGGCGTCAACTCCTGTATCGAAATCCTGACAAGGTTCGTTTCTTTAAAACCCTGTACGATAACTATAATGTTGTTGACCATTTTTCGGTGGCTGGTAAACTGTATTCTAAACAAGGCGCAGCCTGGCCGGTGGATGTGATCACCATACAGGGGAAAGGCAAGTCTTCCATGACTCTCCCCGGGGCTGAGCCTCCCCCTCTCTTTACAATCATGGAAGAATTGAAAGGCAAACTCAATGAAACAGATGCTGTACGCATGGGCCCCAGACGGACCGAACGAAGCGCAGAAGCTGGCCGGGGCAATATGGATTCCGAAGGGGGAAGTGATAAAGAAGAACGAGTATCCCGAGTACCTGGCAGAGAGAATTCAAAACCTCCTCGACGAGGCGGGGGAGGACAGGACCGAGGCCGTTCAAACCTTGGTCGACATGATGAAAACTCAGGGAATGGGGATGCTGCCGGATCATCAGGCGGCCCCGGCAGATCCGGACGTGGCCGCGTGGGAACTGATCGTGGAAAATCCGATTCTAAAGGACGCCTTGGGAATGATGGAAATCTTGGAGCAGCTCCCGACAAAACCGCTGACACAGGACACCCCAGGGGCAAGGGCCATTCTGGAAAACGACAGCATACAGGACTGGGTTCTGAATCTTATAATTCCATAGAAGAGGAGCTTTCCAACACGTCAGAGGCACAGCTTGATGCAATGCTTGATGACGTATTCGGCAAGGAAGAACCTGTCCCTCCCGTTCCCTCCCCTCAACTATCCCGGCAGAAAACCGAGAACAAGGGCAAGACCGCTGCAAAGAAAGCATCTATTGAATCCCTGGCAGGAGTCAAGTCTGCCGTCAAGGGGCTCGGTGCCCTTTTCACTCCCAAGAATTCCCTTGGTTCTGGCTTAGTCTTCAATGAAGAAACATACGCTGCGGCAAAGCCTCATTTCGAAGAAGCCTGGGCACACGCAAAAGAGGCCGGGTTCTCCATCAAGGAGCTGATTCAGTACCTTTCTGAGCAGTTCGACTCAGCTATCCGACCATATCTTAAAAAATACCTCTTGGAGCAGCAGGCACAGGGGGAAAAGACTTCCAAAAAGAAAACGGCACCCGTAAAGAAAAAAGCGCCGGAGAAAATCAAGGATACGGCGACGCAGGCCGCTTATCACCCTGCAAGCAAGTCGTCAGTCATTGGCACTCTGACCCCGGTAAACATGAGCCGGTCCATAGAGAAGGCCCTCGCTGAGATAGAGAAGAACCACGGTAGCGTTGACCAATATGTTGCTGACAAGCTCGGCTATACAAAGGAGGAAGTGACCGGCACCGAAGGCAAATACGGATTCTTTTCCGGTGAGCAGGTGGATGCCATTGCCTTGGCTATTAATAATATCGACAATGGAGCCGGTTTTGTTATTGGAGATCAGACCGGAGTGGGTAAGGGCCGGGTTGTCGCTGCAATGATTCGATACTCCATCAAAAAGGGCCTGACGCCTATCTTTGTAACAGAGAAACCAAACCTTTACGCTGATATGTACCGGGACCTTTCTGACATTGGTATGGCCGATATGGATAATCAGATTCTGATCACCAATGCCGGCCAAACAATCCCTCTTACAGAGAATGGTTCCAAGCAGATCAAAACCAAGTCGAAGCATAACGATATTCTCCGTAAGGCTGCAGACGAGGAGAAACTCCCAAGTCAATATAAGGCTGTTTTCACGACCTACGACCAAATGAATGCAACCCCATCGGTACGACGGGATTTTATCGATGCCATGTCCAGGGGCGGCATGTTGATTTTGGACGAGGCCCATAACGCCGGGGGAACTGAGGGGTCAAAAATGACTGGGAAAAAATACCCGCGTTCCCTCTTCTTCCGCAAGTTGGTCCAGCAGGCGCGTAGTGTTTTCTATTCGTCTGCCACATACGCAAAACGGCCAGGGGTCATGGACCTGTACTCCAAGACAGATATGCAATTAGCCGTTGAGGATATTTCCAAAATAGGGGATGCGATAACTGCCGGCGGAGTGCCCCTGCAGCAGGTCGTGGCGTCGATGCTTACAGAGGCGGGGCAGTATGTTCGCCGTGAACGGAGTTTTGACGGGATCACCTACGATACCAAGCCTACAAAGATTGATCGAAACTTGGCGAATAATGCGGCCAGGGCGTTTTCTGAAATTCGTGCTTTCTCTGAGGATTATGCTGAGTTGGCTGTTGACAACCTTGCTGATGAGATGGCTGCAACGGGTTCCGGTGCCAGTTCTGGTTCTTCTGCAAAAGAATCTGCTTTGACCTGCATGGGGTTTTCTTCCATCATGCATAACCTGGTAAACCAGATGCTTCTCTCTATGAAGACTCAAGGTGCAGTAGATGAAGCGATCCGGGCCTTCAAAGAGGAAGGGAAAAAGCCGGTTATCACTTTGTCAAATACTATGGGTTCCTTTATATCCAAGTACGCCACGGAAAATAACCTGGTTCCGGGTGATGGAATCGGGCTCCGGTTTAACGATCTCATTTTTGATTACCTGGATAAAACCAGGCGATACACTGAAAAAGATCCTTTCAAAAAAGGGAAGGTGATACAGCATTACCTTGAAGGTTCTGATCTTCCCCCAGGGGGCGTTGCAGAATTTAAGCGCATCAAAAACTTGATTTACAAGCTGGACATGGGAGGTATCCCTGTTTCTCCGGTAGACTATATCAAGGCAAAACTTAATGAAGCTGGCATGACTGTCTCAGAGATCACCGGAAGAGATGAGATTATCAACTATGAACCGGACGGGACCCAGCGGTATGGCCGGAGAAGTTCAGCAGAGAAAAGCATTAAAGGCAGAACCAAAACGATTTATGACTTTAATGCCGATAACCTTGATGCCCTGATTCTGAACAGGTCAGGTTCTACGGGGTTGTCTCTCCATGCCTTGGCAAAGTTTGAAGGACACGACCCTGCCCCCCGGCACATGATCGTCCTCCAGGCAGAAGCAAACATTGATACCCATATGCAGATGCTTGGCCGGGTGAATCGGGCCGGGCAACTTGTCCCGCCGTCTTATGCCCAGCTTGTCGGGGATACTCCGGCAGAGATGCGCCCTGCCTCGATCCTTGCCGCAAAGATGGCCAGCTTGAACGCCAACACCACGGCATCCACGGAAAGTGAAGTGACAGCCAAGGGGACCCTGGATTTTATCAACAAGTATGGTGATCAGGTTGTTGCTGGTTTGATGATGGACTTTCCTGATTGGCATACAGCCTTGGGCGCGCCGCTTCCCCAAAAGAATAGCGGTTTGGAACCCCGAGACGCCGCTAAAAAAGTGACCGGTAAAATCCCCATGCTCCCGATTGCAGAGCAGGAGGAACTGTATTCCATGATCGAGTCCGGATATAAAGAGCTGATTGACCAGCTAAACGCCATGGGGGAAAACGACCTCGAAGCCAAGACCTTTGATACCGATGCAAAAGTGTTGAAAGAGGCTGTGGTTTTTGAAGGCACTGGCGATTCCCCATTCCAGGCAGAGGCCAAGGCTGAGGTTGTCGATATGAAAAAACTCGGCAAATCCTATACCGGCAAGCAGGTTCGTAAGCTCTTACATGAGGAGGTGTACGGGAAAAAAGCAAATGAGGTATCCCTCAATCAGCTTGTGAAAGATGGAATGCATGAAGCATCCAAGCAATTTTTGGAGACGTTGGAGCGGTTTGAGGATTATAAGCTTGACGTTCTCGATGACATTGAAAAGGCAGAACGGCGCCATGCGCAAGAAACAAAACTCGAAACCCTAAAAAGTGATTGGACAAAGATAGCGCGCAATCTGTACCCGGGCAGAACCGTGCAGGTTCTACTTGGGGAAATGGTTTACCCTGGAACGGTCCTAAAGGTCCAGCAGTCTGGAAAACCAAAGAACCCCCTTGCCATGGGGACATGGAAAGTGACCATGGCCGTTGCCGATTCTTCTCGCCGAATAACGATTTCTTTCGGGAAGATGAGGAGCCAAGAAGATTGGGGAGATATCATCGGGGCCATTGATGAAGATTTTATCCAGCGATTTGACCAGGCATCCCAGGATGCAAGAGAAGAAAGGACCATCATTACCGGCAACATGCTTGCCGCTTATTCCCAGTACGAAAAGGGCCGGATCATTAATTACACCTCCCACAATGGGGAGTTGAAACAGGGCATCTTGATGCCTCGTGGATTCGATCTTGATAAAGCGAATAAGGAAAGGCCCGTCATCCTCGCCAACACGGACAGGGCTATGGAGGTTATTGATCATGACCTGTTTATAAGGACGGCGGATGATCTGGTTATCAGGTCAACAGGTGAGGGTGATTACGTTATAACCGCCCCGGCATCAAAGGCTAAGGGTGGCAAATATTATTTGAATGATCGGATTTTAAAAGCCTTGGGGACTGATTTTGTCAAGGCTGGCAATCGAATGAAGGTTACCGTTTCTGACAAAAAGAAAGTCAGGAGCGTTGTTGATTATGTCCTCAAGGAGCTGAACGAGACCTGGATGAACACGGCAGACGCCGAGAGGATCCGCCGGATTTTGGGGATGGAGGTTGAGACCTTGCAGGATGTTGCCGGCGGTGCTACCTTCCGGAAAAAAATAACCTTAAAAAAGGAGACGGGGAAATATGGTGAAGGCACTGTTACACGGGATACGGAGGCATTGGAATCTTTTTTGGCTAAGGTTGGAAACACGGAGGGCTTCAGAAGAGGACACCTCAAGGCAGTACAAATGCCGGTCGATTTGGGTGGAGCCGCCAGAAGAATCGAAAAGGCCCTCGGGAAAAAAATAGTTTTCCTGGAAAACTCAAACCGTAAAGGCTTTGACTTTGAAGGGATCACCATCCCCACCAAGCCGAACACCCTTTATATCGATGCTGCCACCACCATGCCGATCAACCAGGTGGTGGCACATGAGCTGCTTCATTCCATCCGCCGGACAGACAAAGCTCTTTATGAAAAACTGAAAGCATCCATCTTCCCTCAAATCAAGCACATTGCCCAATTCAGAAATGAACTGGCAGACAGAGACGGAAGGGACCGTGAATCCATACAAGACTCTCTCCTTTATGAGGAGTTGATCGCTGATTTTGTGGGTCAACACATTACAGAAACGGATTTTTGGAGAACGGTTATAGAGGGTGTTCCTCTTAGAAAAAGGTTGGTACTCAAGGTTAAGGCTTTCCTCAAAAAGCTATTGAACACACTCGGGTTTGAAAAAAAGGCCACGGGGGCGGATAAATATTTTCAGGATATCCCCAAGGTCTTGAAAGCCATCGACCAGGCTCTTGCCGATTACTCCCCGGGGGCCGGGGGAGCCCAGGGAAATAAGGGGGGAAACTTAACCTTTTCCCGCAAATCCAAGACGGAGAAGGCAAACAAGGCTGCGGTCAAAGCTCTGTTCAAGCAAGACGACACCTGGGTTGAATCGGCCAAGGATATGGCCAGCAAGGCCCTGTCAAAAGAGGAACGTCAGCTTGCCGAGGATCGGTTTTTAACCAAGACCCTGGACCACCTTCATTTTATCAAACGCCGCTTGGGGGACCGAGCTTACAAAATGCACCGGGTTTTGACCGGGGTGAAGTCGGCCACGTTCGCCATGTTCTTGGAACACGGGGCCTTGGCCTGGGACGGTGATGCCCTTACGGTGAAGACCAAAGGCAAGGGCGTTCTCCCCTTTCTTAAATCCATCGGGCCGGATTATGAAAACCTCTTAAAATGGATTGCCGCCAAACGTGCCGAGGAGCTTGACGCCCAGGGTCGGGAGAACTGGCTGACCGAGGCCCGGCGCCAGGCTATCTTTGATATGGTGGGCACGCATTCCAAATCCGGCAAATCCTGGGAGTACCTGAACAAACGATTCCAGACAATAAACAAGAATACCTTGGACATTGCAGAACAGGCAGGACTCATAGATCCCGAGGCCCGGGCTATGTGGGAGCAGGATTTTTACATTCCTTTTTATCGGATCTTTGAAGACAAGGTTTCAAAGGAGGAGTTCCTATCCGGCCCCAAGGGGGCTAAGAAGCACATTTCTGCGCAGATTCGGCACTTGAAGGGAGGGGAGGCCCAGATAGGTGATCTCCTACAGAATTCCCTCACCAATTGGATGCACCTTGTCGATGCGTCCGCCAGGAACAAGGCACGGGCAGCTGCCTTTGATGCTGGCACCGAGCTGGGGATCATCGAGGAGGTGGAGAAGAAAGACTTGGTTAATATCCTTGGTGTCCAGAATCTCAAACGGTTTGCCGTCATTAAGGCCGGGGGCAAAAAGGCCAATGCAATTTTTGACACGGCGGAGGAGGCGGACGCCTGGGCGTACCATCTTACCGATAAAAAAGGGGTGGAGTATCTGGTAGAGCCCAGGAAATCCACCTCCATTAAATTCGGATCAATGAAGGATTTAGGCGTGTTCTCCTTCCAAAGAGATGGAAAGCCGGTCTACTTCAAGACAGAGGACCAGGATCTTTATGAAGCCCTGTGCGAAATGGACACCACCAAGTTCAAGGGCTTCCTCATGCAGCTGATGGGCAAGGCAAAGAGGGGACTTTCAATGGGCGCCACCATCTCTCCTTTGTTCAGGATCAACAATATGATTCGGGATACCGTTCATACTGCGGTCGTGGCGCAATCTTTTTCACCGGTCGTTGATTCGGCCCGGGGCTTTGTCAAAGCCATGCGTGAAGATTCGGATTACATTGAATTCATGGCGTCTGGTTTTGGTTTCGGATCTTCATATGTCCATTCTGATGATCCAGAGGTAGGGGCAAAGTTCATCAAGCAAATTGTCAAGCGGGAGGGCAGGGGGGCTATTGCAAGAATTTTAACTTCCCCTGCCAAGATTTTTAACCTGTGGGAAAAAATAGGTGAGGCTTCGGAAAATGCGGCCAGGCTCCAGCTTTACAGCAACCTTAAAAAGAAGGGGATGTCAAAGTTTGATGCCGGTTTTGAAGGCCGTGACCTACTGGACTTTTCCATGCAGGGCTCAAGCAGCACCGCGCAAATGCTTATCCGGACACTCCCCTTTTTGAATGCCAGGTTCCAGGGGCTTTACAAGTTGGGCCGGGCCGCCAAGGAGAAACCACTGGCGTTTTTTGCCAAGGCCTCCATTCTCATGATGGCATCCCTGGCATTGTGGGGGACCTATAAAGATGATGAACGCTACAAGGAACTGGAGGATTGGGATAAGTGGTCCTTTTTCCACTTCTGGTTCGGCGGCAAGCATTACCGGATACCCAAGCCTTTTGAAATAGGAGCGTTCTTCTGCTCTCTCCCTGAGTCCATTGGAAATGTTTTAAACGGCACTGAGGATGCCAGCTTTCTTTCTGATTGGGCTTGGGTTACGGCAAAGGGAATTTTCAATATCGACCTTTACCCTCAATTATTGAAGCCTGTTATCGAAGCTGAGATTGCCAACAAAAATACTTTCACCGGGCGGGCCGTGGTTCCCAAATATATGGAAGGCCTTCCCAAGGCCGAGCAGTATTCCCCCTGGACCTCGGAGACGTCCAGAGAAATTGGCAAGCGGTTGAACATTTCCCCCTTGAAGATTCAGCACTATGTCAGGGGGTACGCGGCCACCCTGGGCATGATCGGCTTGACCGCGGTGGATGACCTATTTACTCGGAAGGCCTTTGATTATCCGGAACGCCCGGCGGGTGAGAATAAACCATGGGGCCTTGGTCGCCTGGTTTCAGATGAGAATAAGCCGGCCAGGAACACCAAGTACGTCACCAAGTTCTATGACCTCGCTGAAGAGATCGGCAACGCACAGAGGACGTTCAACTATTATGTCAAGACCGGCCAAGGGGAAAAGGCTCAGGACTGGTTCAAAGAGAATGCCCCGCTCATGGCCATGAACCCCACTGGAAACTCTGTTAAAAAGCTGTTGGCCCAAATCAATGCTGAGATGAAAAGAATTCAAAAGTCGACATCGTACAGTGCGGAAGAGAAGCAGCGGCGGATTAATCGTTTGACAGAACAAAGGAATCAATTTGTGAAGAAAGGCTTCAACGCGATCAGGCAGGCGTCGAAGGCCAAATTGAAAGTTGAGGGAGCATAGAGAATAACATAATATCTATCAGGGTTTGCCCCATGTGGAACACGAACAACAATATTGAAACAGGAGTACCTCATGTCCGAAAAATTTATGAAACAATTGCCGCGAGAGCTGGGTGGTAAGATTTGTGCAGACGGCTCAGAAAACAAAACCTTTCATGTCACCACAACCACAGGATGGGATGCTGTATCGCTCCCAGCAGGCGTGGAGTGTAAAAATAGCATAATCCAGGTTCGTTTCGCTGACGATGCCACGGCTTTGTCGGAAGATCCTATCCCCTTCCTTTTTTCGAGTGAATCAGATGGATCTGGATCTCTCAGATTTACAGGCGGGGTTAGTCCGGGCGCCGGCAAAATTTCCGGTATTCTTGGGTACGTTTACACGGGCGTTGCAGGCCGGAAGATAGCCGTGATGGTGCTGGCATGAGTGGAATGTTTATGTGGGATAAAGTTGATTCTGGAAGGAGGGGGTGATGGCTGATTATTTCATTGATAACGAAGTGGTTGGCGGTGCACGCAATGGGCTGACGTGGGCTGACGCTTTTCAATCTTTTGCCGAGGCCCAGGCCGCCGGAATACCCGAAAGTCAGGATATCTATGTGAAAGCTACCGGCACCCCATACCGCGAGGACCTTTCCGGAACTATTTGCCGCTCTGCCCGTCTCTTTTGTGATGCTGTTGGAGTGGGCACCGCCCGGGGTGGTCAGAAAGCCATGGTATACGGGAGTGAGCAGCTATCATGGTCTCTGTATGCTGGCACCACATATGTGACAGATGCTCCCGCCATATGGGCATCATACCCCACGATCTCCAGAGGTGTGTGGGTTGACGGGGCCATGCCGGTGACTCTAAAGAAAACTTCCAGCGACCGTGACTCTCTCGGCGACAACGAATTTTTCTATGATCCGACACCCAAAAAGCTTTACATCGACATTGGAGCAGATCCCAACGAGTTGTCCGTCGAAGTTTTAGCAAGATCAAAGTGTACGGAAATATACATCCATCAATCGCTCTACGGGGGTATCTTCCGGTTTGGCTACGAGGGGCACCACAACCCCTCCTGTTATTCCTGGACCATTGAGGGCAACGTTTTTGAATACAATGCAACGATCGGGTTTTATACCAACACGTCGCCTCCCGCCGAAGAAAACCGGCGGGCCATCTTTCGTGACAATGTGTGCCGGCACAACGGAAAAAATGGGGTGTTCGCTGCAACCTCAAACGGGCGCGCATTGATCGATATGACAAACAATTTGATCCATGACAACGGGTGGCGCGGGATCGAATATTACGGCTATCAGCTCAACGAATCAGAAAAGCATTTTTCCAGAATTACGCACAACGTGATCATGAACAATTCCAGCCGGGGAGTTGGCCTTGAATTGACAGGGGGTGGGACTGGTGTTGCACGGGTATCCGTTTACAATAACATTGCTGTAAACAATGGGTTTGACCTGGGCATCACGACCAATACTGGTCTGGTGCTCACCGCAGGGAACAATTTTATTACGAGCACAGGCGGTTACACAACCCGGTGGAACGACGCAACATATACCGAGGGTGACATTTACGGAGATCCCTTGGTTATTTCTGGTGGCAAAATCCTGAAAACGTCACCGTGTGTTGATGCCGGATCTTACCTGGTGGGTGTCAATATGGAGGGGCAGGAAGATCCCTGGGGTAAGAAGGTTCATAGCCTACCTAACATTGGTATGGACCAGGGTGCTGGTATGCCCATGACCGGCACCCCCCAGATTTTCAATCTCGGCCGTGGCATGCTCGGATAACCAAAAAGCAACTTTATAATGTATAAGCTTTGATTTCCCTTAGCTTGTTTAACGCCGCAATTCAGCTGCGAGGCTTTTTGCGTCCGCCGAAATTGCATTGTTATAGGGCTTATATCAGGAAACATCCATTTCTAACACATAGAAGGGAATCGTTTTATTCAACACTTTTCCCGCATAAATATCACAAGCTTTATAGGCTACCCCATCACTTTTTATTAGTGTCTTACTGCGAAGCGTTAGACGTGCTCCAGTTTCAAATAAAACCTCTTTTTCATGACCTTTATTCGTACCATTGATTCGGAAACAAAAAGCACTTGCCTGCGGGTTAACTACACGTAAAATAATTAAATGAAGCTCACCAGCATCATAAGATTTACCCGCCCAATTAGCATTTTGACATGCCATATGCGGAGAGAAGCTTGTTGATAAAGGCCGTTCGGTTACAAACTCTTGACCAATTGCACCAGACCAAAAACCGCCATGATATAAAATTTGACCTTCGGCAAGTCTTTTTCCATCTCGATAAACGATATTAGATACACTATCAAAGTGAGTAGATTGAAATTTATTTTGAAAATCTGATAGCTGCTGTGCGGTCCTGGAGGGCATCATTTCACGCATCCTCTTAAATGAAGATGAGTTATTGAGTTCTTCTTTAATAAGATCATCAAGTCGAGTGCATCCGCAGTTCAAAAGAGTGTGAGTAGCAGCTTCATAATGATTATGAATTTTTGCGATCAAACGATCTTTTATTTGGCAATGCAACCCTCTTTCCATCATCTCGTCAATAGTTGGCGATCTCATACTCCAGATTTCATACGGTTCGCTAAAAATATTTACTATTGGTAAATTCTGCATTCTTAAGAAAACCTTTAAGATTATAAACAGGGCCCAATCAGCCCTATAATATTTAGCTCACTGGCTTGTCCACGTGTAGTGGCTGGTTGATAGGCCCGGGTAAGTGGGGTGGGAAATTCACCTTAACTGCCGCTCCCGGTGTCCCATTCAACCAATTATTCACCAGTTTTTTTTCCGAGTAGCATGTTGCTGCTGTATGTTATCCGGAAGGGTTATGTATTTAATTACCCACAACGGGAATTATTTCAGATACACCCTGATCAAAAAGATAGCAAGGGGTGCTGCCATTAAAATCAAAGTTTATTGGAGATAAGCACTCGAATAAAACAAGAAGGGCTCCCGCCCTGCTGTACGGGAGCCCTAAAGCTGATTGAGGAGGCCGGTCCTCCTCGTGGGTACTATATCACAATTTAAGCCATCACTGGAACAATTACACCCCGGAGTTCGGCCACCAAGGCCTGGTGTCGTCTCCAGGGGCTTTTCTTTTTAACTCCATCCAGAGGCCTTTTTCATCCTATTCTGAAGCATCTCAGCGTTCGGGTGTAAATACCTGGACGAGATAGTCTCCGGGGTGTCTCCCAGAAGGAAGGCCACATCGGTGAGATCCATTCCACGGACAAAATGCAGATCGGTTGCTACAAAATGCCTGAAAGTGTGCGGCCCTCTGCCATCGTTTTTAGTCTTCATGCCCAGGGACACCAGCATGCCGTTGATGATTTTCCATATCTGGTTGGAACATGGAAAGACTTTTTTGAAAGAGTCTTGGGCAGGATCCGGGAACTTTGTATCGAGGAACCTGGCAAGATAAATCCCTGTCTCTTGGCTGAAAAATACCGGCCGGGGGATCGTCTTTGATACGCCCAACAAAATGGTTCCTTTTTCGAGCTGAATATCACCCCGTTTGATGTTGGCAATCTCATTGACCCGGGCGCCGGTCTCGCACATGAGCCGGACCAGGATATGGTTGCGCTCGTGGTTCCTTTTAAACTGGAAAGTCTTGCATCGGGCAATATCCAGATCCGTAAACCATCGTTTCTGATGTTTCAGATCATGGTCCTGCTTTGCCTGGCGCGGAATCTTAAAAGTATATTTTACCGGGTTCCCCAGGAAGTTTAGAAATATTTTTGTTATGGTCAAATATTGCTGTGTGGAATAGGCGTTAAGGCCCGACCCGAGTAGATAAACCGTGTAGGCTTCCATGTGCGCCTTGAAATCTTCTGTCAGGTCGGTGATTCCCTGGATCATGCAGAAGGCGCCGAGTTTCTTTTGCAGGACGGCGGTGTAAAGGCCTTGGGTTTTCTTGGCCAGAGCTTGGGTTGTCTGGCAGTTCAGGTAAGAGTTTATTTGTTCTTCAACTTTTGATAGTATGACATTAGGCATAACATACCTCCTCTTCAGGTGTGTTGTGATTAGGGCCGGGAAGATGTTACAGCATCTTTTCGGCCTGCTCTTTTTGTGCTTTGGGTTATTCTGTTGCTCTTTCCCTCCTTTTTTCGTTCCATTCATCTAAAATCCTTCGTATCAATTCAGATGTGGATATTCCGAGAATATCAGCCTCTTTTTTCAGAAGCTCCCATAGCCTGTCTGGTAAATATAAATTTCGTCTTGTTTTCATGTGTATGATATACACAACAATATATAAAAAGACAAGGGGAGGAAGGGGATTTTATATTATGCTCATTTTGTCGAAATGTTGGGAAATGAATGGGATTCAGAAAAAAGTGGCACCAAAAGTGGCACCAGTGGCTCCGGTGCCAAAGAAAAAAGGCCCGATACATCTGATGTGTATCGAGCCTTATCGCTTGTTAATGGCGGAGAAAGAGAGATTCGAACTCTCGATGGAGCAATTAACCCCATACTCGCTTAGCAGGCGAGCGCCTTCAGCCACTCGGCCATTTCTCCGTTTTAAATCTGGCGGAGGAGGTAGGATTCGAACCCACGGAGCTTTGACACTCAACGGTTTTCAAGACCGCCGCCTTCAGCCACTCGGCCACTCCTCCGAAAGACCAGGGATATATAGCACCCTGATCTGGTCAGGTCAAGCATTAAATCAAATTTTTTTAAAATTGATCTAAATATTGACAGACAGGATAATTGAACTATAATTTTAGATTTACTGTCTGCAAAGAATCAGGTTTTATATATAGGTAAAGGGAGATATGCGATGAAACAGAAGTTTACATTTGAAATTGATGAGAAAAAGGGCAGGTTGACGCTTTCGGAATCGGCAGAGGCCGATCCCGGCACCTTTTTAAAGCTGCACTTTGAAGAGTATGTTCTTGAAGAGATGAAGGAGGCCGCGGCCAAGGGGCCGGACGCCTTTATCGAGATCTTGAGGCGGAAAAATCTTTTTCCTTCCTATGCTCTTGCTGAAAAGCTGTTTGAGGCCTTTGGCAGTTTTGTTGCGGACGGGGGGGAGAAGTTTGTCATGGACTACGATGATATCGATACATTCCCCTCCCTGGAAGAGGAAGAGGCTGAGGATGACGAAGATGTCGAGCTGGACGAGCTGCTGACCACCGATGATAACGACCTGAGCGAGGATGATATCAAAGAGATAGATTCCGAGGACGACACACCGAAATTTCGAGTTGACGATAATTCAGAGCAAGAGAACTAACCCTTATAATGAAACAATTCATAAAACAACTCATCCTTGACGGCGCCCGGAAAGCCTATGACGAAGGCCTCCTGAAATCCGACAATTTTCCTGAGATGGAGATCGAAGCGCCCCGCTATGATGCCCAGGGCGATTTTTCAACCAACTTTGCCATGGTTTCCGCCTCTGTGCAGAAGATGGCCCCGAGAAAAATTGCCGAGGCTGTGCTCTCCTGCATGAATGATACCGAATCGGTCATTGAAAAGACCGAGATTGCAGGTCCGGGCTTTATTAATTTCTTTTTAACCACTGCTTCCTGGCATCCGGTTCTTGAAACCATTGTCCGGAAGGACGACCTGTATGGATCTTCCGGGTTCGGGGGCGGCAAAAAGGTGCAGGTGGAGTTTGTCAGCGCCAACCCCACCGGCCCCCTCCATGTGGGCCATGCAAGGGGCGCTGCCGTTGGCGACGCCATGGGCAGGATTCTTGCCTTTGCCGGGTTCGATGTCCAGAAGGAGTACTATATCAACGACTCCGGAAGGCAGATCAGAACCCTGGGGCTTTCTGTCTGGCTGAGGCTTTGCCAGGAGCTCGGCAGGGAGGTGGATTTTCCCCAGGACTGCTACCAGGGAGATTATATAAAGGACATCGCCCGGGAACTCCATGAAAAGATGGGCGCGGATCTCACTGAAAAAGAGGAGGCTGAGGCTGTTGTCATCTGCGCCAAATATGCGGCTTCCGTAATTCTTGAAGGGATCAAGGAGGATCTGGCCGGATTCGGTGTCGAGTATGACCAGTGGTTCAGCGAGCAGAGCCTTTACGACTCCAACCGTGTCCAGAAGGCCATCGAGGATTTCAAGGCCAAGGACCTCATCTATGAAAAAGACGGCGCACTCTGGTTCCGGACCTCCGATTTCGGAGATGAAAAGGACAGGGTTGTTGTGAGAAACAACGGCCTCACCACCTATTTTGCCTCGGATATCGCCTATCACATGGAGAAGTTCGACCGGGGCTTTGACCGGGTTATCGATGTGTGGGGGGCGGATCACCACGGATACATCAACCGTATCAACGCCTCCATCGACGCCTCGGGTAAAAGCAGCGACCAGTTCGACGTTATCCTGGTTCAGCTTGTCAACCTGCTCAGGGGCGGCCAGCCCGTTGCCATGTCCAGCCGGTCCGGTGAATTCGTGACCCTCAAGGATATTGTGGACGAGGTCGGCAAGGACGCGGCGCGCTTTCTCTTCCTGAGCCGAAGCTATGACAGCGGTCTTGATTTCGATCTTGAGGTGGCAAAGCAGAAGACCAGTGAAAACCCCGTCTACTACGTGCAGTATGTCCATGCCAGGATCGCCGGTATTGTGGCCAAGGCCGTGGCGGAGGAGATTCTTGACAACGGTGAGCAGGACTGGGCGGGCTGTGCCGCAATGCTTGTGGAGCCTGAGGAAGTCAGGCTGATCAAGATCCTTGCATCGTTTCCCGAGATCGTTGAAAAGAGCGCCGCAACCCTCCATCCCCATGTTGTTTTCACCTATCTCATGGAGCTGGCTTCCGCCTTCCACGGTTACTACAATAAACACAAGGTTATCACCCAGGACAGGGAACTTTCCCGGGGCCGCCTGTTTCTTGTTACAGCTGTGAAAAAGGTGATCAGGAACGGGTTGTCGCTTCTGGGCGTGTCTGCTCCTGAAAGGATGTAGGACTTAATCGCTTTGGCCGGAAAAAAGCTATCCGCAAGAAATGTTCTCGTCCTGGCGATGGGGCTTTTTGTCTGCTTCTGGATGTTTGTTATAGGAGTGCTGGTGGGGAGGGGAACCTCCCCGGTTTCCTTTGACACCAGGGAGTTTCAAGACAGCCTTGCCCGGATTGTCAATGGTTCTGAAAATCAGCAGGAGACCTTTGAAAAGCCGGAACTGGAATTCTACGAGGTTTTGAAGAGTCCCGCCCGAACTGCCCGTTCGACATCCAAAACGCCCGGCGAGATACTTCCGGCCCCTGTTGAGAAGACTCCCTCCGATACCAAAGGAGGGAGAGCCCAGCCGCCTGTCAAAAGGAGCCTGAAGGCCAGGACATTCCGGCTGGCAAAGACGGTCAAGGCAACGCCCCCTGTTGTAAGTTCGCCAAAATCCCCTAAAAAACCTGCGCCGGTTCCGGAAAAAAAGGTAAAAAAGCCGGTCCGGGATGATGGTGTCTATACGATCCAGATCGCTGCATACAAGGAGTTGAAGGATGCCAAGGAGCTGATGGATAGGCTCCGTGCAAAGGGCTTTAAATCCTACAGAACCATGGGCCGGGTCGGGAATGATATCTGGCACCGGGTCAGAACGGGCTCTTTCAAGGATATGGCATCGGCAAAACAGGGGATACAGCGCCTCGGTAAAAAGAGGTTCAAGGGAATGATAATTAGAAAGGAGTGATGATGAAGATCTCAAAAGATGATGTGGAGCACATAGCACATCTGGCCCGCCTGGAAGTGGATGATTCCCTGGTTGAGAAGTTCTCGACCCAGGTGAGCGGAATATTGGATTATATAGATATATTAAAGAATGCCGATGTCTCCGGGGTTCCCCTTGCATCGGGCGCCGCCCTTCAGACCAATGTGTTCCGGCAGGATAAGGTGAAACCCTCTCCGGGGCCTTCAGTTACATTGACCAATGCACCCGATCGGGAAGACGATTTTTACACGGTTCCCAAGGTTGTGGGATAGAGGAGAGACATTGATGGAATTACACGCGCTTACCATAGACCAGGCCAAGAAGCTGCTTGTCTCCGGGGAGATCACCTCCGTGGAACTTGTCTCCTCCATGCTGGACAGGATCGAAGCCCATGACGCCAAGGTCGGGGCCTTTATCACCGTTGACCGGGAGGGCGCCCTTGCCGCGGCATCCGCAGCGGACGCACGTCTGGCAAAAGGAGAGGATGCACCTCTTCTGGGCATCCCCGTGTCCCTGAAGGACCTTCTCTGCACCACCGGGCTCAGGACCACCTGCGGCTCAAAGATCCTGGAAGATTTTATTCCCACCTATGACGCCACCTCGGTTGCCCTGCTCAAGCAGGCCGGGGCCGTCATTGTCGGCAAAACCAACATGGATGAGTTCGGCATGGGATCTTCAACTGAAAACTCCGGCTTTCATCCGACCCGGAATCCCTGGAGCCTGGAACATGTTCCCGGCGGTTCCAGCGGCGGATCGGCCGCTGCGGTTGCGGCCAGGATGTGTACGGCGTCCCTTGGTACCGATACCGGCGGGTCCATTCGCCAGCCGGCCTCCCACTGCGGCATCGTGGGGCTCAAGCCCACCTACGGCAGGGTGTCCCGGTTCGGCCTTGTCTCCTATGCCTCCTCCCTGGATCAAATTGGGCCAATTACCCGCACGGTCCGGGATGCGGCCATCATGATGAACGTCATTGCGGGCCACGATCCAAAGGATTCCACGTCTGCGGCGGTTGACGCGCCTGATTTCACCTCGGCCCTTGACGAGTTCGACGCCAAGGGACTTTCCGGAATGAAGGCGGGTATTCCCAAGGAATTCCTGGGCATGGAGGGATTGGATCCCGAGGTGGAAAGCGCCTTTGCCAATGCCCGCAAGGTCCTGGAGGATCTTGGGGTGGAGATCGTGGAGGTTTCCCTTCCCCACACCGATTATGCCGTTGCGGCCTACTATGTGCTGGCTCCTTCCGAGGCAAGCTCCAACCTTGCCCGGTATGACGGCGTCAAGTACGGGGCAAGGCAGAAGGATGCCGACGGCCTCATCGATATGTACAAGAAGACCAGGTCCAAGGGATTCGGCCCCGAGGTCCAGCGCCGGATCATCGTGGGAACCTATGCCCTGTCGGCAGGTTACTATGACGAATATTACGGCCGGGCATCCCGGGTGAGAACCCTGATCATGCAGGATTTTGCCAAGGCCTTTGAAGACTGCGACATCATTATCTCTCCCGTGGCCCCGACACCGGCGTTCAAGCTCGGAGAGAATGTGGATGATCCGCTGACCATGTATTTGAGCGATATCTTCACCCTTTCGGCCAACATGGCCGGGATTCCGGGACTCTCGGTTCCCTGCGGCGTTTCCTCGACCGGACTGCCCATGGGTCTGCAGATCCTTGGAAAGCGGTTTGACGAGATGAACGTGCTCAGGGCGGGCTACGGGTTTGAGCAGAGCGGGCCGTCGTTGCCGGGGCTGCCGGAACTTTAATTTAACCTATGGATGTTGCGCTTGAATTGATGTCTGCTTATCCATAGTGATAAGGCATGGGCTCTATTCAAATGCAATGGGCCATAAATATCCTTGGGAGGAGCAAATGACCCATCCAATACCTGAAGGCGAAAGCATAAGGGCCGCTGTCCGCTGGATCTCGGAAGAGCGGACCGCCCATCCGGAAAAAAGCCTGGTCGTCATTGTGGACGAGGCCTGCATCCGGTTTGATTTGAGTCCGGGGGAAGGGGAGTTCCTCCTGAGGTTTGTCCGGGAGTCCGACAGGTGAGCTGCCATGGCTGATGTACGAATTCTTCCGGATATCCTCTCCAACAAGATCGCCGCTGGAGAGGTGGTGGAACGGCCTGTCTCAGTCGTCAAGGAACTTGTTGAAAACGCCCTTGACGCCGGTGCCACCCGGATCGTGGCCGAGATCGAAAAGGGGGGCAGGGATCTTATCCGGATCTCGGACAACGGCTCGGGCATGTCCCGGGACAATGCCCTGCTCGCCATCGAACGGTATGCCACCAGCAAAATTTTTACCGATGACGATCTCTTTGCCATCAAGACCTTTGGTTTCAGGGGGGAAGCACTTCCCTCCATGGCGTCTGTGTCCAAGTTTACCCTGACCACCCGGGAACATGACAGCGATGTGGGAACAAGGATTCACATCAGCGGCGGTAAAATCATGGATGTCTCCGACGCGGGCGCCCCTCCGGGAACCATGATCGAGGTGGGCCGCCTCTACTTCAATACCCCGGCCCGGAGAAAATTTCTAAAGGGGATCAACACCGAAATGGGGCACATTGCCGATGCGTTTTCCGGCATGGCCCTGGGTAATCCCCATGTAGGGTTCCGCCTTATGCACAACAATCGCCTGGTAAAGGCGTTTTCATCCCCCGCCGACATGAAGACACGGGCAGGGGAGGTGTTTGGCATGGCGACCCTGCCCCATCTGTGCAGGGTCGCCATGACCCAGGGGGAAACCGGCGTGACAGGGTATGTGTCCGATCCCTCCCTTACCAGGAGCACCTCCAGGAATCTCAGGCTCTTTGTAAACAACCGGCTCATCACCGACAAGGGGATTGTGGCGGCAATTTTCAAGGGGTACAAGGGCCGGCTGATGAAAGGCCGCTATCCCCTGGGAATTCTTTTCATTACCATTCCCTTTGATCAGGTTGACGTCAATGTTCATCCCTCCAAGCTTGAGGTGAGGTTCTCGGATCAGCGGCAGGTATTCGGCCTGGTGGTCCGGGCGGTGAACCATGCCCTTGCGGAAACGGAGCGGTCCGGGTCGGCCGAATCCCCGTCGCTGGGGGAGCCGGAGGAGTCCGAGTCCGAATCAGTGGGCGAATCTGTTGATGACGACCTGCCGCGCCCCGTCCAAACCGCTTCTGGTCAAAGGAAAAAGGCGCCGGCGGTGGACCGTTCCCTGTTCCAGTGGGGGAAACCCGCTGGGGAACCGGTTAAGCCCAAGGTGTCGGAGCTTGAATCGGATCTGCCCTTTCCTGAAATTGAGCCGGCCGAAGCGGCGATTCAAAAGGTGGTTGCCAAACCCGAGTTTGTGGCGCCTGAATCCGGGAAAATTCGTCAAAAGCGCGGATCTGATCCCGTGGTGGTCGGGCAGGTACTGGGAACTTATATCGTTCTTGAAACGGACAACGGCATGGAGCTTGTGGATCAGCATGCCGCCCATGAGAGGGTTGTCTATGAGCGGTTGAAAAAAAGGTCTGATTCCTATCGTCCCCCCTCCCAGACCCTGGCCGTGCCTGAAACCCTGGAACTCACTTACAAGGAGGCCGATATTCTGGAGCAGATCATTCCGGAGCTTGAAGCCGTGGGCATGGAGATCGAGCCCTTTGGGGGAACCGCCTTTATCGTCAAGGCCGTTCCCGCCATCATCGATGACAGGGATATCCGGCCGTTGATCCTGGATATCGTGGAAAAGCTGCTTGAATCGGGTGGGGATGCCATGGCCGACACCCGGGAATGGCTTGACGAGTGCATCACCCTCATGGCCTGCCACACCGCCATCCGGGCCAACCAGGTGCTGAACCTCCAGGAGATGGAGACCCTGATCCGGGAGCTTGAGCAATGTGAGAACCCCAGCCACTGCCCCCATGGGCGTCCCACCAGGATTCAGTGGGGCCGCCAGGAGATTGAAAAGCTCTTTAAACGGATCGTCTGATCTTAAATATTGAAGGATGGCGCAGGTGGAAACAGTCAAAGGGCCGGGTCAGGCTTAAGGGATTTCGTCTACCCACAACAGCCGGGGTCAGGCTTAGCTTATTGCGACATCCCTGGTCAAACCAACAAAATGCCAATAAGCTAAGCCTGTCCCCCTCGATACGAGCGAAGCAAATTTAGCCTGCGCCCTCCTACATCGAGGCGTATGCCACCGCCTGACCCCGTTTTATCATTTTTAGAAGGCTTCGTTGTAGCTTATGGAAAGCCTGTCCTGGGAGTAGAGCCGGGTGGTGTGCTTCTGATCCACGACACCGTCGGATCGGGAGATGCTGTAGACCAGCTCCTTTTTTCCGTCGTTGTTCTGGTCGGCCAGGACATAGTCGGAGATGTAGCCCGGGAAAGACCGCGTCCGGCCCTCGGGGGTGAGGCCCATTTCATCCCACCTCAGGGATTTTACATGGCCCTTTGAGAAGTACCTGGTTTTGGCAAGGAGCCCGCTGGAAGTGTCGACGTTTTTCACCACCAGGACGGAGTTTTTTCCGTCATTGTCAAGATCCGCCACATGGATTCTCTGCTGGAGGAAAAGTCTGCTCATCTGGTAGCCGTCATCCTTGTTGTACCTGTTTCCCTTGTATTCGACAAATGCGGTGGTGCCTCCGAAATCAGCATTACTTCTCCATACTTCATCTCCCTCCGGGGTGAAAAGCTTGATTCGTCCGTCCCGGGTGAGAGCGACCAGCAATTCTTCTCCGGTGTTCCGGGGGTCCCCAAAGGTGAAACTATAGAGGGAGAGCCCTTTGGGAAGCTTGAGCTCGGTTTCGACAAGTCCTGTCTTCTGCCAGGTGATTCGATAGACAGGGGAACGCAGCTGGTTCTTTTTGCCGTTGACGTCCTGTCCGAGGAGCAGGGTGCCCCTTGTTGTGGTCTCGATGATCCTGAACAGCCATGGCTGCCGGGCCGCGATCTTGGTGAATTCCGAGCCGTTCCACTCCATAATAAAGGATGACGGAAGATTGGTCCGTTTGTCCACACAGCTGACATAGATTTCCGAGCGTCCGTTGGCGTTGATGTCTCCGGCATCGATGGAGATGACCCGATCCGTTGGGTTTAAATCAAATTCAGCCAGACGTTTTAATGTCCTGTTTTCCCGGAGGAACACCTGAACGCTTTTTTGTGAACATACCACGGTTTCGTTTTTAGAATCCCCGTTTATATCGCTGATTGCAAGGCTGATGATTTTATTCTTGAGTGCCGGACTTCGCCACAGCTGGGCCTTTCCCTGGGGTTGCCGGACCTGGGCCTGGGGCTGCTGCTGTTGCTGTTGCTGGATGGGCTGCTGCACAACGGTCTTGGGTTTTGGTCCGACGCCAAGGATTTCGGTTTTGATCTCCCGGGCAAGAAGGTCAACATGTGCGAGGACGTCTCCCTTTGTTTTACCGAACCGGTTGAACGAAAGGGCGGCCGCACCGGTGGTTGTGTCCGTCAGTTTGGCATCGGTGCTGATTCCGTCGCCGAAGATCAGGATGGTGCCGGTAAGGACATAGTTGGCAAGGGACGCTTCGGGATCGTTTTCAAGGACCGGCGAGCAGATTCCCGGAATTTCAAGACGGGAGAGCAGCATCTTGAAAACACCTTTTTTGAGAAATGGGTATTCCTGATCTGCCTCGATGCTGAACGGTTTCACAATGATTCGGGTCTTTTCCGCCAGGGCCGGTGCGGCAAGGCAGAAAAGAAATAATAGAACGGTTAAAAGTATCGGCGTTTTGCGGACTTTCAATTGGGGGCGCTCCTCTGTATCGTATTAATGGTTTCGTGATTTTATTGAAAATAAGTACCTGCTTTTTACCATAATAGCCGGAAAAGTAAAGTGAATAAGCGCTATCCCGCGGCTGGAAAAATCGCATTGTAAGCAAAAATACTTGACACAGATCCCTTCCATTGATATTGCTTCTATGTTCTTTTGTCAAAAAGAGCGTTCTAAACCGATTATGCCGTTCGTATCTGTTTGTAATAAAGAAGAATTAAAGGAGCTTCTTTTGAACAAAAGAGTCCTGTAAGGGCATGGTGTCCAAACGGGGTTGACCGGCATGTTTAAGAAAAGGAGAAAGAAGATGAAGAAGATGATGATCGCAGCCTTGGTTGCTATCGTGGGAATCGCTTTCACAGCTCCCGCATTCGCAGTCGAGCACGAGTTCGGCGGTTACTTTCGTGTAAGGGCTTTCACTGCAAAGCACTTTGACGGAACAGACAAGGAAGACGTAATCGCGGGAACACCCTCCTACGCTTTGAATTCCAAAACAGGCGCAATAGAGGCAACAACACCCTATGCTCAGAATGACGCTTCCATGATCGATTCAAGAACCCGTCTCTACTACACAGCTCAGATCAACGACAACCTCAAGTTCGTAAGCAAGTTCGAGATGGACGCAGACTGGGGTGATAGCGGTTATGGAAAGGTTGGCGCTGACGGTGTTAAGGTTGAGGTAAAACACACCTACGTTGATTTCAACCTCGGCGCACTCAACGCAAAACTCGGTACCCAGGGTGCTACTCTTTCCCGTGGTTTCATCTTTGACGATGATTTCTCCGGTGCGGTTCTCTCTGCCGGCTCCACCGCCTTTGTTTTTGCAAAGGCTGAGGAAAACAGCGCCAACTGCGGTGACGACGTTCAGTTCTACACATTGATGCACACTGTTGCAACAGACGCCTTCTCCATCACCCCTGAAGTCACCTATGTTGACCTTGCTGACAGCTCCTACATTTACTTTCTCGCTCTCAATGCAGATGTAAACCTCGGTGCTGCTTCCGCATGGGCAACCCTCATTTATGAAGGTGGTGAGTTCGACGCAACTGATACAGACGTCTCTGCATACCTCGTAGCATTTGGCGGCGACTTTGCTGCATCAGATGTTCTCTCCATCCACGGCCAGGCATTCTATGCTACCGGTGATGATGATGGTGACGATTACGAGTCTTTCGGTGGCGCTGATATGCCCGGCAGCTCTTACTACTGGGCAGAGATCATGGGTCTTGGTACCTTTGATGACGCCGCTTCCGCAGGTGCTCCCGCCGATGATATCTCCAACGTCGCCGCTTTCAACCTGGGAACAACTTTCAAGGCTTCCGAGAAACTCTCTCTCTCTGCTGACCTCTGGTACGCAATACTCGCTGAGGAGAATGCAGCCGGCGACGACAAGCTCGGAACAGAGCTTGACCTCCAGGCCAGCTACCAGCTGATCGACGGTCTTACCCTCGATGTTGTTGCAGCATACCTCTTTGCTGACGACGCAACTTACAAGGGTGACAACGACGAAGATCCCTATGAGCTTGGTGCTCAGCTCAGCCTCAGCTTCTAAGACAGCCTTACAGCTGATCTGATTTAGTTGATATAATGCCGTGGGGGTGCAGAATGCATCTCCACGGCATTTTTCGTTTCCTTTCCACTGCCGGTCGGCTTCCATCGGCCCCTCCTCCTATCCTTCCCCCCTTCAATTAGTTCTTTATTTTTAGGTTCCGATTGTATAACGTTAATCCATTTTCAGAACTTAACCTAAAAAAAGGAGCGGTAAATTGGGCAATAAACGTGGAGTTTCATTTTGTCTCGCTGTTTTAGCTGTTTTATCCTTGTTTTTGACTTCAGACCGGGTTTGCGCAGGCAACCCTCAAACCATAGCCATCTTTCCCTTTGAGGTCCTGTCCCAGGATGATGAAGCATTCCTTGGCAAGGGGCTTACCCGCATGGTCTGTTCCAGGGTCGGGGATACCGGCGAGATACAGGTGCAGTGCAGGCGGAAGAGCCTTAAGGATTCCAACATTGAAATCGTTCCCGGGATGCTGGAAACCCTTGCCGGGGAAAATGCCTTTTCCGGTATCAATTTCCTTGTAAAGGGAAGCCTGACCATCATGGGGGCAACCATCAGCACGGATGCGGAACTGATCGATCTCAACAAAGGCAGGGTGGTCTGTTATTTTCATGAGTCGGGTACTTCCCGGGAGGATATCCTTCGCCACGCCGCAGTGATTTCCGAGAAGATAAAAGCCGTTGTCCTGGGCGGGGCTGTTCCGGCAGCCCGGCCGGAGACGTTTGGTTCGACAGGGGCCGCCCCGCTGGTAAATGAGGTTGAAAAGAGCCCTGGCGGGATTGCCGCCAATCAGTTATCCAAACCCGAGGTGCCTGTTTCCGTTTCCAAGGCTCCGGTTTCAGTTGATCCGGTTTTCAGGAGCCGGACGTTCAACACCGAATTTACCGGACTGGGTTCGGGGGATGTGGATGGTGACGGCCATGCCGATATCGTCTTGATTGACGAACATTCGCTGAACCTTTTTTCCCTGCAAAATGGAACCCTTGTTAAAAAAGGCCAGTTTAAAGGCAAACGATATAAGTCTTTTAAGGCCGTTGATGTTGCCGATGTGAACCGGAACGGCAAAGCCGAGATCTTTGTCACCTGTGTTGATAGAAAGGCCGGCGTCTGCTCCTTTGTCCTGGAGTGGAGCCAGGGAGCATTTAAAACTATTGTCAAGGAAAGCGACTGGTATTTCAGGGTCGTTTCAATCGACGGGGAAAAACGGCTTTTCGGGCAGCAGGGAGGATATTCCGAACTTTTCAGCGGCGGGGTCTGCTCCCTTGCCTGGGACGGGGCAGGTTTCGAAAAGGCAGGAGCGGTCTCCCTCCCGCCAAAGGTGGATATCTTCAGCTTTGCCAAAGGGGATCTCCTCGGCGCCGGGGCTGAACAGACATTGTGGCTCGACGATCAGGGTAAACTGACCCTGAGCCGGTCCGCCGTACAGGCTGAATGGTCAAATTCCTCCTCCTTTGGTTCCACACCTTTCTTTCTGGGGGAAAAAGCAGGCCAGGCCTCCGAGGATCAGCAGCGGCACTATATCAATACAAGGATGGCCGTGGCTGACCTGGATCAGGACGGACGCAACGAGGCGATCGTGGTTCACAACCGTGACCTTTCCAAGGGTTTCCTTAACAGGTTCAGGAAATTTACCGCAGGTTCCATAAAATGCCTGGCATGGAATGCTTCCGGCATGCGCACTCTCTGGGAGACCGCCCAGGTTGACGGTTACATTGCCGATTGGGCCTTGGAGGACCTGGACAACGACGGAAGGGTTGAATTGATTTACTGCATGACCAGGGACAAGGGGACCCTGCTGAATAAAAAGCGATCCGTTGTTGCCGTGGAAAAATTATAGTCAATACCCGTGGTAATGCGATCACGGCGTAGTAAAAACAGGCCCGGCTGTTCAGTGAAGGTCGGTCGGGCCTGCCAGGCTCCCATCACAAGATAAATTCCCTCCGGCCTTTTAAGTCAGCCTTCCGAGCGGATTCCAACGGGTACCCGTTCATTCATCCCTGTCATTTCTTATTGCAGCATTGTTTTGCTACTATAACGGTGTTTTGGTGATAAAACGCTTGACAATACTAGGATCAAATGTGTAATTCATAGAAAGGGGTTCATTTTCTATGAATGCAGATAGGATGCTAAGGAAAAGGTGGCAATCGGTCTTGTGATGGAACGGCGGTCATTATTGCGTACCAAGGGCTGTTTGCTGATTCTTATTATTGCGATTCTTTTTTAACAAAAAGGGGAAAAAGATGAGAAAAATGATGTTGGTGGCTGTTCTTTTCTGTTTTGCCACGGGACTTGCTTTGCCGGCAATGGCAGTGGAAGTTGATTTCAGCGGTGACTTTGAGCTGGAGGGTATTCTCAACTCGAGCGAAACAATGGATAAGGACGATAAGACCAGTGACTTTCGCCAGATGAGACTGCGTGTGAAGACCGATTTTACGGTTACGGACGACCTCAAATTGACCACCCGGTTCGACGCCCTTGAGAAGGTGCTCTCCTCCAAGGATTCCGCCTTTGATAACGGCGTGAACGATACCGGCATCGACAGGGACACCGATGATGACAATATCGATTTTGACCGGGCCTATCTGACCTGGAAAAGCCCCGTGGGCCTTTTTCAGTTGGGACGCATGGAGGGTGTAACCTGGGGAACGGACTTCTGCGATGATGAGGACGATACCGACAGGATCAAGTATATCCTCCCCATCCCCTTGGGAGAGGGGACCTTCTATATCGGCGCTGTCGCGGAAAAGGTTACGGAAAACGACAAGGGCACGGATTTCAGTGATGAGGATAATGACAAGTACTATGTCGGTTTTACCTACAAGACCAAGGCTTACACCACGGGTCTCCTGACCGCGTTCTACAATTTCAAGAAGTTCCAGGATCCCGGCCAGGCATATGCGACAAACAGTTTCGGTAGTGTTTACAAGGATGAGATCGCCTACACCTCAATGGACCTTACCGGAGCCGTCCAGGACTATGCAGGTGATTTGACTGCTTACGGCACCGCCCTTGCCATGGATGGCGGCGTTCCCGGAGCTAACGTGGTGGCTTTTATCGGCGCTAATCCGGATTTCCAGTCCCGGAATGCCACCCTGGGCGCACCGGCGTCATTTGGAGGCAGCGCCAACGATCCCATGAACGTGATTGCCTCAAGGGGTGCCACCTGTTCGGCTCAGGTGATTCTGCTCGCTCCTTATTTTGAGGGTAAATTCGGTGATCTCGAGATCACGGCAGAACTTGATTACGCTTTTGGTACGGCCGAATACGATACACCGGGGGTCAAGGATCGAGATCTCAAGGCTTTTGCTTATTTCATAGAAGGCGGGTATGATTTCGGTCCCGGAACATTCCTGCTCGGTTTTGCCCATGTCACAGGCGATGCCGACTATACGGATGACGACATCGAATCCATGGGTTATGTTTCCCCGGGTGCCGACTGGGAAAAAATGTTTATTCTCAATGATGATTCCCACGGCATGAATACAAGCCTTGCAGGCGTGGGAAACCATATCGGAGACGGCTTCGGAACCGCCTCCACCGCCATGCTGGACGGTTACCAGATGCTTTATGCCGGTGTTGACTATGACGTTACGGACACCGTCAACCTCGGCCTCATGGCTGCCGTTTCCAAGGCTGACGAGGTACCGGCCGGAATGGACTATGATGACGACCAGGGAATTGAGTATGATTTTTCCTTTACCTGGAATCTCACAAAGAATCTCGAGTACAAGGCCATTGCCGCATACCTTGACGGCGGCGACTACTGGAAGACCAGGGCGACCGGCCAGGAAAACGCCAACATCGATCCTGAGATCTTCACCCTCTACCATAAGCTGACCCTGACCTTCTAAATTCTATCCGATTTTCGAATCAACCCCAAAGCAAAAAGCCCCGGAAGAGCAATTCTTCCGGGGCTTTTCTTTTATATGTTGGGGACGTTGGGGCTCTATATTAATATAAAAAGCCCCGGAAGAGGGGGCTCTTCCGGGGCTTGTTTTTTCACATGGTATGATGTGGATCCGCGGTTGCTTTACCACACCTTCCAGAAGGGTTTGTCTTCTTTTTCATCCATTGGCTCGTCACTGTAATCAATGTCTCCGATTACCTCGATTTCTTCCACGGCCTCAAACTCGTCTTCAGGTGTGTTCTTGCCCCAGAATTTCCAGAAAGGCCTGTCTTCACCACCGGCATGGCGGGAAGAGGCCGTGCCGTTATCCCATACTTTCCAGAAGGGTTTGTCTTTGGAATTGGTTTCCATGGGGCTGGGCATAAGTTTTTCAGGATTTGCCCGTATGTCGAAGACCTCCGGTTCGGGAGATTTCTCTTTCAGGGTTTCGAGGGCCGCGGTTTTCCGGTCAAACAGTTTGTGGTTGATCTTTGCCGCCAGGATGTCGAGTTCAGGGATGATCTCATCCATGGAGTTCGCCTGGCTAAAAAAGGTCTCCCTTGTGTTGTCGCCGGGATTGAAGACCGTGGTGTCCACGCTGAATGCCCCGTTGAATTCGGTGATGCTGCCGGAAAGGACATAATCGGCATCCGTGGCGGCAGCCACCGCCGCCATGGAGTTGTTGGGGGAGGCTGGAAGTTCATTGCTCTCCGCCACCATGACACGCTCCTTCCATGACAGCCTGGACGTCAGCATATGGTATATGCCGTCCCCGATATAGGAGAGCTCTTTCTGGGAGTGGACCTCAAAGGGAAGAATGGCGATCTTCTTGCTGGTTGCCAGGGCCTGTCCCTGGAACAGGAGGGCCGATACCGCAAGGGACAGGAATCCTGTCCTTGCGATGGTGGTGATTGAGTCTATGGGCTTCAAATTAAAACTCCCTGGCTATAATTTTTCTTTCAGGATCCGGGTTACGACCTTGGGATCGGCCTTGCCACGGCTCTGCTTCATGATCTGTCCCATAAAAAAGCTGAAGAGCTTGGTCTTGCCGCCGCGATAGGCCTCAAGCTCGTCCGGGTTGGCATCCATGACCTTTGTTACCAGGTCGTCCAGGGCGCTCTGGTCGGAGACCTGCTCCAGCCCCATCTCCTTGACAATCTCTCCGGGAGTCTTGCCGGAGGCGACCATTTCGTCGAACACTGTCTTGGCTGCCTTGGCATTGATGGTGTTGGCTTCGAGGAGCTTCAGGAGCTCCGCAAGGCGGCCGGCCGTAACGGAAACGCTTTCGATGGTGACTTCCCCGTTCTTGAGAAGCCCGAGCACAGGCCCCATGACCCAGTTGGCTGCAAGTTTTGCGTCCTTGAGTCCTTTGGCAGCCTCTTCAAAGTAGTCGGCAAGGCTTCTTCCGGAGGTGAGCACGGAGGCGTCATAGGCGGACATGGCATACTGCTCCATGAACCGCGCCCGCTTGGCGTCGGGAAGCTCGGGAAGGCTGTCCTTCACCTCGGTCATCCACTCGTCGTCAACGATCAGGGGCACCAGGTCCGGCTCCGGAAAATAGCGGTAGTCGTGGGCCTCCTCCTTGCTTCGCATGGACGCGGTCCGGTTCCTGGCCGTGTCCCACAGCCGGGTTTCCTGGACGATTTCATGGCCCTCTTCAAGGCGGTAGGTTTGGCGCTGGATTTCGTAGGCAATGGCCTTTTCAACGTTCCTGAAGGAGTTGAGGTTCTTCAGCTCCGTCCGTGTGCCGAACTCTTCCTGGCCGACGGGCCGAAGGGAGATGTTGGCATCGCACCGGAAGCTTCCCTCTTCCATGTTGCCGTTGCAGATACCGATGTACCGGACGATGGCGTGGAGTTTCCTGAGATAGGCCCCTGCTTCCTTCGGGGTTCGGATATCGGGTTCGCTGACGATCTCAACCAGGGGGATTCCGGTCCGGTTCAGGTCAACCATGCTCTTGGGCCGGTCCGGGTCGTGGATCAGTTTGCCCGCGTCCTCTTCCATGTGAATCCGGGTGATGCCGATCTTTTTTTCACTGCCGTCTTCCAGCTCGATCATGAGATGGCCGTGCTCGGCAATGGGGGCGGCATACTGGGTTATCTGGTAGCCCTTTGGAAGGTCCGGGTAAAAATAGTTTTTCCTGTCGAACCTGCTCTCCCGTGCAACCGTGCAGTTGGTGGCAAGGGCGGTCTTGATGGCATAGGTGACGGCCTGGCGGTTGAGCACGGGAAGAACCCCGGGCATTCCGGTGCATACCGGGCAGGTGTGGGCATTGGGGGAGGCTCCAAAACTGGTGGAGCAGTTGCAGAATATCTTTGTCTCGGTGTCGAGTTGGGCGTGGACTTCCAACCCTATTACAGGTTCAAACCGCATAAATCTGTTATTCCTGTTTCTTGGCCGCCCTTGGGCGGCGTTAACGATTAAATCCTTGGATGGCGTACAAAATACAACAATATCTTATAACCTCGATGATTTGATTTATCAATATTATTCTTTATGTTATATTGACTGTTTGCATAAAATGCAATCTCGGCGGGAACGCCGTTTTATACAGTTCATGAAACGCCCGGGCCGGTGACAAGGGTACAGGATATCGGCAGGGACGTGAAAAGAGGATGATCGTCAATGGAATTTTTTTTATGTGTAATGGGCATGGTGATGATCGTGGAAGGGCTTCCCTATTTTGCCTTTCCCGCCCGGATGAAGGAGATGATTCAGGTGGTCCTGACCCTTCCTGACGGAGCCCTGCGCAGGTTCGGATGTATGCTCATGGTGTTGGGGCTTGGTATTGTTTATCTGGGGAGGAATCTTGGCTGATGTATGGCTTGACTGATTATTGTTATGACCTTCCAGAGGATAGAATCGCCCAGGAACCCTGCGGGACCCGGGACGGATCAAGGCTGCTGAGGCTGGACAAAGAAAGTGGCGGCCTTTCCCACCATGGGTTCCAGGAAATACTGGACCTGCTCAACCCCGGCGACCTTGTGGTGATCAACAACACAAAGGTAGTGCCGGCGCGGCTCAAGGGCAACAAGACCACGGGCGGGGCCGTGGAGGTGATGATCGTTGATTACGCCACCGGGTTGAAGAGCCTTGAAGCCAACGGTTATTTCCAGTGCGACTGCCTTGTGCGGGCTTCCAAAAGCCCAAAGGAGGGGGCTGTTCTTCACCTTGGCGACGAGATTACGGCCAGGGTCGAACAGCGGAAAGGGGGGCTTTTCGAGCTTCGGTTCTTTTGTGAGGGCGATGTTGTCAAGGCCCTGAAGAGCCGGGGAGAGCTGCCGTTGCCGCCCTATATCCGGCGGAACAACGGGGTGAATACCCAGGACCGGACCAGTTACCAGACCGTCTATGCCAAGGAAGAGGGCGCGGTTGCCGCCCCCACGGCAGGGCTTCACTTTACCGACTCCCTGATGCGGGAGCTTCGGGCAAAGGGGATCGAGTTTACCACCGTTACACTCCATGTGGGTTACGGCACCTTTGTTCCGGTCCGGGTGGACGACATCCGGGACCACAAGATCCACAGTGAATCCTATCACATCTCCGAGGAGAGTGCCCGGACCATCAACAGGGCCGGGGAAGAGGGCAGGCGGGTGGTTGCCGTGGGCACCACCAGTGTCAGGACCCTGGAGTTTGCGGCGGATGATTCAGGCAAGATAGCGCCGGGCGGAGGCGTTTGCGACCTTTTTATTTATCCGGGGTACAGGTTCAAGCTGGTGGACGCCATTATCACAAACTTCCACCTGCCCGAATCCACCCTTCTTATGCTCGTTTCCGCCTTTGCCGGAAAAGATAAAATATTCAGGGCCTATGAAGAGGCCGTTCAATCAAACTACCGATTTTTCAGCTATGGCGATGCCATGCTCATCGAATAACCGGCATGGCCGGAGCATGGTATTTGCGCGTCGGCTTCAACTAAAAATGAAATTCCTATGATTACATCGCTTTAACCGGAGTTTCATGTAAAGGAGACTATGTTAACATTTGACATCATAAACCAGTCCCGGGAGTCCAGGGCAAGGACCGGAAAAATCACCACGGCCCACGGGGTGATCGAAACCCCCATCTTCATGCCCGTGGGAACCCTTGGCACGGTCAAGGGCGTGTCCGTTGAGGAACTCAAGGCATGCCAGGCCCAGATTATCCTGGGAAACACCTATCATTTATATTTAAGGCCCGGATGTGAGGTGATGACCCGCATGAACGGGCTTCATTCGTTCATGAACTGGGACCGGCCCATTCTTACCGACAGCGGCGGTTTCCAGTTTTTTTCCCTGGCAAAGCTTGCCAAATTCAAGGATGAGGGGGTGTCGTTCCAGTCCCATATAGACGGTTCCCGCCATCTCTTCACCCCGGAGAAGGCCGTGGAGATCCAGACCATCCTCGGGTCCGACATCATGATGTCCCTGGACTGGTGCATGGGATATCCGGCCACCAAAAAAGAGGCGGCCACCGCCCTTGAGAAGACCACCCAATGGGCCAAACGGGGCCGGGATTTCTGGGTCGAAAAGGGTCGGCCCAACAATCTGTTCGGCATTGTCCAGGGCGGCATGTATTCGGATCTTCGTTCCATCTCCGCAAGGCAGCTTGCCGACCTTGATTTCCCCGGTTATTCCATCGGCGGCTTGAGCGTTGGCGAACCCACGGAACTCATGTACGAGATGGCCGACCACACGGTTCCCCAGCTTCCGAAGGAGAAGCCCAAGTATGTCATGGGTGTGGGAACACCCGAGAACCTTGTTGAGCTCACCGGCATGGGGGTCGACATGTTCGACTGCGTTATGCCCTCCAGGAACGCCAGGAACGGGCAGCTCTTCACCTCCAGGGGCACCATCAACATTTCCAACGCAAGATTCAAGCTTGACAGGGAGCCCATTGACAGCGAGTGCTCCTGCTACACCTGTCAAAACTACTCCAGGGCCTACCTGAGCCATCTTTACCGGTCCCGTGAGCTTCTTTCCTACCGGCTCAACACCATCCACAACCTGCATTATTACCTTGATCTCATGCAGCAGATGCGCAATGCAATAAATAAAGGACAGTTTACCGCTTTTAAACAAGAGTTCTACAGAAAAAGGGAGAGTTGATCCATGACCATCGCAGCGAAGATTGAAGAGACCCTGTCAAAATCCTCCTGGATCAGGAAGATGTTCGAGGAGGGCGGAAGGCTCAAGGCCGAGCACGGAGCGGACAATGTGTTTGATTTCAGCATCGGCAATCCAAACCTTGAACCGCCCCGGGCCTTTCAGGAGGCCCTTGAGAAGATTGCCTGCCAGAAGGGCGAAAATGTCCACGGCTATATGCCCAATCCCGGACACCCCTCGGTGAGGCAGTCCATTGCCGATAGCGTGGGGGGAGAGCAGGGCGCCGTTCTTTCCGCCGATGACATCGTTATCACCTGCGGAGCGGCAGGCGGCCTCAACATCATCCTGAAGGCCCTGCTCAACCCCGGTGACGAGGTCCTGGTGACAAGGCCCTTTTTCGTTGAATACACCTTTTACGCGGATAACCACGGGGGCGTGCTCAAGACGGTGGAGGCAAATGAGGACTTCACCCTGAACCTTGCCGCCATGGAAGCGGCCATCACCAAAAAGACCAAGGTGGTGATCATCAATTCCCCCAACAATCCCACCGGCCAGATCTACTCCAAGGAGAGCCTTGCCGCACTCGGCAAGCTCCTGGAGAAAAAGGGGGCCGAGTTTGGTACCACCATCTATCTTGTGTCCGACGAACCCTACCGGAAGATCGTGTTCGACAACACCGAGGTTCCACCGGTGTTCCCGGCCTATGAGAACACCATCGTGGCAACCTCCCACTCCAAGGATCTCTCCCTTCCCGGGGAGCGGATCGGCTACCTTGTTGTCAACCCTGCCTGCCCCTTCCGGGACCAGCTTCTGCCGGCCCTGGCCCTGACCAACCGGATTCTCGGGTTTGTCAATGCTCCGGCCCTGATGCAGCGGGTGCTTCCCCTTATCCAGGGGGCCAGCGTGGATATCGACGCCTATCGAAGAAAGCGGGATCTGCTTTGCGACGTGCTCAAAGATGCGGGCTACACCTTTACCACCCCTCCCGGGGCCTTTTATCTCTTCGTAAAATCACCCATTCAGGATGACGTGAAGTTCGTGGGAATGCTCCAGGAGGAGCTGATCCTGGCCGTGCCGGGCACCGGATTCGGCGGACCCGGATATTTCCGTTTGGCCTTTTGCGTGGATGACGGTACAATAGAGCGGTCAAGGTCAGCGTTCAAACGGGCCATGGACAGGGTATAGGAGGGGAACGATGCACGAGATGGGTGTGGCCCAGCAGATAGTTGACATTGCCCTTGAATCGATTCCCCCGGAGATCGAGAATCCAAGGATTGAAGTCCTTAACCTCAGGATCGGCAAGCTTGCGGCGGTTGTGGAGCACAGTCTTAGGTTCTGCATGGAGATTATAAGCAAGGATACTCCCCTGGAGGGGGCAAGGCTTGAGATCGACGAGGTGGATGTAAAGGCTAGGTGCAAAAGCTGCGGTCGCGAATGGGTGGTGGATGGACCGGCCTTCCGGTGCCCCGCCTGCACGGAAGGCGCCGTGGAGTTGCTGTCCGGACGGGAGCTTGAGATCTCGTCCCTTGAGATCGCAGATTGATATAAACCGAATGAAGAGACAACGTTAGGATTAGGCAAAAGACTATGGAGATAAAGATTCAGAAGAGGGTGCTGGAAGCCAATGAGAGCATGGCTGAAAAGAACAGGAAATTTTTTGCGGAAAAAAAGGTGTTTGTCCTGAACATGATGAGTTCACCCGGCTCCGGGAAGACTGAAACCCTTTGCAAAACCCTCTCAAGGATAATGCCCGGAATACGGACCGGAGTCATCGTGGGGGATATTTGCACTACCAATGACGCAGACAGGCTCGAAGCGACAGGTGCCGCGGCAATCCAGATCAACACGGACCAGTTCGGCGGCGACTGCCACCTTGCGGCCCACCTCATCGAAAAGGCGGCCAGGGAGTTTGACCTTGATAACCTGGATCTTCTCATTGTCGAGAATATCGGCAACCTTGTATGCCCTGCCGAGTTTGATATCGGAGAGGATGCCAGGACCGTTCTGCTGAGCGTCACCGAGGGGGAAGACAAGCCCTTGAAATACCCCTTGATGTTCCGGCTGGCCGATTCAGCCATCCTCAACAAGGTCGATCTTTTGCCCTACCTTGATTTTAACGCGAAAGAGGCAGTGGACAACATGACCCAGGTGCATCCGGGGATGCCGGTGTTTGAGTTGTCCGCAAAGACAGAAGAGGGATTCGAGCCCTGGATCAGCTGGCTCGAATCAAAGGTGCGGTCAAAGATATAGCACTTTTGCTTCTTAGCTCTGATTCTCGTGTTTTTTTGGCAAGAGAATCAGAAAACTTCTTTGGTCCTGGACAGTTCAGGACAGGGGGGGAGTCATGGAGAGAAAACGCGCGGCATTCAAAGGTTCCTGGTATCCGGCCGAAGCCCGGGGATGTGAACGGGACATAGCCGGGTTTCTCAGCCAGGGTAAAGGAGATCTCCAGGGAGAGTATGTGGGGGGAATCGTGCCCCATGCCGGATGGTATTATTCCGGTTCCATCGCCTGCAGGGTGATCGGAACCATGGCGGCCGGGGCCGGGGCCGGGGAAGTGGACGTGGTGCTCCTGTTCGGCCTTCACATGAGTCCGGGATCAACCCCCCGCGTCATGGTAAGGGGGGGCTGGGAAACGCCCTTCGGGGATCTTGCGGTCCATGAAGCGTTTGCCGTCTCTCTTGCCAAAAGGGTGGGGGCGAATTCCGTGTCGCCCGCAACCTTTCCCGATGATAACACCATCGAGGTCCAGCTCCCCTTTGTTAAACATTTTTTTCCAACGGCAGCCATCGTACCCGTGGGGGTCCCGCCTTCAAAAGTTGCCCGGATCATGGGAACGGCTGCCGCTGATGTGGCCTCGGAACTGGGGCTTGCCACCAAGGTGATCGGTTCCACCGACATGACCCACTATGGACTCAACTACGGGTTTACCCCCGAAGGAACCGGCGAAACCGCCTATGACTGGGTGAGAAAAACCAATGACCCCAAGGCGATCAAGGCCATGGTCTCAATGGATGCCGACGCCATTGTGGCCCAGGGCCTGAATAACCACAACCTCTGCTGCGCAGGCGCAGCCGCCGCAGCCGCCACCGCCTCCAAGGCCTTGGGCGCCGTCAGGGGAATCGAACTCGACTACGCAACCAGCTACGAAAAGAGTCCCGGGGACAGCTTTGTCGGCTATTCCGGCATCCTGTTCGAAAAGGCGTAACCTTCATTATGTACTGTCAATGTTCGTAATCATCAAAGAATGATTTTGAACCCGTAAATAATTGGGGCGCCCATATGCAACAAACAGAAATTGAAAAAATTGTTCAAGCAAGATTAAAGGATGCTGAAGTTTTATTGGAAGCATCACGTTTTGATGGCTCCGTTTATTTGTGTGGGTATGCGATTGAACTTGGTTTAAAAGCACGGATATGCAAAACGCTTCAATGGAATGAATATCCAACCAGCGGAAAATACGGTACGTTTAAAACCCATGATCTCGATATTCTCCTTCATCTGTCCGGATTGGAGGACAAAGTAAAATTAAAGTATATAACAGAGTGGTCTATCGTTGCCCAGTGGAATCCGGAAGCACGTTATAAACCAATTGGAAATGTTAAAGAAGCGGATGCCAAAGACATGCTGGATTCTGCAAAGGAGCTGATAAAACAATTATGAGAGCTCAAATTAAAAAATTCCAAAATGTAGAAAAGAAACTTAGCGACACAAAAGGCAAATTTGATTTGTTTGCACTGTTTTTAAGAGAAGACTCCCCCAATAAATGGGATCTGTTGATTTCGGCTGACTGGGCAAGAGCTGATAAAAAGGCTTCAATTAATATTGTCGCTGAAGAAATACGAAAAGAATTGTCAGATCAGGAATTGCTCATGTTGTCTCGTCTCATTATTCTTGATAAAGATGACGCAACACAGAAAGCGATACAAGAGGCCCGGCAGGTTGAACATGGATTGGCAGAGATCTCGGACAGTGATTTTTTAGGGTTGGCAATCAAACACGCCTATCTGATAACCTCGCGAAAAGAAAGTTCATAATACTGGAAAAAACCAACAACCATAAGGGGGGATGCCTGCTCGGGGAACGTGAAGTCCATGAAAAGGTCGTTAAGCTTTTCGTCCATGCCGGGAGGGGGGGATACCTCTATGTAGATTATTTATTAAAACATAGAAGGAGGTGTGCAGATGAGAAAAAAGTATCGTGTTATTGCAATTGTTTTTTGGCATCCTTCATTTCCCGCTTTACACTTCATGCAAATTAAAATGATTTTTTGACGGGCAGGAGAATATTTTAAAAAATACTGTGAGCAGCTCTCCATTCGGTGTACTTTAGAATTTGAAAAAAAAAAAAGACTCCGGAGGGAATATGCTGCTCACAGATGAAAAGACTGTATCAGAATTTATTTTTACAGGAAAGAAGTTTATACGCCGTGAAGACTTAACAGAATCAATACGATCCTACATTGCAGTTACAGGGTTTCT
>JAAEMK010000498.1 GCA_024225635.1 Desulfobacteraceae bacterium | reverse complement strand
CTGACCAGAAATGATAGATAATATGACTTTTTTGGATACCAGAAACCCGTTGACCGCGCTACGCGCGCCCACTTTCTGTTAAAGTATCATGTCATAACGGTTTGGGTATCACGCCATTGTATAGGCCGGGTATCACGTCATGACTCCCCGCCCCCTCGGGGTCCTATGAACCCAATTCGTGACAACTTGTGCGTGTTTTGCTAATGTTGTTTCGCGTTTACACTATGACCACCACGTTTATAAGTTTCCGTTAATTTTGAGCTCGTTTCTACCGTAACCCGTTTCTACCGTAACCTGTACCTATTATACCGTAACCCATTTTTTCAAATTTTTTTTGCTCGGGACACTCCCCGTAGCATTCTGATTCGATTGGTACCACTCCGAGCTCGACAGCCTGTTTCTACCATAACCCGTTTCTACCATAACCTGTACCTAGTATACCGTAACCCATTTTTTCAAATTTTTTTGCTCGGGACACTCCCCGTAGCTTTCTGATTCCATTGGTACCACTCCGAGCTCGACAGCCTGTTTCTACCGTAACCCGTTTCTACCGTAACCTGTACCTATTATACCGTAACCCATTTT